>CANHIY010000021.1 GCA_947461175.1 Bacteriovoracaceae bacterium
AGGTATGTCCTTTCCCTTGATTCCCAAAGGGTAACCTTTTCCATCAAAACGTTCGTGGTGAAGCCGCACATTATGAGCAATTTTTTCAAAGAGAGGAAAGTCCTTTAAAATTTCAAAAGAATTATCAGGATGCTTTTTCATGATCTTAAATTCATCTTCAGATAACCTGAAAGGTTTATTTAAGATAGCATCGGGAGTTCCAATTTTTCCAATATCATGAAATAAGGCCGAAAGTTCAAGTTCATACATCTCATCTGTATTTAATTTCGCTTCAGAACCCGTGACAATTGAAAAATAAGCAACTCTCATGCTGTGGCCAAAGGTGTAGCAGTCTTTCTGATCAAGTGCTTTTAAGATTGTTCTCGCAGCATGCTCACTAATTTTCTTATTTTCGTCCTTCAATGCCTGAATATGAGAGGCCATCCCGAGAAGGGAGAGAGTGGTATTAAGACTAGGGATTTCAAAAACATTATTTTTCTTCATTCTTTTTCCGTGAATCGTTGCAAATCCTTCTGCTTGTTACCTTGTTGATCGGTTGTTTCTAAAAAAAATAAACAGTAAATTCGTGAAGAACGAATATAATAATTAAAGCAATATTGGTTTTTTGATAAATTGAGTGAAGGTCTTTCTATGATTATTGTTGACGAAAGAAATTTTCTTAAAAACGAGCTTAGCACTCTGGCATCTGAGCCTCTTGAGTTGTTTCATAATCTTCAAGTCATGAATTTCAAGTCTTTTACTTCTTTAAGTCTTACTAAGATGAATGAAATTGCCCTCATCGATATTCAAACCATATTAAAATACCCGGATTTGATGGATGATTTTAGAGTGGTGATGAATATTTTTACAGGAGTCATTTTTTTTTATGATGGAGAAAATCAAAAAGAAATAGAGTGGATTAAAAAGGAATCTGTTACTTCTTCAAAAATATTAGGCATATATACTTATTCATTAGACCAAATGAATTCCTTAGTTCTGATCAATCAGGTCAAGTTTGTTTGGCAGCTTTTGGAGGAGCAAAAGAGCCTTCAGAAACAACTAGTCCATTTTAGTTTTGAGTTAGAGGAAGTTTTACAAACAGCTCAGTCTGAGATGACCAAGGCAAAAAAGATTTATGAAACGTTCATTCCTAAAAGAACTCAGGAAATAAAAGGTATAGTTTTTTCTAATAAGTATCTTGCCGGTGATGGGGGAGGGGCGGAATTTTTTGATCTTATTCAGACCTCAAATAAAATTTATCAAATTCTCATTTCCAGCCAATCCTATCTTTTGACAAGTTCTGTGATGGGAATTTTGTCAAGATATAAGGATGAGGGTTTTAATCCTGAAACATTTATCTATGATGTATCTGAAGATGCAAAAAAAATTAATAGCTCTAAGAAACAAAAATTTGTGCATGATCTTCTGGTTCTTGAAATTGATCCTATCTCTTTGAAATTAATTTTACACACAGATTCTGAGGTAGTGTTTTTCAGCCAGGGGATTGGGAAGATTAAGTTGAATAAGGATGCTCCTTACCAACTGCAGAAAGGAGAGAAAATTGTTGCTCTCTCTGGAGGTTTTACGTTTAACTGGATGAATAAAACAGTAAAAAAAGATCTAGATTCGGTATTCAAGGCCGACAATGTTAATTCAATTCAAGATTTGATGTCTGAATTGTTTTTTCAATTAAAGGAAGACGTGAGCGGAGAGTTGCCTAGGAAAGACTCTACGCTATTGATTATGGAGGTTAATAGGCATGGGATTCATAAAATTTAACTTATTTTTTTTACTCCTGATCTCTCAGGTTTTAGGTCAGACCAGATTTAGTCCAAAAAGCTGTTTGGATTCTGTTTATGATATGAAAATGGTTCACCAAGGTCCATTGTTCGGGCTCTTGGATCAAGAGTTTATCATTAACAAAAAAAATTGTCTCATTCACGTTACTCATAAAAAATATTTTCCCAATGAGTGGTTTGTAGATGTGTGCAGGGAGCCTGTTCATATAAAAGTCACCTCCGCAACTGGTGGAGTTGATGTGGCCAAGAAAGTTGCTCTTTGCCAAAATTTTGATAAGTCCCAAGATACTTCTGATTTTTGTTCTCAGTATTATGCACTTATGGATGTGATTCAAGATGATGGATTAATTTTTGCACAAGGGGATAGGGATGATCTTACTTCTGATCATGGAAAAACATTCTGTACTTATCTACTCTTAAAAAAATACCTCAATGATGCGATCATTTTTAGTAGGTATACTGAAGTTCCGGATATTTTTTCAAATGATACCAAAAAAGTGGGTCCTGCACCTTCTGTAATAAATAAAGATGTAGAAATAATAAAAGAAAATCAGGAGGTTAAAATGGAATCTTCTTCATCGATTTCCCTGTAGCAATATCCTCCAAAATTTTATTCTATAACTATCACACTTGATTTTTCAGGGTTTAAGTCCGAAATGCCAAGATTAGTCTTTTGCATTTGATTTAGATCACCTAAGATCGAAGCTTCGAAGAGATTAGAAAAGAAATTCATCCACAAATCTTAGTTTGTAAAATTGATTTTGCGGATGAATTTAAACCCTGAAATTTCATGTGCGAGGGGTATAAGTACAAAAATTAGCATTTTGTACTTCAGTTCTGGGAATTAAATTTTCGCCAAGGCATTTTCTAAATCATTGATAAGATCCAGACTATCCTCAATTCCAACAGAGAGCCGAATAAGATTGTCAAAAATACCCAAATCTTCTCTCACATTTTTAGGAATTGAAGCATGGGTCATGATTGCCGGGTGATCTACCAGACTTTCAACTCCACCTAAGCTCTCAGCTAGGGCAAAAAGTTTAAGAGATTTTAGAAATTGTGTGGACTCTGAAATCCCACCCCTAAGAAAGAAGGTGATCATCCCACCGAATCCCTTCATCTGTTCAACGGCAATTTTATGTTGAGGATGAGTAGGGAGACCCGGATAAAGAACTTTTTCTATTTTAGGATGATTTTCAAGAAAATGTGCAATTTTAAGAGCATTTTGTTCGTGTGCTTTCATTCTGATGGCAAGAGTTTTAATTCCTCTTAAAACAAGCCACGAATCAAAAGGAGACTGGCTGGGGCCTATGGCATTTTGATAGAAGAAAATTTTCTCTTTTATTTCATCAGAATTAAACATCAAGGCACCTCCAACAACATCGGAGTGACCATTGATAAACTTAGTCATTGAATGAAGAACAATATCAGCACCAAGATCTAAGGGGTTTTGAAAGTATGGGCTCATGAAAGTATTATCTACGACAGTGAGGGCCCCATTGGCTTTAGCAAGAGTTGAAATCGCTCGGACATCAGAAATTTTTAAAAGTGGATTGGTTGGTGTTTCGATCCAGATAAGACTAGGTTTGAATTCCTTAATCTTATTTTCAAGTTTATTTAAATCAGTAGTATCAACAAATTTGTAGTCATGAAATTCAGAAAAGACTTTTGAAAAAAGTCGATAAGTGCCTCCATAGACATCGTCTCCACAAAGTATTCTGGATCCTTTTGGAAGCATATGCATAATTAAGCTTGAGGCAGAGAGACCACTGGCCGTAACAAAACAGTGTTTCGCATTTTCTAAAGAGGCTAGGCACTCCTGAAGGCGGGTACGGGTTGGGTTATGGGATCTTGTGTATTCATAACCCTTATGTTCACCGGGAGAGGATTGAACATATGTAGAGGTTTGAAAAATAGGAGGCATAATAGCACCTGTCGTTGGATCTGGCTCTCCTCCAACATGTATAACTTTTGTTTCAAACTTCATTTCTTTCATCTTTTACTCCGTAGGCTGATTCATTAATTCTTTCATTTCATGAGAGGCGGCAAGGACTGAAAGTCGTGCAATGACTGAATATACCGCCTCTTTAATCGTATGGTCACAGTCTTGTTTAATATCTGATAAGCAAAGTTTTTGATAAATCATTCCCTGGGCATTTAAATTCGCCTGAGTTCCCCTCAAAGGATTAGTTCTCATAAATCCTCCTGAGCTTTTTCCATTAACAAGATAGATTGTTACTTCTGCCGGAGCATCGTCATATTTGACAACTGTTTCTACACCTTCTTGAATGAGCACAGACGTGAATTTTAGATTTCCTTTCCCTACGTCCATTTTATTTCTTACCTTTCGGTTCATGGAGATGATTTCGTCACCACTAGAAACAACTGAAATCCCCATGCCATAAGTCCCTTGAGAGGCTTTGACAAAAACAGATGATTTTTCAGGTAGTTTAGAAATGAGCCTATCAACCTCACGAGCAATTTCTTCCAAGCCTTCTTTTGTATTAAAATCTACATTTTCAACAGAGGTGAACTGTGCCTGAATAAGATCTGGATTAATCTTAAAGTGGGAGCAAAATTTTTCAGCAGTTTCTTTGTAATGATCAAAATGTTTTATCTTCTGTCTTCTAAACCACCCAACAAACGGAGAGGGTAAAACCGGCGTTTTAAGATGACCCCAGTTTATATCTAAGGGGACAGACTGATCGTTATTTAAAATAATTACTTCAAAGTTAAATTCAACGGATGCATCAACAGACCTAAATATGTTGTCGATGACTTTTCCTTCGTGAATAATTAATTCATGGCCAGAAAAAGATTCAAGTTTTATCCAATGTTTTTGTTCTTCTTTAAAGAGCTCAGGATCCGGTGAGAAGATCAAAACTTCAGCACCAGTCATTTCAATCGTGGACTTAAGCTTATAGAGATGGTCAAGATAGTATTTATTTTTAGTATGGGATTCCGGAAGGATACCGACCTTCTTAACACCATGTCTAATCTGTTCAAAACATTCTTTGAAATTGTCGGCACACTTTAAAAGATCTTTATTGCATAAATTATTAAAGCCAGCTGGGTACATATTATGATCCACAGGAGCGTACTTGATTTTACTTTCCCGGATGTCTACGCTTGAGGTGACAGGTTGAGGAAGTTTCTTTTGTTCGTTATCTATCCATTCGTTAATGATATCCCAATGACTGCAAAGAAATTTTTCAAGCTCAGACTTATCATTGACTTTATAAGGCATGTGATTTCCAGGTTTTTGTTAAATGTAATAAATGATCATTTGGCGACAGGCTCATAACTTCAGGAAACTCCAAGACGACAGGGAAGAGATCCTTGAGTTGTTTTTTTAGATTTATTTCTTTTAATTCCAGCGAATTTTTGATTTTTGTCAGGTCCTCATTTTGAGGTGACCAATTTGATAATTTACTTTCCAAACACTTGTTGAGAACAAGATAGTGGTCCTGATGAATAAAGTGTGTAGCATGAGAGCGAATCTCAATGGCCTCCTCGGCCTTACCTTGTTCAATTGAAGTGACTAAAAACCAGTTGCATTCTTTTTTAGATTTCAATTTTTCTTTTAGGGAAATACCTTTGAGAAAAGCTTCTCTGGATTGATAAATAATATGAATGGCCTCTATAAAGTCATCAATAAACTGTGCTCCGGTGACACTCTGAAGATACGTGAGGAGTTTTTTTACTCCCCCAGAGATGACCTTGTTAATGAAGTTAAGGCCAAAAAATTTTTTTCCAGCTCTGGCTGTCTTTTGGCCAAGGTAGCTGAAGATTTCGATGAAATTTTGATCAAAGAAAGAACTAATCTTGTTCAGGCTTTCTAAAAAGTCTAGGAAGTGAGCACCCGGAGGTGTGTCGAGAACTATAACATCGTAAAGACCAGAATCAAATTGCATCTGTAATTCAACCATGGAGAGAATTTCATTCATCCCACCATAAGGCTTTGATAAGATTTGTACAATACGGTTTCCTTCAAGGTCAGGAGTGTTATATTTTTTAGACATCCGTTGAATGGTTTTTTCGGGCGACATTAAAAGTGCATGAAGTTTTACTCCATTGATTTCAACTGGAACAACTTCACCTACAGCTTCTTCCCTTAGACCCAGGAGATCTTTTAGTCTTTTGGCAGGATCTATTGTAATAAGCAAGACTCTTAGACCACTGTCTGCTAAATTTTGTGCACGAGCAGTTGCCAGAGTTGTTTTTCCAACCCCTCCTGTCCCACAAAAAATCTCAAATGACTTGGTGGAAAGAGCCACAATTAGATCCTTCTTTAAAAGAGCAACGAAACATATTCTATATGAGTTTTGCGAGAGACCCAACTAAATCTGACTCTATAGTTAAATTGTCTTGCGACAAAGAATGAAGTAGAACGCAGAGCATCTCGTTTTGGTTTTCATCAATTAGTTTTTTTTCGTTCAGGGCCTTTTGACGTAGACCATCTGGCAATTCCTGTAAGTGCAGTTCGAGGAGCGGGTAAAGAGCATTATTTATGGTGACATCTACATCAACTGGTGTCCGCTCCTTAAGTCCGGCCTTAAGCTCCATGGCCTCTTGCCATGACATGAGACTGGGTAAACTTACAACATGTATTTTGGTGTAATCAGGATCATTAAGAAGAGTGAGCATTTTTTTTGTATCCTCAAAAATAATGCCGCTTCCAAAAATATTTCCAAAATTGGTCGTCGATTCAACCATCGTGAGGGCATGTCCCGAGGCAGGAGCATCTAAAACAACGATGAGCCTAGGGTTATCATTTTGCATTTGGAGAATTTTTCCTAAAAAAATAAGATAACTAAACCCTGGAACCATATTTATCAGGGCCCTAAAAAAAGGAGTTCTAACGATCCAGCTGGCAATCATTTTTGAATTGAGTCTTCTTTCAATGTAGTTCAGGGCACATTCTTCCAAATCTAAAGAAATTTCTTGAATGCCATTTTGAATTTTTTTAGTCGTTCCCTTATGGCCTTCAGTCAGGGATTGATTTTGGAATGTCAGGTACGCCACTTCATGATCATGTTCCATTAATAATCTAGTGAAGGATTTACTGAGTGTCGTTTTTCCAACGCCCCCTTTACCAGTAAATATATAAAGGCGTTTGGTATCCTTCATAAATGGCCCATCCTCGTGAGTAGCGATAGTTTATTAGAAGAGGTACATTCCAGTGATGAGGAGTTTGAAGTAATACCCCTTTAAGTCTGACTGATCATCCTGCTGCACCTTAAATGGCCAGTGCAACTGCCCCATCAAGCCAACAACATAATTGTCGTTAAGGCGAAGATCAAGACCTCCACCAAAATTGAGACCAAAGGTGAGTTTTTGATCAGACCACTCAGTTCCTGAGCTAGAAGACCTCTTAGCCCTCGGTGCGTAAAAACCCAAGCCCCCCAGAAAATATGGAGAGAGGTTGTCATATTCCACAAAGCGACCTTTGATTGAGCTATTAAGTCCCAATAATCTCATCCGTTCATTTTGATCTTTATGTTGGGAGACATGAGCATTAATCAAGAGATCAAACGAGTAGCTCGCGGCATATGTGTAAAGCGCATCTAGAGTGATTTTATCATTACCGTGCTTGGAGTAATTCCCCATAAGAAATGTCTGACCCAAACCAAATCCAACACCGTGCCTTTGGAGTTTCCTTGTGGCGGGTGCAAGAGTTGTTGTTTCTTTAAATTCATCTGAATCCTCCGTGGATTTAGATTTTTGCGAGGGAGTGAGTTCAGAAGAAGTATGTGGAGTTTTAATTTTAGGAGTAAAAACTTTTGCTGGTTGGGCAAATGAAGAGTTAATTTTAAAAAGACTCATGGCCACGAGGGCCATGAGTAGGATGTTCGATGGTTTTTTATTCATGAACTAAGATTAGTTCAAAGTCGCAGAATTTTCCATAGAAGAGTTAAGGGCAGCTGCAAATGCAGGCATTTCAGAAGCCATTGGAGTCACAACAGGCATATCAAAAGTAAGATTTAATTTGCCTTCTAGGTTACCAATATACCCAGTTAGAGTGCCTTCTTCTGAACGGATGACTCTTTTAAGTAGTTCCGTATTTCCCTGTTTTGTTGATTTACGCTCTTGATCGAAAAGCAACTGAATCTGAGTCATATAAGTGATGTCATTTTTAGATTTGTTGTCGATGACCTGGATTTCGTTTCCTTCACGAATAATCTGAGCAATTTCTTCTAATGTCACGTAACAGCTTTGGAAAGTGTCGTAAAGCTTGCGGTTCTGATAACGCTTGATGATACGTACGTCTTTCATTTTATTCCCCTAATTTGTGGTTATACCCTTTTAAAAAATCGTTCTAAAGGTACATGAGTTAATATTTTTAAAATGTTCAAATCTTAAAATCCAAAGAAACATCGCACTAAAAGAAATATGTTTTTGCGCGCTATTACCTTCTGAATCGGTTGGGTTTTACTAAGACCGAGTTTTGCTGTCAACCCAGATAGTCATAAAAAATCCTAAAGAAAATATAATCTCCTATGGCAGGTAAAAACTTCCTTGCGATGATGTTAAGCGGCTACGTGATTTTAGGTACTTACTGACAGTTAAAGACTGTTTTTGCGCAAAGCATTGTTCGATTATCCATTTCTAAGAAACTAATTAAAAGGAGCCGATAGAGAAATAGATGGGAGTTTTATGTTGAATCTTTGGCCTCACGGGATGTTTATGAACGATGTCTTATTTTTATTGAAAAGTTTTATTAATCGGTCCGCACTTCCCATACTGGTTCTCATTTTATCAAGCTGTGCCCATAAAAAAAATTCAGAGATTCATGTTTCTGAGTTTACTCCGGAGCAATTAGAACATCTAAATCGCGAAGCCCTTAAAGTTGCTTCAGAGAGGCTTGGTGCCATGGTTATTCAGGCCAAATCTAGTGAAACAGCATCTCGTTATTTATCCACGGATCTTTTTTTAAAAGGGAATATGTCTTTACTTGAGGGAGACTACGGAACCGCCAAGGTGCTATTTGAGCATCTTCTCTCTTTAGTTCCGGAAGATCAATTTATTCAAAAAAAATACGCCATCAGTTTAATCAGATCGGGGCTCCTTGAAAAGTCAGCAGAGGTCTTGGAGAAGTTATACTCAACATCCAGGGATGAAAAAGTGGGTCTTATTTTAGGAGGAGTTTATTCAGGAATAGATAAAGAAGAGTCAGCTCGGAAAATCTATCGCCAACTTTTGCTTCAAAATCCTCTCAACGAGGACGCCTGCATATTTCTTGGTAAATCTCTTGCGGTAGGAAAACAGGAGTCACAAGCAATCACACAACTTAAAAAGTGTGGGATGAAAAATAAAAAGAATGGGATATATGATTATTATGTAGGAAAAATTCAGCTAGATATGGGAAATGTACCTCAGGCGTTGAAATCCTTTAAACAGGCACACTCAAAGCAACCTGATCTCGGGCAGGCGGTTAATGCCTTAGGTGTTTTACTTGAGGAAAGAGAACAACACGAAGCCGCAATAAAAATTTACAAAAATTATCTTTCTCAACGTCCAGACGATGCTTCAGTATTAAACAGGATGGTGCAGATTCTTTTTATTAAAGAGAGATTTTCAGAAGTGATCCCTTTCGCAGAAAAGCTGATAGATCTTGAGCCTGAAAACTTAAACCTAAAAGTTAAACTTGGTATTTTGTATACGGATGCCAAAAAGTATCCAGAAGCTGTTTCCGTATTTAAAGATTTACTTGAGGCAGCTCCAAAGTCAGATAAAATCCTCTATTATCTTGGGGTGATCAAACAGGAGATGAGAGACTATCAGGAATCTATTGAGTATTTTAATCAGATAAGTCCGGCAAGTGGGTTGTACACTGATAGTTCAGTTCAGGTAGCAAATATGCTCGCCCAGCTTGCTCAAATCGAATTTGAAAAAAACAACAAACCATTATTTATTCCTCGGTTTATAAAATTTGTGAATAAAAAAATTTCAGAATTTAAAAACATGCGGGTAGAGTTTAGTATCATTAAGGCAGGTTTTTATGAGGGGACAGGACAGTACAAAGAGGCAATGGAATCGGTGATGACTGTTCAGGATGAGAAAGGTTTTTCAAATCAGCATAAATATTACCTGGCCAATCTGTTTGAAAAACAAAAAAAATACATAGAGTCTACTGCTCTTGTGATGAGTATCCTGGATAAAGAGCCCAAAAATGCTCATGCATGGAATTTTCTTGGGTATTCCTTGCTTGAGAGAGGTGGAGAATTAGATAAGGCCTATGAGTACATAAAAAAGGCAATGGATATAAGCCCTGATGATGGCTATATAAGAGATTCTTTAGGTTGGTATTATTTTAAAAAAGGTGAGGTCAACCGGGCTTTGATTGAGCTGGAGTTGGCCTTTAAAAAAGTACCAGGTGATGTGGAAATAATCAGGCACCTTGCTATTGTTCATAAGCGTTTAAAAAACTATAAAACGGCGAAAACATATTTTGAATCTGCTCTCAAATTGGTCCGGGTGGAGAATGAAAGAAAAGAGATACTTTCCCAGATCCAGGATATTGAAGGGGAAAGAATACCAGCCTCAGATAAAATTGATTAATACTTTTCTTGCATTTCAGTAAAAAGAATTTCATCATTTCTAGGATGAAATTCCTATCTCTTTTATTTCTCTTAGCTTCCTGTTCACTTCTAAAGCCTGAAGTTTCTCTTAAGACTAAAGATAAAGAAATTCTTCTCAAGTCTGTGAGGCTAACAGGCGAGGGACGAGGACGTTTGACCATAAATCAAAGACAATATGTTTTTCATATCGATACTGTACTGAACGACGAATATGACTGGATATTCGCGGTCTCAATTCCTCTTCAGGGTGAAGAGGTTATGATTATGCCAAATATAAGACGAAAAGAGTTTCATGGGCATGAAACAGAGTCTTTTGAAAAAAGAATTGAAAGAGAATTTTACCGATTAAAACTTAAGGATATCATTTCTACGGACCAATTTTTCAGGGAACTAAGGTCTCTAGTCAGATTTTTGCTCATGCCGGTTTGGGGAGGCAAAAAAAACTGTAAACAAGATGATGAGAATCTTCTTTGTGAATTTGATCAGGAAGAGTTTATCGTAACAGCCTTAGAAAAAGAGTTTTTAGTATCAAAGAAACTTAAGGACGGATTGATCCTTCAGATAGTCTCCCGGAATCTTACTGAATCTTTCTTTCGCCAGACAGATATTTACTTGTATTCAAACCAAATAGATCTTGAGAATAAAAAGAAATTATTTTCTCTAGAACTTTTTTGGTAAAAGAGAAAAATTTTCGACTGATTTGGTAGCAAATTGCACCTCTTGCCAACACCACCAAGTTTTTATAGTGATTTAAATAGTGATAAATAGGGATTTGATAGCTTACAATTATTTCAATTAAGGAGCTTAGATGAAAAGTTTAGTACTTGTAGTCGCCATAACCTTTTTAGTTTTTGGTTGTAGCAAAGAAAATAGTTTTGATGAAAGAGAAATTAATCTCATTTCCCCTGAGAAAATTTCTGGATTTGACCCCATAAATGCTTCTGATAAATACTCCGCCAATGAAGCAGGTAAAGTTTATGAGGGGCTTTTTGAATTTCACCCACTCAAAAGACCCTATGAACTGATCCCTAATCTTGCTGAAAGCCTCCCTGTTGTAAGCCTCGATGGTCTAAATTATACATTCAAACTTAGAAAGGGCGTTTATTTTCACGATAGTCCAGTTTTTAAACAAAACATTGGACGAGAGCTTAACGCCCATGATGTGATTTTTTCAATTAAAAGGCTTGCTGATCCAAAACTCAATGCCAAAGGCTGGTGGATCTTAGATGATCGTCTGGTTGGTTTAAACGAGTGGAGGATTAAAAATTCAAAAAATGAAAAAACAAACTATGAAGAGGAAATAGAAGGACTAAAAGTCCTGGACGATTATACCCTTCAGATCAAATTAAACAAACCTTATCCACAGTTTCTTTACGCACTTGCTATGCCCTATACTTTTGTCGTTGCCCGGGAAGCCGTGGAGTTTTATGGCAAGGAATTTCTTAATTATCCTGTGGGAACCGGAGCCTTTGTTCTTCCCAAGTTTGAGCAATCGAGCATGATCACTTATTTCCGAAACCCTAAATTCCGGGAAAAACTTTATCCCTCAGAGGGGGAAGAGGGAGATGATAAGTTAGGGCTTTTAGCGGATGCGGGAAAAAAAATTCCTCTAGTTGATAAAATTAATGTACATGTCATGGTTGAGTCTCAGCCTAAGTGGCTATCCTTCATGAAGGCAAAAAATGATCTTTTGGAAGTTAAAGACGTAAATATCCAACAATCAATCACTCCGGACAGGACTCTTAAAAGTGACCACAAAGAAAAGGGAATACGGCTTATTATGAAGCCTATGTTAGACGTGACATACTTTGCTTTTAATCATGACGAGCCTATTTTTAAAAATAAAAAATTAAGACAGGCCATGAACTTGGCCTTTGATAGGGCCAGCTACAATAGACTTTTTCATGAAAACACTGCCTTTGAGGCCCAGGGGCCGATTCCTCCAGGACTAGATGGACAGAAAAAGGAATTTAAAAATCCCTACATTAAGTATGATGTTGAGTTAGCAAAGAAGTACCTTGCTGAGGCCGGTTTCCCTGGAGGAAAGGGATTGCCCACAATTGTTGTTCAGACCAGATCAGATACCGTTTCCCGTCAGCAGGTGGAGTTTTTTGAAAAGTGCATGGAAAAAATTGGGATCAATATTGACATTGGTATGAACACCTGGCCGGAACTTGTGAATAAAGTCACAAAAAAACAGCATCAAATGTATACCATGGCGTGGGGAGCTGATTATCCTGATGCTGAAAATTTCCTGGGTCTTCTTTATTGTCCAAACCAAGCACCTGGGTCAAATGGGGCCAATTACTGTAATCCGGAATTTGACACAATTTTTAAGCAAGCCACTGTCTTACAGGATTCTCCAGAGAGAACTGACTTATATGAGAAACTAAATGAAATGATAGCCTTTGACGTCCCGTGGATTTTAGGTTTTCACAGAACGGATATTTATTTAACTCAGGCATGGTTAAAAAACTTTAAACACATGGAATTTAATCATTCACAATTTCAATATTTGAACGTGGATTTAGAAGTTAAAAAACAGCTGTTAAATAAGTTTTAGCATTATGATAAAATACATCATTAGAAGACTATTGTATCTTATACCTGTTCTCTTGGGTGTGTGTTTTATTATTTTCATACTATTCAATCTTGTGGCAGGGGATCCAACTGCTGTCCTTCTTGGAAAAAATGCAACGGCAGCGCAGATGATTGAGCTACGTGAACAATTAGGTTTAAATAAAACTTTAACAGAGCAGTATTTTGACGTGGTAAAATCTGCATTTACATTTAATTTTGGTCACTCCTGGTCTACCAAACAAGAAATTTCTCAAATGATTCTCCGAGGAGCTTATCCATCACTCTGCCTCACTCTTCCAGCATTCATTGTTGCAACAATCTTCTCTTTGATTATTGCATTGGTTGTTGCATTTTATCGTGGGAAAGGCATAGATCTTTTTATACGGATCCTATGTATTGCCGGAGTCAGTATATCAGCACTGGCGTATATTCTTTTTTTTCAATATTTTTTCGCATTTAAATTTGGCTGGTTTGAGATTTCTGGATTTGAGTATGGTTTTCCAAATTTTATTCCTTTTGTGGCCTTGCCAGGAATTATATTTATTATACTGAGTCTTGGTCCAGATGTGAGATTCTTCCGGACAGTTATTTTGGATGAAATCTATCAGGACTATGTCAGAACTGCCCGTGCAAAAGGTCTCTCTGATTTAAGTATCCTCTTAAAACATGTTCTAAGAAATGCACTTATTCCCATTATTACATATGTGATTATTCAGGTTCCTTATTTAATACTTGGCGCCCTTTTGTTGGAAAACTTTTTTAGTATTCCAGGCCTCGGTGGGATAACTCTCAATGCGCTCAATTCATCTGACTTCCCTGTGATAAAGGCCATGGCAATTCTTTCGAGTGTTCTTTACATTTTACTTAGCCTTTTTACAGACATTCTCTACACGTTTGCAGACCCAAGAGTAAAACTTAAATAAAAGTGAAAATATGAAAGAAAAATCTCTCTGGAAAGATGCCCTGGGACGCCTCATAAAAGACAAATGGGCCTTTGGCTCTTTAATCGTCGTTCTTACATACTCTTTGATTGCTGTTCTTTCTGCCTCTGGAGTGATCGCTCAGGATTGGGCAAAGGAAGTGGGAGCCTCAAATCTTGCTCCTGGTTCTGAGTACTGGTTTGGAACAGACATTTTTGGGCGGGATGTTTTCACCAAAGTCCTTCATGGAACAAAAATTGCTATGTCTGTAGGCCTCATGACAGCTCTGATTGCAATTCCCATAGGCGTAACTTTGGGAGCCCTTGCAGGTTATTATGGTGGCTGGGTTGATGATTTCATCACTTGGCTTTATACCACATTCTCTTCAATACCTAATATTATGCTACTCATTTCAATCACCATGATACTTGGAAAGGGTATTTTTTCTGTTTATGTTGCTTTAGGAGCAACAAGCTGGGTGACCTTATGCCGATTGATCCGAGGAGAGGTTATTAAGCATAAGGAAAGAGAATACGTCCAGGCAGCAGGGGCCATTGGAGGAAGCCATTTCAGGAAGCTTTTTATTCATATTCTGCCTAATGTGACTCATATCATTATTATTAATACCTCCCTTCAATTTCAATTTGCCATAAAATCAGAGGTCATTCTCTCTTATCTTGGTTTGGGTGTCCAAGGAGAGCCAAGTTGGGGGACTATGATTGATGATGCTAAACTAGAGCTCACCAGAGGAATTTGGTGGCAGCTGGCCGGAGCAACTTTTGCGATGTTTTTAGTCGTTCTTGCATTTAATTTACTGGGGGATGCTCTAAGAGATTCTCTGGATCCAAAGCTTAAAGGAAAATAGAAATGACTTCACCACTTCTTTCAGTGAGAAATCTTGTTGTTGAGTTTCAAACTAGTGAGGGAATAACGAGAGCAGTAAATAACATCTCATTTGATATACCAGAGGGTAAAACCATAGGTATTGTGGGAGAATCAGGATCTGGCAAATCCGTCACTTCTCTTGCAGTTATGGGACTTCTTCAAAAACCTGCAGCAAAAATTCCTCAGGGAGAAATCTTTTTCAATGGGCAAGATATTCTTAAGTATACCGATGCTCAAATGAGGCAGATCAGGGGAAATCAGATATCCATGATTTTTCAGGAGCCCATGACAAGCCTTAACCCTGTTTTTAAGGTTGCCGATCAGATTGCTGAAACCGTTCGAATTCATAAAAATGTTTCATCCAAAGAGGCATGGGAACTCTCGATTGATCTGATGAATCAGGTTGGAATTCCAAGTCCCTCAAAAAGTGCTCATAAATACCCCCATGAAATGTCTGGAGGACAAAAGCAAAGAGTCATGATTGCCATGGCCATCGCTTGTGGTCCTAAATTATTAATTGCAGATGAACCTACAACGGCATTGGATGTGACAATTCAAAAACAGGTTCTTGATCTCCTTTGTAAGCTTCAAGAGCAATATAAAATGAGCACGATGTTTATTACCCATGACCTTGGAGTTATTGGGGATATGGCCGATGATGTAGTCGTGATGTATCGGTCAAACATTGTTGAAAAAAATAATGCAGAAGAAATATTTCACACAGCAAAACATCCCTACACTAAGGGACTTCTCGCCTGTCGTCCTAAACTTGGGGCAAATCCTCGAAGACTCCTCACTGTTAGTGATTTCATGGATGAAAATGGAGTTGAAAAAAATGTTCCTCCGGAGAGAGTTATCGTCTTTGACAAGAATGTAGAAAAAGAAAAATCCACCGACATTCTATTGGAAGTTAAAAATCTTACAACCCAGTTTCCCATTAAGGGAGGTATTTTTGGCCGCACTGTTGATTATTTTAAGGCCGTTAATGATGTGAGTTTTTCCATAAAAAAAGGCAAAACCCTGGGTCTTGTAGGAGAGTCTGGGTGCGGGAAAACAACCTTAGGACGATCCATCCTCCGATTAATTGAGCCATCTACCGGTTCTATTATTTATGACGGTAGAGATATTACTCATGTTTATGCAGAAGAACTAAGACTCCTAAGAAGAAAAATGCAGATCATCTTTCAGGATCCTTACTCCTCTTTAAATCCCAGGATGACCATCTCTGAAATACTCACTGAACCTTTGAACATTCACCACATTGGGAACTCCAAACGAGAGCGACTAGATATGGCGAAAGAACTTTTTACAAAAGTTGGTCTTAATTTATCTCAACTTAATCGTTATCCTCATGAGTTCTCTGGAGGTCAGAGGCAAAGAATATGTATTGCCAGGGCCTTGATGCTCAGGCCAGAATTTATTGTTTGTGATGAATCGGTTTCGGCATTAGATGTATCAATTCAGGCCCAGGTTTTAAATCTTCTCTTAGATCTTCAAGAAGAATTTCATCTAACCTATATTTTTATTTCCCACGATTTATCAGTCGTGAATTTTATAGCTGACGATGTGGGCGTTATGAATGCTGGCAGGATTATCGAAATGGATAAAGCAAGTAACATCTATAAAAATCCAAAAGAGGATTATACGAGGGCCCTTCTTTCTGCTATCCCCAAGGGAGAAGTAAGATCAAATTTTACTTCTTTGATGACGTGATAGAGTAAATTTTTAAAAAGATCATACTTAAAAAACAGCCCCAATAGACATTTAGATTCCAATCCCATTGAAGGATTTGGGTATTGACGAAAACACCACTCATCCCAAAGACATAGGCGCCAATAACACTTACTGGAGTAAGTTGATATTTAAAATAGTTCTTAAAAACCAATTTCGTGAGGAAAATACCCAACAGAGTACCCCCAGTCCATGATTGAGCTTTAAGGCCCATATAAAGAAGTCCCTCGCTTTTTGAAGCAATAATAGCGATTGTTAAAATACCAAGTCCCCAAATAATAGAATCAACGATTCCATAAAATTTCATTTTTTCAGGATTTCGATTAGGAAAGATATCGTTATAGGAAGTGGCGCAGAGTGCGTTGATTGTTGAGTCTAATACACTCATGGTGGCCGCCAGAACCCCCGCCACCATGATACCTCTTAGGCCCAGTGGGAAATAGTTAACAATAAAATGGGGGAACAGATAATCTGCACCTTTGACATCTGGAAGAGGGTGAGTTTGATAGTAGGCCCAAAGGAGGGATCCCACACTTAAAAATAACAACCCTACCGCAATCGAAATAAAGGAAGAAAAGAAAATGGCATATTGGCCGTGTTTAAGTTTTTTATTAGCGGTTAGTCTTTGAGCAAAATCCTGATCCACTCCATGAGTGGACATATCAAAAAGAAATCCTCCTAAAATACCTATGATAAAGGGCCATGGATTCGTGAAATTCAAGAACGATGTCTTACCAGCTTCCTGAGCGAGTGTCATCATATCACCCCAGTTTTGTCCCCCGGTTTTAGGAATTAAGTAGTGTGCTAATAACCCTCCAAGGATAAAGAGAGACATTTGTAACATATCAGTTCTTACAACTGCTTTAAGTCCTCCAATCTGAATATAGATTAAAGTCATAAAAGTGACAGCTGCAAGACCATAATAGATGTTAACACCGAAAAAAGTCGCCACCATAATAGAGCCTGAAAAAAGCCTAACTCCAACGGAAACAACCTTGCTCAATGAATAGAAAATAGCCACGGTTCTTTGACCCGATGGAAGACCTGTTTGCTTTGCCATCACCTCGTAAATGGTAAGACCTTGATCATAAACTTTAGGTAAAAAAACTACTGCAATAACAAATCTTGCTGCGATTGCGCCCATGTAAATCTGGATGAAAGTAAAATCACCCTTGAAGGCCACTGCTGGTATCCCAATAAATGTAAGGGCAGAAACTTCTGTTGCAATGATGGAGCAAATAGATTCCAAAAACGTAAGGGATTTATTTGCCATGTATTTTTCTTGAGCAATTTCGTTAGGTGTTTTGAGCTCGCTCTCGTGCATTTCGTCTTTGGACTTTATAGCTATGCCAAAAACAACAACGATGTAACCTAGAATAAATATCCAATCAACAAGTTGAAAATCCATAAATGCTCCTGAAGGCATCAAGCTTACAAAACCTTATCAGATACGTCCACTGTGGTGATACTTTTGAGTAAGTTTATTCCCATGAAGAAAACTTCAAAAGTTCATCAATAATCCCCTAAGTTTTACCGATAGGTATCTGGAAGTACTGGGTTAATTATATGGCCGAAGAGCAGAAAAAAAATTTAATACAAATGCCTATCAAAGATTTTGCAAAAAAGATCATCTGTGATGGCCATTTGTATGTGACATACAATTCAAGGAAATTCTACGTCATGAGACCAGGAATTTTTGTAGATTCTGAATTCATTAAGAAATATGCCGTCTCAAATCAGGTCTTTGAATTTGAACCAGTCGTTTCTTTTGAAGTAAAGGAAAAGTTTAAGAATTTTTTTAAAGAACTAAGATTCTTAAAGCAAGAAAAACAAATCAGAGAAAAGTGTGAAGAGATCATTCGATTATTCTTTGATTTTTATTCTGGGGATAATCATTTTTTAACCTTTGCTTTGGCTTGTTATGAAGAATTTTGTCTCGTTTCTCCAGATACCCAAGAGAAGATACATGAAGTAGATTTATATCTATTTAGAAAAAGTTTTTATGCCTCCGCGTTTTCTGTCATCATTGCCATGGCGAATAATTTTTTTCATCACTCTATGCTTAAGGACTTTTATAACCTGACTTTCTGTCTCGATATCGGACTGTGTGATAAAAATTATAGTTATTATGTAGCCGTTGCATGCAATTATGAAAATCAAAAACCAGGAACAGGCCTTGCTTATCTTGAATCTAACGGCGCCTCAGCACTAGAAAAGAGGGTATTTCTTAATCATCCCGAAAAAAGCTACGAGTTTATTATCCAGAGTAATATTTTGTCATACTCTGAGTTAGCCGAAACAATCCTTTATCAGCATGAACTCTCTGATGGAAGTGGTTTCCCGAGAGGCATTCCTAAGAGTCAGGTTTCTAATTGGGAAGCCGTAACAATCCTTTCTGAATCGATGGTTGAAATAATAAAGGCCTATCACTTTGAAACAAGTGTCGTGGAATACATGAAACAATTTAAAAATTCCAAGATAACCGATCTTCCAATTGCCAGGGTTTATAAAAAATTAAAACTTGTTATGGATTATATTTGCTCTCAAAGGGAGGTAGCCTCTTAGTGGAAAAGACAAGACGGCATCTTGCGATTCTCAATCTTACTGGAGAGCTCCTGCCGGAGTTGGCGGATTATTTTTCCTCAAGAAAAGTACTTGTTGTAGATCCCCTCATAAGCAGTGAAGAATATGATTGGACCCATGTCATAACAAAAGATGTAGGGGATTATACATTAATTAATAAATCCTTTGAAATCTCCTTAAAAGAAAGACAAATCATCTCATTATCAAAAGTCGATGATCTTCAGAATTTTACGATTAATAACGGTAACCTCATTCTCGATGACTGTTGGTTTAAAACAGTTATGGGACATTTTATTATGGATAAATACCTTCAGAGTTTTGGAGGTATTTCACTTAATGATAATTATCCAACCTTCAAAGAGGCAGGATCATTTAATATTGCAAATCCATTCCATACGGGAGAATACTTAGATCAGATGGTCCAAAGAGCATTTGAGGAGGGTGTCAATGCTCTTGCTATCAGAAGTTATTTTGATCACTTCATGATGTACATTACTGGCTTGAAAAATAAAAAAAAGGCAGGCCTTCCCTTTGAAGTCACTTACGGAGTCTTTGAAGATATTTTTGCTGTTCAAGTCCATTTTTTCTCTCCATTAATATCCATTATGGACGTTTCTGCCAGCTTAAATTCCATCGTAACTAAAATACCCGAAGAGTATTATTTAAACACAGCCGTGCAATCATCTGATTTTTTCGATTTTTCTTTCCTGCCCGATGTAAAAAAAGTCATTGTTACTGCTCTCTGGACAAAGGATCAAAGGATAAAATTTGAAAATCGCGGCTTAATGTTCAGTTCTTTAAAAGGAGGTCTTCCGATAGCTCTCTATGAAAATGAAGACACCCCGGAAAACTTTAAAATGTTTGGTTCAATAAAAAATGATTACTCTCAAAAAGTTGAAATCCCTGATTACATAAATGAAGAGAATACAAAAAGATTGATTAAGGGATTCAAATCCAAAATAGATGATGTGGTTGTGATACCTGGGGGGCCCGAGGAAGAGGAGGCCATCTCTAGAGTTTCAGGCCTCCTTGAGGTGGAAGACGAGGTCAGATTAATAAAGGGAGATTCTCTATTAAAAGACTTCGTTCAAACAGTGCGGGGTAAATTTGATGATGATCAGTCGCTCTCTTCGCTTGATAATCAAAAGTACGATTTTGAAAAAGTTGTTTTTCAAATTGCCAACAATATTGATGAGGCAGCGAGAGATAAGAATCTTAGAATACGATCTCTTGGAGAAATTTTGTTTCCTAGTATTAAAAAGGGATTACTTGATTTTTCTAGAGACATAAACACTCCATTAGACCAATTGAAATCTCTTGATTTAGACAATTTTCAACTCCAGCACATCCCCGAAATTTTAAAGATGGAGCTTTTAAAGTTTCATCCAGAAGAAACAATTAATTATGAATCTTATACTCCTCAGATGATAGGTGAAATTGAGGGAAAGCTTAATGCATATGAGATTGAAAATGAGAGGCTGAGACACCAATTAAAAACACTCTTTACCGAGCTCAAAATTGCTCAGGAAATAAAAGTTAAAATGACCAATATGCAAAATGTTGGTTTAGACGAATTCATTGATAAGAGTACCAAAGAAGAAACATATGATGACGACGAAGAACTTCGGAATTTCTATAAACAAAAGTTAAAATCCAATAGAGCCCTCGATCATGCTGATGCAGAAAAATTATCTTCACTTCTAGAAAGAGAATCTGGAATGATTGCAAACTTTAAAATATTTGAGCAAAAATCAAAAAGAATTGAAATCGAATCTATGCAGAAGGAGTCTTATTTCATTCAAGAAATGGAAAAGGCTGAACGATTAATAAAAATGCGTGAATTATCCTTGGTAAAAACCAGGGAATCTTTTAAGAAACTTGTTGAAAAGAAGGATAGGGAAATTTCTGATTTGAAAACGAAGTCTGAAAGGTTCTCCAGAATAATTAATTCAGGAGCAAGTCATTCAAATTCTCCCAAAATACGTGAATATGAGAGACAGGTTTTTAATCTAAATAAGCAGATTGAGTTGTATCGGGTCAAGATTGCGACACTTTCTACAAATAAAATGGCTCAAAAAGTTGAAACAACACCAAAAGATGAACTAAAGAAAAGTCAGTACGTTATTCATCAATTAAAAAATCATCTTGACGGGATTAAGAAGGAAAATGAAAAACTTCAAATTAAGATATCCCAAGATCTAAAAGAGCTTAATCAATTGCGGGCAGAGAAGTCTCAACTTGAACAATTCATGAGTGAGATGTCAGATGAAAGAGATTCTTCTCTTAGAACCGAACCTCTTCCTCGTCCACAACCCAAAAATGATCAGGAGCTTAAAAAACTACAAATTCAAAATCAAATTCTAGAAACTCAGGTTAAGGATTCTCATTCTAAAATCACCAATCTTGAGAACAAGTTGGCTGAATTTTCGAAAGCACAAAAAGCACCGATGACAAGTACAGAAGAAGGTTCAAGGGTTAAACTTACTCAACTGGAAACTTCTCTAAAAAAGTTAACTTCTGACCTTGCTGAGGCTAGGTCACAGGTTGCTGAATCAAAGAAAGAATCAAATAAGCTTCGCCAGGAAAAAACAGCACTGCAAAATCAACTGGATAAGATTTCTAAAGATGTTAACAAAGGTAAAGTAGGGCCCAAAAAGGGCAAGGTTGCCTGATTTTTTTGCTTGCCAAAAAGTATTCAGTATTTAATAATTGTTTCCTCTTACATACCTAGTTGCCCAGTTGGTGGAATTGGTAGACACGTTAGGCTTAGAACCTAATGCGCGAGCGTGGGGGTTCGAGTCCCTCACTGGGCACCAAGCTTTTTACGAAAGTCAAAAGTTAAAACACGTGTAAGAATTTAGAAAAGCCAGGTCTCGCGCCCTGGCTTTTTTTTTGCTCAAATTTCAATAATTTACCAACAACCTTTTCAATCCCATTCTTCTTCAATGCCCGATTTCTTGATGAAGCAAGTTTTGTGTTGACACTAATTGTAACTGGGTTACAATTCAAATGTGGATCGCTCACTGAAAGTTAAAGATTTAATGGTTCTTGTAAGAGCTGCAGTTGAAAATGGTCAGCTGATTTATTCTACTCATGCTTCAATCAGGATGGGTGAGAGGAATATAATCAAACCTGAAATTGAGTATGTTCTTGAAACAGGTCATCACGAAGCAAAAAAAGACAAATTTAATGTGGAGTTTGGCTCTTGGGACTATGCCATAAAAGGTAAGACGGTTGATAACAGAAATTTGAGAATAATTATCGCATTAATACACCCTAATGTCTTAATTGTAACAGCGATTGACTTAGGTAGAGGGAAAAAATAATTATGAAGAAAAAAATTCAAAAAATTTTTCACGATAATGGTTTCGGATTTCCAGTGACTCTACTCAATGTCCCTCTTGTCTTTGTTCGAGGGGAGTGGGCTCCTTCACTGAATCAGAAAGAGCTTCAATCTTTGGTCATTCAAGCACTTGCTATTAAGCCTTCAAAACTAACTGGAAACGAGGTGAGATTTATTCGCCTATTTAACCAGATGACCCTTGAGCAATTTTCCGAACGTTTTGATGTCACTCACCCGGCCGTGCTCAAGTGGGAAAGGTCAAATAATGATGTTACAGGGATGGCGTGGACGACAGAAAAAGATATACGCTTATTCGCTTTGAATGCTTTGAATCCAAGAGCACAACAATTTTTAGCTGTCTATGAGCGACTTACTGAGGTCGCTGAAGAAAAAGCAGTGCCACTCAAGATCGATTTGGAGCGAATGATCGCTTAGGAAATGCTAAAGCTACGTTGTCAAACTCTAACTTCCCTTTTAGAAATTGCCCAATCGCAAGTAGTTCCTTTTTTCGAATAGCAACTTTTACAGGCAAAAGATACGAGCCCGATTTGGTGTCAAACCAGATGGATGTCTTCCAGCATGAGCTGCCTATAGTTACGGTGGTCTTGAGTCTTCCCCATCCTTCTTCCGAATTTTGATAAAGAGCACGGATGCGTTTAGCAGTAGACTTTGGGATGGTGACAAAGCACCATCCAGATGGGCCTTCATATTTCCAAAGCTTCGCCTTGAAGGAGAAGCATTTATTTTTTAACACCGCCGACCTTCTGATATCGAAATTCTGTTGATCGGTGTCTGTTCTGAAGTGCGCAGACTAAAGGTCATGTTTTTCATATATGGCCCTCTCAAACTAATAAGTAAATTCATCATAAAGGTATAATAAATAAAGTTGAATTGATTTTGAAGTTAAACGATTTCAACTTATTCAACCAGCTTTGCGATACACAATAGTATTGCCAGGATTTGAATAAAAAAAGCCGAGAATCGCAACATGATGAATTTAAATTCTGTTGAATAGAGATGAATCAATCCTTGAGCAATCCGTGAGCATAAAATAATCATGGCGAAATTTGCAATTTGGTCAGCTCGCCCCGTATAAAATGAATAAAGAAAGACGGCTAGAAAAAATGGGATATTTTCATATCCATTAGCGTGCACCCGCACGATTCTTTGACCAAAGGGGGTGGTTCCTGAGCCATCAGGTGCAAATCCACCCTTCGGAATTTGTTTTTGAAAAACTTTAACAGAACGATAGGATGCTAATAAAAGTAGAGTCAAAGCTTGATAGAAAATTAATCCAAAAAAAGATATGTGTGTATATGTCATATAATAATTTCCAATTAAGATACTGACCGATCGCCAGTGGCCGATCCCGGAAAACTTTATTTCAGTTATAGCACATAAACAATTGAGACGTTTGCCTCATACTCACTATTTCTTCCCTTTTTTACAATTGGGCTCTTGTTGAGACGGGAATTGTAGCTTTCATAGTTTATTTCGCTTACTGCTTTCCATCTGTCAGTAAAATCAATTCTGGTGAATAATCCTGCACCAACTGCACGATGCCCTGATTTTGCTGAGTATTGATCATAGCTTGAGCTTTGAGATTGCGAACCCGTGACTCCAAAATCTCTGTTCAGGAAAGCTGAACTTGCCCAGGTTGACCAGAGAAGTAGTTCAAAATCTACTTTTTTTGACATGCGAGGAACTCCTAATCCGACTACTGCAATATGAAGCTGGCCAATGTCCTTATCTCCCACCATGGATCTTCCACCGACCCAAACGTCATAATCACCGATAAAGGAATATCTGGCTTCGATCACACCCATCCATTCATCCTTGATATTTCCAAGCCCCTTTAAAAAAGATGGGTCATCAGTTTCTTTCCGGCCATGTTCGTATCTCGCAGCTAAGCTAAATAAAAAGTCATCACTAGCAAAATGCCGGATCCCATTCTCAACTCCTTCAATAAAAAACTGGGTTGATTTTGTAGATAAGTGAAGCATGGCCACAGGTTCTAGTGCCGTCTCATAATTCTTGGATGCATCTGCCTTACCACCATGCTCAACTTCAAATCCAATAGGTAATGCCCATCCCTTTTTACAGGCAAAATTCAACAAAGAAGGCATATCAGGAGCACAGCGTTCAGCCTGGCCTTTAAGCGAAAAAACAAAAATGAGGAAAATAAGTAAACCCTTAAATGACTTCATCAAATACTCCTTTAAAATGACGATTTTAAAAAAATAGCAATAAATTATAGAAATCAGATGAAGATTTGAACTGACGGTAAAGATTTTGAACGAGTGGTTATTCTAAATAATCAATTGTACTCAATAATCTTCTGCTTATTGGAAGTATAGCGTCGTTTGACATTGTCACAGTTCGCATTTTTTTATCAATTCGCAAGACATGCTTTCTCGCAACCCAAATCGAACGGTGGATTCGAAATCCATAATCTTCAGCGAATGAATTTATCGCCTGAGTTAAACTGTAGTGAATTAGTTTACTGCCGAGAGTGGTTGTCACCATGATGTACTGCTTTTCAGCTTTTATAAAAATCACATCTGTACCAAGTTCCTTTGGGAGCATCTCTAAGAATGTGCCAATTATCTCAGGAGAAACTTTTCCATGATTGGAGGGGACATAAGTTCTTACTAAATCCTGAGTTATTTTTGCCGGAAAAATAAGTCCAAAATATCTAGGCAATTTCATTAATAACCAACAAATGACAACTGAAGGAAGAACATTACTAAATTCTTTAACTATCCCATTCAAGGAAAGGTAGGGGCCAGGATCTAAGCCCAGAAATACATCTATAAAATAAGCAAAAGGTGCAAAAAATAATGATCCAACGAAGCCTTCTAAAATGGAAAGAACCCAGAAATTGATCTTAAAATTTTTTCGTAAAAAAAGATGAGTGAGAATAAGAAAAAAAATAGCAATAAAAATGGTTGGAGTCCAAACGAAAAAACTCTGTGCCCTCGTCCCATATGAACCAGCAGCTCCTAACGAGGAAAAAATTAGTGCAAAAACCAAAGCTGAAAAAGCAACAAAACGAGAATCAGCCACATTCTTTGGTGCCAGGGTCAGTTTAATTTTTTTCATTTCCTTTCTCAAGGCCTTGGTACGGCCACCATTATAGTCAGAACAAAAAATATTATTATGAGGGAAATGATGAAAAAGGTCAAAATCCATCCATCAAGAATATCTGGTTCTAATTGATCTGAATTTGGGCTAGATTTGGGCAAAACTCCTGCACAACGGATAACAACGGATAACAATAGAATGGAATAGATCACAAAGCAGAAAAAATTTAAAACTGTTCTAAGTAATCAGATTCAATGAAAAAAGTTAACAGAAACAAACACTTAAAGTTCATCGGCAAGATAGCTAAAAAAACTGGGGGTTTTCTTCCCTCACTGGGCACCATAAAAATATGTGAGTTTTAAAAGCCAGAGCCTCGCGCCTCTGGCTTTTTTTGGTTTCTTTTCAAAATTTCCTTTTAATTTTCACTTTAAAACGAACTCCAGAATGCTGATGTGGATCTACTAGGTTTTTAGTGGGTAGTTTCGGATTACTTGCACCTATCCGGATTAACTGAAAAACAATCGCCTCGATTATTTCGAATACTGAAAAAATCCATCGATCTTCCATTATCAAAATATGTGCCGTGTTTTTCAAAAGTATGAGAAAACCTTTCTACAACTCTAGGTTCGTTAATATTGCCAAATCCTGCTAGTACTACCTGATGACTTTGATCTAAAATCCTCTGCACTCCACTTTTCCATTCAAAACAAGCTTTCTGCGTGGTCAACATTCCCGTGGCGGTTCCAACGGTTTTTTTCTCATCTAGAAAAAGAATCATAAAGCCATAAAGAACAGTTCCATCATCTTTAATGACCTTTTCACAGTAAGGTAAAAAACGATCGGGGGTAGCAACAACTTGAGCGCCACCATCTTTGTCTACAATTGCTTTATAGCTGGAACTTGAGCATCCAATGAGGAAGAGAGCTAAGGTGAAGATATTATTTTTTAATAAGTGCATACAACTCTCTAAATTTTTTCAAGGCCTTGTCTTTGTACTTTGATGTGCTCTTAAGTAATCCTTTGTATTCTAAAATTATCTCTTCAGCACTTGGCTCTCTTCCAAGTTTTCCTTGTGCCAATCTCTTCTTCCTAAACAACCAACGAATTGCCATGGGAATTGCAACATTGGGATCTTTTAAATCCTTCAAGGTAAACTTAGTAAAAATAAATTCCTTCACCTCGCCCTTAGGATCTTGCAGGGCCTTAAATGTTTCTTCTGTAATTTGAGCAATACCGAATGCTGCCGGGTTAAGAGGATCAAGTTTAAAATCTGATTCACTGCCGATTAAGGCCTTAACCACATCTGGATCGAGTAATGAATCGGATGGAAATTTTTTATTAAAGTAGTCTGTCCAAATAGCGATGAGTTCATCATATTTATCCGAATCAGAGTATATATTTAGCTTACCTGATTTGGGATAAATTAATTTTTTTAGATCATAATTCTTAATTGTTTTAACAACTTCTATTCTATCAAGATAAGTACCATCTAATCGTCGAGGATGTTTATCGACAATAGTTATCCCTGTTGGATTTTTTTTACTAACGGGGACTTTTCGTGGATGTTCTTTAACAGTTGTTACTTTTTTCTTGGCCATGATTAAATTATCTTTTTTTAAATCAATAAAGTAAATTTCTAAAACGGTCTGGCTCCAGAGATCATTTCAGTCAACTGGATAATGGACAAAATGATGCCGTAAAAGATCGTCAATTCGCATGTAATAAACCAAATAAATTAGAGCAAATTTTTGTAATAAACTCTCACGATCAATCAAGTAGTAACCGTATAAATTCGCGAAAGACTTTAATTGAGACTCACAAATAGACTATGCTGCAATCAAAAATTCACTATATTTCGCCAAAGGAACTGCAGGTTTCCTAGCACCACTTTCTTTCAACTCAATCAGACCATATTCGGCCAAAAGTTTCACATCATTATAAACATTCTTAAAATCACGATCTACAATTCGTGATAGCTGTTGAATGGACTGGGGCCTTTCGTTCTTGATCGCTGACAATATCTCTAGTCTGGCCCCAGTAATGACTTTCCCTAACGTTTCAAATGAAGGAAAACTCAGAATGGTATAACCTTTATATTTTGATTTGTTTGGGCGTTTTAAAACCGAAGCAAACCTGTTGAAAGCATCTTTTGAAGGCTCAACTACTAACAAAGCTTTATTCATTTTCATAAACGAACCCTTCCTTTTCAATCATGGTCTTTATATCTTTTAAAAGCTCATCAACGCCACGATAATTATAACCAATTTCTGTATTCCTAATATGGAGATGGGGGCCCTAGGGTTTGTGATTATCGAAACCAAAAAGTGTTTCTCCATGTTCTGAAAACCAAGCTCTGTACTTAATCCCTTTTGGATAATCTTTAGACTTTGGTATGCTATATACAACCATTTCAAAGATTGCTCTGCGATTTCCATCTTTGTGATTCAATGTGATTTTTTGTCTAATAATAAGCTCTGAACTCATCTAATGGTGTTTATACCATTAGATGAGTTGTAAATCAACTGTCTCAATTTGGTGCAGATTGTCGAATAAGAAACGGATGTTCATCTCGTTATTTAGGATTTAGTTTGACTTGATAGGTTAAGCAAGGAAGTGGAGCTTACCAGACGCATACCAATCGTTGTTGTTCAAATTTGCCTCATTTGGGCTAGATTTGGGCAAAACTCCTGCACAACGGATAACAACGGATAACAATAGAATGGAATAGATCACAAAGCAGAAAAAAATTAAAACTGTTCTAAGTAATGAGATTCAAAGAAAAAAGTTAACAGAAACAAAGACTTAAAGTTCATCGGCAAGATAGCTCAAAAAACTGGGAGTTTTCTTCCCTCACTGGGCACCACTAAAAAGTATGTGAATGTTTTTTAAAAGCTCCGTCTCGCGCCGGAGCTTTTTTTTTGCTCTTTTTTTGATTCATCTCAGTTCTAGAAATCTCGGGCGATTTGAATTAAGAAGCTTCTTTTTCGTCTGACTCATCAGTTTCAATAGCGAGCTTTAGGCCCATTACTTTTAGCAAAGATTTGAGAGTAGAAAGTTTTGGATTACCGTCTTTTGAAAGTGCTTTGTAAAGGCTTTCCCGGCCAAGATCGGCTTGCTCTGCTACCTCTGAAAATCCATGCGCCTTTGCTACATCTCGAAGTGCAAGTAAAAACATTTCCTCGGAGTCTTCCTCATCTAAATGAGCGTTTAAATACGCAGCAGCTTCTTCAGGATTTTGTAACGACTCCATCAAGCTTTCCTCATATTTTTTTGTTCGTTTAGGCATTGTAGTCCTCCCAATGTGCTTTTGCTTTTTCTATGTCCCGTTCCTGCGAGCTTTTATCTCCGCCCAAGAGTAACACCACAATTGTCGGGCCATCCTCCCCGTAATACACTCGGTATCCGGGACCAAAATCAATCTTTAGCTCCGAAACGCCGCTACCTAGGGCCCGTGTATTGCCAAGATTTTCCATACGAACTCGGTTTAAGCGTTTACGGATAATCGCTCTTGCT
This sequence comes from Bacteriovoracaceae bacterium, assembly GCA_947461175.1. Taxonomy (GTDB): domain Bacteria; phylum Bdellovibrionota; class Bacteriovoracia; order Bacteriovoracales; family Bacteriovoracaceae; genus Peredibacter. The sequence goes on from CANHIY010000021.1 coordinate 29,000, forward strand.
GCCAAATCACGCAAATCAAGAAGCCAGTCTTCAAACGGGCATTTTCCGTCTTCAGTTTCGTAGTTTAGTAATTCTCGCAGTGTGGATTCCATAGTATAGGAGTTTCATTTAATGGCCCTGGTATTATTTGCCAAGCCATATTCAGAAAAAATCCTGCTTCGGTCACCCTACTGCAAAAATCATCCAAATATGTTACCATTTATCCTTTGCAGGAGAGGATTAGAGGTCACAATGCTAAGAAGAGCGATAAAAAGTATCCAAGTAAGAACTTTCCTATACATGTATTTGGCATTTATGCTTGTTTTTTACCCTGTTTCCCGAATGTACAGGCATGAATATGAAACGATTCCCATTAAGTTTGAATTTGCCTTTTTTATGGTTTTATTCGCTCTGATTTGCAACATTGGACTTCTACTCACTCTTTCCAGATGGGGCCTTCAGCATAAGAAGATAACATGTTCATGTTTAGTTTTTACTTCTTTGATGAATGCGCTCTTGTTACTCTTAACCGTTGGGAATCCCCTTGACTTCGTTTCAGATGAGTATTGGTACACATTAAGATTTTTATGCTTTTACGGAGTCTTACTTCTTGGTGTCATTTTATGTGTTCTAGTAGGGGGGCATCAAGATGAATCTAGGTAGAAATGGAATAAAAATTTGGGACCTCCAATTTGATGCGACAGACGAGCTTTATTTGATGATCGACCAGCATTACAAACCAATGCCAAAAGATGCTAACGGAAAAATTAATCCTAAGTCCCATGGTCTTGCTGATAACGACATAGATGCTCTTAGGCACTCTTACGTGAGTGCTGTCTATGTAATTGAGTTCAGTTATGGAACAGCTGAATTGCTTGGGAGATTAAATGAATTAAATCCTAAGAGAATTGAAATCAGGTCACGAAATATGGACCTATGGAACAATTCAGTCGGGAGAAGCTATGGCAAGAAGTTCAAAAGAGGAGCAGAATTATTTTTTGCTCTTCTGAAAGCGTTAAAAAATGGTGAACTCATTATCACACCTGATGATGCTCGCAGATTCAAGGGTGCCAAAAGCATCAATCGTTTGCCCAAGTCATTTGTCATAAAGGTGAAAGAAAATAAAACTGGGGCAAACATAGAATTCTTTGATATCCGCAATAAACGCATGATGACTAAGAAACAATTCATTGAAGCGATAAAGGCCGGAAGTTACCCTGGATACGCTGTGAGAAAGCATTACTCCGGTGAATTTCCATACTCTACCAGGGACAGGTTTAGTTTTAACAACCTAGGTTAATTTCCGCCTAGCTTTTATACGTAAAAGCTTTATTACAGGAGATGCTTAGTCTTCTCTCAGAGCTATTAATTTTTCATTCATCTTTTCACTCTTGAATGACCTATTCTTGGGTGGTTTTTTGGGCTTTTTTTAAAAAGTTTTGGGCTACATTTGGGCTAGATTTGGGCAAAACTCCTGCACAACGGATAACAATAGAATGGAATAGATCACAAAACAGAAAAATTTAAAAACTGTTTTAAGTCATTGGTTTCAATGAGGAAAGTCAAGAGAAATAAAGACTTAAAGTTCATTGGCAAGATAGCTCAAAAAACTGGGGGTTTTCCTCCCTCGCTGGGCACCAAGCTTCAAATGCTTAATCCACAGAAGAAGCAATATGTGAGTATAAAAAGCCATCGCCTCGCGCCGATGGCTTTTTTTTGGGTTCTTGAAACTCGATGGTGGGTAACTTAGAAAAAGCTTTTAAGATAAAGAGCTTAGAGCAGTAATTTCTTCCTGTTGCCGGAGAAGGCGTTCTGCAACTTCTTTAGGAACCCCTAACTCCTGCGCGATATTCTTGGCGGATTTAGCCCCACCAAGGTACTCAGCGACTGCCTTTTCTTTCTCTTGGTCATGATCAACTCCTGGTTTTAGTATAACAAACTCAGAAAAGTTGATCGGCAAAGATGGGTACTTAAGACACAATGGCTACGATCTCACGCCCGCAGTCCAGATCAGTGTGCTGGGTTAAGCCTTGCCGCTCCTGGAAATATGTTTATTTCTGGACACGCCGGTGCTACCTGGGACATAGATACCTTTAAATCAGCAACTCTTGCAACGCCGTTTTAGTTTTTGACCGATTAATACTCACCAAGCAAGTATCTCACATAGAGATCACTTCCTTGGTGGTTTGTTGACTAGATAGTGAGTAAGTCAATCTTGCTCACTAAGCTTATGGGATTCAGATCAATTCAGAATCAATCCCTTTAAAAACGTTGCAGAATTCATGCCCCATTTATTTTCACCAAACTGTCTTGTGCTTCCTTTGGGATAGAGGACGTAACCGGGGATACCAAGTTTTTCAACATAGTAGTTTAGTGGTGTAGGGAAGTTTGATTCAGAAGATTTTGCTTCTACAAGTGCTACTGGTTTAAGGTTCTTACAGATCATGAAATCTACCTCTCTTCGATCTTGGTCTCTGAGATAGTATAGTTCCCATACGCCATGGCCTTGGTCTCGCCAATATTGGCAGGCGGTGAGGAGCTGGATGGCAAGATAGTTTTCGAATTGG
>CANHIY010000022.1 GCA_947461175.1 Bacteriovoracaceae bacterium
ATCTTCTGAAAATAACAATGAAACCCGTATTAATCCTCTTCAGGTAAACTATTGTACCTTAGATATGGCATGTCTTGAAGTTTGTCCCACTGGAGCGATTGAAATTATTCCCTTAAGTTCATGAAAAAATCTGCAATTATTGATAATCGATTTCTGGAACAACTAGGGGTTTTAGACTGGGGGTATACGGAAGAACCTGTTCCAAGGTCCCTTCCTCATTTTGAGAGTTGGGTGAATGAATCCCTTGAGGGATCATTATCTTATTTAAGTGATGAGAGACGTCATTTAAGAAGAGATTTACGTCATGTGTTCCCTGAATTTCAATCAGCTTTAGTCTTTCTCTTTTCCTATCAAAAAGTAAAAAAATGGATGCTGGAAAACGAGCGGCATGAATTGGCAGCTTATACCCTGGGCTTTGGTGGAGAAGATTATCACCACGCCCTGAAAGATAAATTAAAAAAAATCAGTGAAGCCCTCGATTATCCGGGGATGAGTTTTTTTTTCTCGGTAGATACTCAGCCAATTCTGGAGCGTGATTTAGCCTACAGAGCGGGGCTTGGATGGTTTGGAAAAAATTCCATGCTGATTCATAAGAAAGAAGGAAGTTACTTTCTTATTGGAAGTATTCTTTTAAACCAAAAGCTTCCTATTGATCATTCTCCCATAGATTTAGATCATTGTGGTCATTGCACTTCTTGTGCAGATGCCTGTCCTACTCAGGCCATAAATCTCGAAACCAGAACATTAATTGCTGATAAATGTATTTCAACTTATACCATCGAACTTTTTAAAAGTGCTCCGCCACCTGATGGGTTTAATCAGTCACGTGGAGAGGTATTTGGTTGCGATATTTGTCAGGATGTTTGCCCCTGGAATCGAAAGCCAATTCAGCGTGCCATCTCTGAATTAAAATTAAAAGATGCCTATTCTTTTCTCAAAGAATGGTTTTACGAATGGCCTAGAAAAAATTTAGAGGAATTCATTTCTAACCAGTCCAATAGGGGACTTCGAAAAAAACTTTATGGCACCCCCTTTGATCGTCCAGGAAAATGGGGTTGGCTAAAAAATTTAAAGGCTATTTCCAGCCAAAATGATCCTTTAAAAAACTATAAAGATGAGGAGTTGCTGACCCAGGTTCATGATGAGGAAGACGTTTAGGTCTGTCCCAAGTGATCATGTTTCCATTTCTCTGAAGAACATCTATAAAAGCCTCCAATCCCCCAGCACCGACAACAATATCATCTTCACCTGTAATGAGATGAATTCGTTGGTTTGATATAGTCATTTTTTCTTTTTCACTCTTAAGCCAGGAGAAAATGACCTTTGAATCAAGACAGGGAGAAACCAGTTGTCTTCGGATAGACAAAGTTTTCTCATAAAAAGCAGTTTCAAAAAGATGTGTTGCCTGTCTCTGCCCGATACCAATTCCGATACCTAGACCCACTTTCGACAAATCGGAGAAAACAGGAAGTTCCAGGGCCTTAATAGCGGTGTAGGCACCAAGAGAGTGTCCTCCTAAAATAATGGACTGAGGAGTTGGGTAATTTCCTGATCCCAAATAATGATCAAGAATACCTTTCATCCTATGGAAGGCTTCCCCAAATAATTCATGGACATGATCTTTAAAATCTTCCCATCTATTAACCTCGTGAAAACTTCCTAAATAATGTCCAGGCTGATCAAAAATCATACATGGTACTCCATTCTCCACTAGGCGTGCCGCCCAGTTTAGGCAATCACCTTTGTGTGAAGTGTAGCCATGGGTGAAAAAGGCCCATTCATGCCTTATTTCTCGACTGGATTCTTTGGAGGGGATGAAGGCAAATCCATTCACTTGAAACCAGGGTAATGAAAGCTCTAAGGGTATAACTCTCGATAACATGGAACCAGCCTTGACTCGTGTGGTTATAATATTTTCTGACAATATTGATTGACGAAATTTTCTCAAAACATTAACTTAGAGATCTCTTTTTTAGAAGTAGAATTACTAAAATACGACTTGCCCAGTTAGCTCAGTCGGTAGAGCAAAGGACTGAAAATCCTTGTGTCCGTGGTTCGATTCCGCGACTGGGCACCACTAATAACGCCTTTGTAATCTTAACTGTTTACAAAGGCGTTTTTGTTTTAATTGGTCCATTCGATTCTGAGATGATAGTGACATCGTACCGTATACCTTTTTGACATGGAATTTCATTTGAAACAGCCATAGTATTCTGTAATGGCACTATCTAAAGAAAAAAAATAAAAATTAAGAAAGTATTAGAGAATTCTTTTTCCAGAGAGGACTGCGTCCAGTGTTATTTCGTCAAATTCAGTAAGGAGTTTGAAGGTCATCAGCACAAAATTGTTTTTAAAACGAGAAAAAAAATATCTCCTGAAAAAATTGAAAATGCAGAGAAAAACCTTTTGGTAGAATTTGGAGATGCTCTATTGCATTTTGCACGATGGAGCGACGTCATTGGAAAAATCCTTCCGAAATCAAAAGTGTATAAAATACCTTTCTTCGACTCAAGGGATGTCGAAGTTAAAAGTCCGTGGAGGAGATGTCCAATAGGTCAACATTGGGTAAGCCAACACGATCGTCAAAAGAAAAATCTTGAAGATGTAGACCCTCACTGCAGAAGAAATCCATCAGCGAAAGATTTGTTAAAAGGTGAAGAAATAGATCTCATCTCTACTTTAGATATATTTAAGAATCCTAAAGTGAAAGTATCCTCCCACAAGCTTGGGTTTAAATTAGGTAATAAATATGATGATCTTATTTCTGGTTGGACTGCTTACTGGAATGATGTGTTTAAAGTCGAACCTCCTCTTCATCCCAATGCTGTGAAGGCCTTAATGGCAACGGAGTCAAGTTTTATAGCGACAGGATCTGCCAAGAATAAGAATCCGAAGATTGGTCTGGCACGAGGGCTTATTCAGATCACTGAAGAAACGTATCGAATCTTGAAAGATAGTAAAGGCGAAATCAAAGACCATTATGTAGAGCTTGAAGACCATGAATTATGGGAACCTAATAAGAACATTTGTGCTGCCGTTAGATGGTTGTTCCGAAAACGGGACAAAGCTGAAGGAAGGTTGGAAAGAAAACCAACTTGGGAAGAAGTTCTTATCGAGTATAAGGGAAGGACAAAAAGCAAGACAGAAGAAACAAAGAGGATAAAAAGTGACATCAGGAGATACTTAAAAGAGATGGGAGAAAATTAAATGCGTTTTATTATTTTTTCAGCATCTCTTGTCGCTTTATCTTTTGATTTATTAGCTTTTTCGTCTCTCGTAGAAAGATATCCTCAAGGTCTCCTAACAAAGGATTACGGGATTTTGACAGAGAAGGATTTAGTATTCGATGTCGAAAAATGGGGAGAACTACCTCAGTATGATGTTACCAAATCCCAGCCTGGACATGTTAGATGGCAGTGCTTCCGCACCAGAGAAGCTAACTATTCATACAGTACATGGAGAGATAACGATGGACCGAATAACTCCATGGTGACATTATGCGATTTTAGAATTTGGATCAAGTCGACTGAACCAGCTCATCATTATTATGGAAGAAGAGCATGGCCAGTGGAGAATTGTAGAGACTTTCATCAAGTATGGAAACGGCTAACTCGTGGTGAAGAATACATATGTTTGAGTGGTCACCCTAATTCTTTAGAAAAAGCAAATAAAAATGAAAAGTACCGAAATATTAAGGGATGGACTTGGAGTAAGAGCAAAACAAAAAAAGGATGTCATTCTTATTTTGTTGGAGATTGCGATCTTGAAATGGCACTTGAATGAATATGCAAAACAAAATTATTGTGTTCGAAAGTAAGGCCATTAGGCGAGTTTGGCATGAAGAGGAATGGTAGTTTTCTATTGTAGATGTCGTAAGTGCCTTAACTGATAGTTTGGATGCTAGTGCCTACTGGAGAAAATTAAAGCAACGTCTTTTGGAAGAAGGGAGCCAAGTCGTGACAAATTGTCACGGGTTGAAATTAGAAGCTCCAGATGGGAAAATGCGTGAAACTGACTGTGCCAATACTAAAGGCATGTTTCGAATCATTCAATCTATTCCATCTCATAAGGCAGAACCTTTCAAACAATGGCTAGCCCAGGTTGGTTATGAAAGAGTCCAAGAGATAGAAAATCCAGAACTTGCTCAAGAAAGGATGAAAGAGCTTTTTGAACAAAAAGGTTATTCTAAGGATTGGATTGATAAGCGATTGAGAGGAATGGCCATTCGTCAAAATTTGACCGATGAATGGAGAGAACGGGGAATCGAGAATGAGCAAGATTTCTCAATTCTAACTGCAGAAATTTCAAAAGCAACTTTTGGGATGACTCCCGTTGAGTACAAAAGTATGAAGGGGCTCAGCAAGAAGAATGAAAATCTTCGGGACCACATGACCGACCTTGAGCTGATATTTACGATGCTAGGAGAAAAAGTTACGACGGAAATTTCAAAAAAAGAAAAACCTGATACTTTCTATGATGCTGGTTCGAAAGTCCTCCGCTATGAGGCTTTTTTTATTTAATTCAAGATATTATCCAGTTCGAGAATTCATCCCAATTTACAATCCCTCGCAAGCAAATCAAATAGGAGTTTCTAAAGTGAATCAATCACTACCAATTTTAACAACTGAACGCTTATTGCTAAAAGCTGTCATGATTCAAGATGCAGCAGCTTATAAAAAGCATTTCGTGGATTATGAGGTCATACAATATTTATCTACGAATGTGCCTTGGCCTTATCCTGAAGATGGAGTTGAATGGTTTTTGAATAATTTGGTTCTTCCAAGACAAGGTAAAGATCGTTGGTGTTTTGGAATTTTTTTGAAACCGAACCAAGATGAACTTATTGGGTGTGTCGATCTATGGCGAGAAGCGGTTCCTGAAAATCGTGGATTCTGGTTAGGAAAAAAATTCTGGGGTCACGGTTATATGACAGAGGCTGTGGTACCTGTAACCAATTATGCTTTCAATGACCTTGGATTCCAAAAACTTTATTTCACAAATGCAGAAGGGAATTTGGCTTCACGAAGAGTTAAAGAAAAGTCCGGTGCTACTTATATTGAAACGAGACCTGTTAAGTTTGTAAGTCCTGAATTTACGCATACGGAACTTTAGGAATTAACCAAACAGAATTGGATCACGTTTTCAAAATAGAAACTTCCAACCACATAATCGTGATGAGGGTTAAAATGAAAGTCGTTTATGGTATTAAAGCCAGAAACACCCTTCGAATGAAGGGATGGTTTTTGGAGAGGTAGTGTCTTTCGCCGGGCACATTTTTTACACCTCTCCAGTTTTTTAATCATATCATTGACTTCGAAAAGATCAACAGTCTGTTTTAGTTCGAGATTTCCATTATGGGTTCTAGTGTGTAAAACGAAAAATCGACACCTTGGGTTCTGCATACAGGGCTAGTAGTTACAGTTTTTCTGGAAGGATTATTTACAAGGTCGAAGATAAAATAGTTACTGTTAAGGTTGTTCGAATTACCCCAGAGCATGATTATTTATAACGAGGGAAAATAGGATGAAAGATTTAGAAAAGTTATTCTCATACAAAGAAGATACGGCTGGAAAGATCATTCAGTCTTTTCGTCGAAATTTTAAGATTACACAGGCTGAGCTTTGTGCGATCACTGGGATAAGTGAAAAATATTTAAGTGCCGTGGAAAACGATAAAAGACCAATTGGGCTCGAAGTCGCTTCAAAAATAGCCGTGTTTTTCAACTTTGATCCGACTTTGCTTTTATTCCCAGGTGGCCTTGATGAACTTCATGCTCAGTACTCAGATATTCAAAAGCAGGCCAAAAAACTAATTTCAGAAAAACGAAAGACGGCTTAGTTCGTCTTTGAGAAAAATGAGAAGATGAACAAAAAAATATTTTTACTAATATGCCTAGCTTTACTGAGTTCTTGTGCTCAATTGCCTACTAGTCATGACGGAACAAAGGATCTTGTACTCAAAAAAGTAAGACCAGCACTTGAGAAAATCTTTGCTCAAGAAAATCCCATCAATCCCTCAGAAAGGAACACATATCCACTCGTTCAAAAACTTCCAGGAAATCTTTTTGTCCCTCGTCAGACAATAAGATCTGTATCCAGTTACGATTCAAAGGGGCGTTTGTTACTTACTTCAGGTGATTATACTTTTCCTGTCATGACCTACTGTATGAAGTCTTCAGCGTCAAGTCCTGCGGGGCATGCCTACTTTTTAAGTGAGCTGACAGGAAAAAGAGCGAGAATCATTCGCGAGTTAAACCTTCTCGCTCCAGCAAAGTATTTTTCTCATGAGATTCAAATGGTTTCATGGAGTCTCCAGAATGGTCTTTCTTATGAAGAATTGGGCAAGCTTGGGCATGAGATGGTTGATAGTGTTATTCCTCACTACAAAGGGGAGTTGCGAGAATCCATTCTTATTCAAATAGAAAAGAAGTGGAATCAGGTCTCAGATTTATCCCTAGGAATGCTGCCATCATTCAATGAATGTGTAGCAAGTCTTGAAGATAATCTTGGAGAGCTTGGAAAAAGAATCCAAGAAATGCGGGATTATAGAGATCGTCTTCGTGAATTTGGGTATGACTATGCTAGACTTAGTGAACTAATAGACACTAACTCTCGCTCTCATATAACTGGTGACACGCCTTGGTCTAAGATATCAGATAACACTTATGCAAGATTTGTGACCCAAGGAAGTTTTGGGGAAATTGGTTATCTCCAAGTAAGAGTACTTTCAAAGAATTTAAGCCGAGAGATAAATTCAGTACAAGTAAAACATGAAGTTTTGGATCTTGCTTCTTTGATTGCAAATCCCAACGATCAATCGATTCAACCTCTTTCATTTTCCCCTCTGAATGGATTTGGCGGTACAATCACTTTAACCCCTGCCTTATCCCGTCATCCTCTGGCAGGAGCATTGCTCCTCTCCGCGGTCTTGAGTGCAAAATAGTTGACTGGGAAGCTTTTTTTGATCTACAAGACCTGCTGCAAGATTCGAATGATCGGGATGTTCAAAAGGAAATTGAAAAAGGTAAGGAGGCTCTGAGAAAAGAGCATGACATACTTGAGAAGCCATTGAAAAAAGCGGGGATTATTTCTGGGAAAACAAAAGACACTTCAAAAAATAAAAATGGAAGAGTGAGAAATTATGAGAAAGAAGGTGGTGAAAAACAACGTCAAAAGGATTTTGATAAAGTTGAAGGAGAGTATTCAGTGGCCAAAGATGGGACAGAGAAGAAAGTATTGCCTGACGGGACAACAGTCGTCAAGCGTCCCGATGAAGACACAATAGAAGTTCAGGCACCCATAGGAGATCCAAGATATCCATTTAAAGGAACTAAAGTAGAAGTGAGGTATCCATGAAATATAAATCTATTCTTGATAATTCTATAGATTTTGAAGTCTGGCAGACCCCAGTCATGAAAAGTAATGAATTATGGCTAATGAATCAACTTTATACAGAGTTTAGTATCTATTTTTTTTCAAAAGAAATCATGATTCTCCACCAGAGGAATACCATGTTTTAATGATTGATAGTATTTACCCTTTTAAAATTATTGAAGAAGGAATGGGGTCTAATGTCGTTGGGAATTTAGTAACTCGAGAGAATCCAAGAGTTAGAGAAAGTACAAAGTTCAGAACCTTCAAAGTTTGGAATACTCAATTTACTATTGAATCATGTCTTGGATTAGCCATACCTTCCGAAGAGTATGATGCGATGGAGAAGTTTCAGTATCTCATCTATACTAACGACGCTTGGATTCAATTTGTTTCTTTTGATCCACCAGAATGGACATTTCATCACGGAATTAAGCTTGATGATTTAGTCATTCAATATTTAAGAAAGGATTCTTTGGATGATTGAAATGTCACAGATGGATTTAAAAATCAAGTGTGTGCAGGATTAGAGTTCGAAAAATTTCCGTGAAGGTCTCGAATTAAAATCTGACGATCTAATTATTTCAATAATCTTTTTACTTGCTCGATTACTGTGCTTCTCTGGTCGATAGACCAGGCAGATTTCATCTTTGAATGTGGGACTGTTGCGCCTCTTCTTCAGCACGAAGACGAGGATGAAGCGATGAACTTATTGGGTGTGTCGACTTGTGGCGAGAACTTATCCCTGAAAATCGTGGCTTCTGGTTAGGAAAAAAATATTGGCGGTCAGAGTTAGATGACAGAGGCTGTGGCACTTGGGGCCAATTATGCTTTTAATAGCCTTTAATTCCAAAAACTCTATTTCACAAATGCAGTAGGGAACTTGGCTTCACGTAGAGTTATAGAAAATTCAGGTGCTACTTATTATGAAACGACGTCTGCTAAGTTTATAGGACCTCAATTTACGCATATAAAAATTTGGGAATTAACCAAAAAGAATTGTATCACTTTTTCAAAATTGAGAATTTCTACCACATAATCGTGATGGTGGTTAAATTTGAAAGTTGTTTATGGTATTTCGGCCAGAAAACACCCTGCGAATGAAGGGAGGGTTTCTGGAGAGGGAGTGTCATTTGCCCGGCACATTTAAAACCCTCGCCAGTTTTTTTATCTTAGCAAGAACTGAGAAAAGTTCAACTGTAAGTTTCAGTTCGATAATTCCTCTAAGGTTGTCTCTGGTGTAACTACGAAATCAACACCTTGAACGATACTTTCAAAGATACTGGTTCTAAAGTCCTCCGCTAAGGGGCACAATAAAAAGTCTCTGTAAGATGAAAGTTTTACAGAGACTTTTTTTATTCTTGGAACCTAAAAGATAAATAATTATTTGCTCATAAAAGATATTTCAAGCATGGGAACTATATTTGAAACACTGTCTGATTTTGTAGATTCAGAAGAGTTGATTGTTTCTTTTGTAATATTTAAGGTTTGGTATTGAAAAGCTATCCCAAGGCCCAGGGCCTTCGTTAGCTTGAAGCGATATCCAGCACCAATTCCATAACTAGATCCTTCTATATCCCCATTTGAGCCATTCTTATCTCGGTCACCTTTAATGTAGGGATTCCATTCAGCAGAAATATAAAAGTTATAGTCATCATTCAAGAATAATTGAAGTCTTGGTCCCATTTCTAAAACACCATAACTGTCTTCTTCATTTGTTCCTTGTTTAAGACTTGAAGACCAAGAGTTGATGTTCCATCCGAAAAAAAGTGTTTTCTTTTTGTTCAAAGAAGCACCCAAAAAAATTTTGTTGTATAATCTACTCATGTCCCCATCACCATTCTCTGAAGCGTCAGATTGTGAAGTGTAGCTTAGACCCCCTTGAAGAAGTAGGCTCGCCTTTGCACTGAATGTGAAAAATAAACAGAAAAAAAATAATGATGTTAAACGCATATAGTTCCTGTTGTAAAAATTCCTCGTCTAATCATCCCATAGTTTCTAAATTGGTCAAATAATAAGAAAAATATACCCAGCACTAGCTTTTCTTTGATAATTGATTGATTTTGTCGTGTGCGGAATTGAGATAATTTTTTATCTCAGAAGAAGATGGTAGGTTTAGAACTTCTTTTGAAACAACCCTGGCCCTCTCAAAGTGTAGCACCCTTATTAATTTTTTTATTCTGAGAATATTACTTGGATTCATGCTAAATTTTGAGAGACCAAATCCAAGTAGAATCTGTGTCATTTTCTCATTGCCTGCCATCTCTCCACAAATGCTTACTTCAGTATTTGTTTCTTCTCCAACTTTTATGACATGAGAGATAAGACGAAGAACCGCTGGATTTAAGGGATCATAGATTTCGTTTATTTCTTCATTTAATCTGTCTACGGCGCAAACATACTGAATCAAGTCATTAGTCCCTATGCTAAAGAAATCAACATGACTTGTCAGCAAATCGGCCATAATGGCGGCAGAGGGGACCTCAATCATAATCCCTAGTTTAATATCTTCCCTGAAACTTAATCCTTCTTGACGTAACTCTAAATGGCATTCAGATATGATTTCCTTAAGGATTAATACCTCTTCTAGTTTAGAAATCATGGGAAACATGATTTTTAAATTTCCGAAGGGTGAAGACCTTAGGAGGGCCCTCATTTGTGTTTTGAAAATAGATTTATTTTTTAGGCAATACCTTATGGCCCTTAAACCAAGTGAAGGATTCTCTTCATTAGGAATTTTAAGGTAGGGAATTTTTTTATCTGCCCCAACATCAAGAGTTCGGATGACAACAGGTTTATTTTGCATACGTTCAAGTACGCTTTTATAAATGCTAAACTGCTCATCTTCAGTTGGTGGAAATTCTCTGTCCATGTAGATAAATTCAGTTCTGAAAAGCCCAATTCCTGTGGCACCATTCTTAAGAACGGAGTCTACATCTAAGGGAGAAGTAATGTTTGCCTCAAGCTGTACACATCGTTTATCCAGAGTCGTGGTTGGTAAATCCCGATAAGACTGTAGTTCTTTTTTTTGAAAATCAATTTTTCTTTTTTCTTCCATAAGGCGATGAAGAGTTTCTTTATCTGGGTTAATAAAGATTTCACCACTATCGCCATTCATGGCAATGAGGTCACCAGTTTTAATAAATTTTGTAATCCCCCTGGCTCCAACAACTGCTGGTAGTTCAAGAATTCTCGCCATAATCGCCGTGTGAGAGGTTTTTCCCCCGAATTCAGTGATAATTCCCAGAGTATGCTTAAGATCTAAGTTTACCATCTGAGATGGGGTGATATCTTGAGCAATAAGGATGGTATCTTCTGATAGATCCTTAAGAGACACAGAATTGATATTTAATATTTTTTTTAAGAGCCGATGGGAGACGTCCTTAATGTCAAGTGCGCGCTCCCTCATGTAATCATTCTCAATTTGTTGAAACATTTCCATAAATCTTCTAGAAACGATATCAATGGCGTAAGAAGCTTTATGATGGTTTTCATTAATCTCTAAATAGATATTCTCAAGAAACTCAGGGTCCTGAAGGATGAGGGAGTGGGCTTCGAAAATCTGTGCCTTTTCAATTCCCACTGTGCTCAAGGCTTGTTCATAAAGCTCATTAATTTCGGCAAGTGAAGCTTCCATGGCCTGATTAAATTTAAGATTCTCTAAAGCAGGATTTTCTACTTTATCGAATTCAAGCGTTATCTCTTTATCATCAAGAATCAGTGCCTTTCCAATACCAATTCCAATTGAGGCTACTTTTCCTTTAATCATAACTAAATTTTAAACTTATTTTCGATCAGATCTTCAATTTTTATCATCGCTTCTGACTCATCTTCGCCAGTTACGATGATGGTGATCTCATGATTCATAGTAAGGCCTAAGCTCATGAGTGCCATGATGGATTTGCCATTTTTGGTGATTCCGTTCGCCCTGACTTCAACTTTTGACTTGAATTCGTTTGCCAATTTTACAAAAGCACCTGCAGGTCTCGCATGCAATCCTTCTTCATTTAGTATTCTAAAAGTTTTTTCCATAATTTATGTCCTGATTTCAATAATAGGGGTATCGATTGAACCAAGACCCTTATCCTTTATTAAATTAACTTCTTTCAATTCCGATGAATTCGTTACAACCACTGGGGTAAGTATCGATTTTGATTTTGATTTCACCAAGGCTAAATCGAATTCAATTATTTTGTCCCCAATATTAACCCTATCGCCAGCTTTTACATAACTTTTAAATCCTTCTCCATTCATCTTAACAGTGTCAATTCCCACATGAATCAAGAGCTCTGCGCCGTTATCAGCAAGAATTCCTACCGCGTGATTGGTCCTGAAAATAGTTGCGATGACCCCACGACAAGGAGCATACACGATATTCTCAGTGGGATTTATGGCAATTCCTTCTCCCATCATGTTTTGGGAGAACATTTCATCAGGAACCATAGAGAGGGGAGTAATTTCACCTTTTAAAGGACCCCATATGTAAGATTCGTCCTTGTCACTTGGAGTGTTTATGATTTTTTTAATTTCATCTTTTAACATATCTGAGGAAGTACCAAATATAACCTGTATATTTCCACCGCCGGCATTCACAACCCCCATGGCACCAAGAAGTTTTAGGTCATCGATCTTAACCTTATGTGAATCGTAAACAGATAACCTGAGTCTTGTGATGCAGGCGTCGATGTGCCTTATATTCTCTGATCCACCCAGGGCTTTTAGAATCTGCTTCACCTTTTCATTTGGATTATGTAACGGAAGATGATCTCCGTGAGAAGATTCATTTGAGGATTCAGTTTCACGACCAGGGGTTTTAAGATTAAGCCATTCGATGGTGAAATAAAATGAACAAAAATAACCAAGAGCTGTTAATGGACCAACAAAAAAGAAGAAGAGAAAGAAATTTTTTTGATTAAAAGCACCTAGAGTCAAATCGATAAGTGATGCCGAGAATGTATATCCTAAGTGTATGTCCAGTGTGGAGCTAAGAAAAGCAGAGAAAAAAGTAAGGACCACATGATAGAAAAAAAGAATGGGGGCCACAAAGATAAAAGAAAATTCAATAGGTTCAGAAATACCTGTGATGATCGCCGTTAATGCCCCCGCAAGCATCACTCCACCGATGGTCTTTTTTTGATTTTTGTGAGCCTTTAAGTAGATCGCTAAAGCCGCCGCCGGGAGACCAAATAACATCATGGCATATTCACTGCCCATGAAGACACCTGCAGATGGATCACCAGCGTAATACCTGGCGGCTTCCCCTCTGAAAACTTCTCCGGTTGCATTTATGTATTCACCAAATTCATAAAGAAAAGGAGGATAAAAAACGTGGTGAAGACCAACAGGAATCAGAAGTCTTTTTATGCAGGCATAGACCGGTGGTCCAAAGGAAGAATCAAGAATGTAGTGTCCAAAGTCATTTATACTTTGTTGAACCAAAGGCCAGATCATGCTTAGGACTAACCCCAAAAGAAGTGAGGAGAGTGCTGTGATGATCGGAACGATTCTTTTTCCAGAAAAAAAACCAAGAAACGGAGGGAGTTTGGTCTGATGAAATTTCAGATAAATTGCTGAGGCCATTAACCCCACCATGATTCCACCAAAGACTCCAGTATTTAAACTTAAGGTTAGACCCTCTTGAGTGGAGATAGTTTTTAGAACATTGATAAGAGTAAAGTATCCTGCCACGGCGGCGAGACCTGAAATGGCAGCTCCTCCACTAAATCCGATGGCCACACCAACGGCAAACAGCGTGGGCAAGTGTTCAAAAATGGCAATTCCACCACTAAAGGCCACTTCTCCAATTATTTTTAATCCTGCTATTTTGTTTTGTTCTGTAAGAAGACGACCCAAGGCCACCAAAAGTCCTGCCGCAGGGAGAACAGAAACTGGAACCATGAGGGATTGACCAAGTTTTTGAAGAAGGGAAAAAATCATACTCATTTCTCATGCAATTGAAAAATTTAACTCTTAAAAATCTTATTTCACATGTTATTATTTTAAAAAACCACAGGAGTCATCATGAAATATTTAATTTTCACCTTTTTCTTAACTTCTTGTTCATCAGTTCCTGAACAATTAACAGAAAATGGAAAAAATATTGAAATCTATGCCCAAAAGCCCTCTGATTGCCGAGTAACGGGTAGGATCATAGGTTTAGACAAGAAAGGGAGTAAAGAGCTTGCCCTGAACCAGGCCTTAAATGAAGCCGCAAAACTTGGTTCTACAGGAATTTTTGTCAATCAGGAAATTCCAAATGGATCTGTCATGAGCGTTCACGCAACTGCGTACAACTGCAATTAAAATTTACTTAAAAATTCATCAAATGATTCAAGAGAGGGAAAAAAGGGAATTCTTCTTTTATCAAGTTCAGTTCGGATGTAGGGACGTAAATTTCCCCCAATCCATATTTCTGAAGAGAAATTTAATTTAGTCGTTACTTCAGTGAGATAATCCGTTAGCGTTTTATGCTCACTAATCTCATGTCCTTTGATCACTCCTAGTAAAATGGCCTTGGGCCTTAATGCATTGGCGGCTTCTACTAAAGATTTAGCAGGAAGATTCGCACCCAAGAAGATAAACTTAATACCATAGTGAACGCAAAGAAGTGCCGAGGCCATGATACCAATCTCGTGCATCTCCCCCTCTGGAGTCGTGATGAGCACCAACTCATCCTTAAGGTTTTTCTTTTGATAATGAATTCCAATCATCTGACCAATGTGGAATGAAAAAATGGCACTGAGTGTGTGTTCTTGAGCGATGCTGAGTTCATTATTAAATACTTTAATGCCAATTTCTCGAAAAAGTGGAACCAGAAGTTTGAGGCAGAGGTCTCTTGGAGTGAGAATATTTTTAGCCTTCTCCAGTTCATGTGAAATAATGTCCAGTTTGTAAGCGGAAAGAGCAATAAAAAAGTTTTTAAGCATTTTTTCAATATCAATATTTTCTTGATCTGGCGTGGTGAATTGAGAATTCTCATAAGGCTTATGCATGAGAGAGGAATAAATTTTTTTCAACTCCTCAATATCCAAATGAGCAATTCTTCCTATGCTCTGGCCCAGCTCGGTTAAGCGGAAAAGCAGCGTGAGTTTTTCAATATCCTTCTCAGAATATAATCTGTGTTTATTATCACCACGCTGAGGTACAACTGCCTTGTAACGCTTTTCCCAGGCCCTAATCGTAGCACTCGCTACACCTGACAACTGTGATGCTACCTGAATATTAAAATATTGCATGGCTTAATCTACCATAGATTAATCTGGAAAAGAAGCGAGGTGAGTGCCATCATGGTATAAATTGCTTTTGAGGAGAAAATATGACGACCACAAGAACTTATCCTGTGAAGCCAAATTTACAACAGGCGTCCTATCTTAAAGGATTAGATCATTACCAAGCGATGTATGACCAATCTATAAATGATCCTAAGGCTTTTTGGTTGGAGGCGGCAAAACATCTAGATTGGTTTAGTTTTCCCAAAGAAGCTCACCAGGGAGATTTTACAAGAGTCAATCATGCTTGGTTTTTAAATGGAAAATTAAACGCCTCCTACAACTGCATAGATCGTCATCTTGAAAAACGGGGTAGTAAATCGGCCCTCATTTGGGCCAAGGATGCTCCGGGAGAATATCAAAATATTTCTTATCAGGAACTTTTTGAACATGTTTGTCGGCTTGCCAATCTGTTAGAAAGTCAGGGTGTCAAAAAGGGAGATAGGGTTTGTATTTATCTTCCCATGATCCCAGAATTGGTTTACTCCGTACTTGCCTGTGCCCGAATTGGAGCCGTTCATTCCGTGGTCTTTGGAGGTTTTAGTTCTGAATCTCTTAAAGGAAGGATTCAGGATTGTGAAAGTAAATTTGTAATAACTGCCAACGAAGGGTTACGTGGGGGAAAAAAAATTCCTTTAAAAGAGATTACAGACGAGGCCATCAAGGACATTTCATTTGTTGAAAAAGTGCTTGTTGTCCATCGAACGAGTTCTCCAGTAAACATGGTGAAAGGGCGAGATCTTAATTATGAAGAAGAAATAAAAAAAGTCAGACCTGTTTCTCCCTGTGCTGAAATGGATGCAGAAGATCCCCTTTTTATTCTTTATACTTCAGGCTCCACGGGAAAACCCAAAGGAGTCTTGCACACGACTGGAGGCTATCTGACCTATGCTTCCTTTACTCACAGGTATGTTTTTGATTATCACGAACATGATATTTTCTTTTGTACGGCCGACGTTGGTTGGGTGACGGGACACTCTTATGTTGTGTACGGTCCTCTGGCCAATGGCGCGACAACTGTACTGTTTGAATCGATTCCCACCTATCCTGATGCTGGAAGATACTGGCAAGTGATTCAGGATTTAAGGCCCACCATTTTCTACACCGCCCCAACTGCTTTAAGGACCCTGGCTGGTTTTGGAGATGATTACGTAAAAAAATATGACCGCTCCTCAGTGAGAATTCTTGGAACTGTAGGCGAGCCAATTAACCCTGAGATTTGGCAATGGTATCATGATGTGGTTGGAGAAAAGAAGTGCGATATTGTCGATACCTGGTGGCAAACAGAAACTGGAGGAATCCTTATCACTCCAATTCCAGGGGTCACGCCAACCAAACCAGGTTCCGCAACTCTACCTTTTTTTGGAGTTCAACCTGTTGTTGTGAAACCAGAGACCGGTGAGGTTCTCAAAGGAAATGGAGTAGAGGGAGCTCTTTGCATTAAGGCCCCATGGCCTGGTCAGGCAAGAACCATTTTTAAAGACCACTCTCGATTTGTTGAGACTTACTTTAGTCAATATAAAGGTCTCTACTTTACAGGAGATGGTTGTCGGAGAGACGAGGACGGTTACTACTGGATCACAGGAAGGATTGATGATGTTCTCAATGTTTCTGGTCATAGGCTTGGAACAGCAGAAATTGAAAGTGCCTTAATGGTTCATTCAGATGTGGCAGAGGCCGCTGTGGTGGGAGTTCCTCATGATATTAAGGGAACTGGAATCTATGCCTATGTCATATTATTTTCTTCTCAAGAAATGACCCCTGATTTTATTGAAAGCATTAAAGAGGTTGTCAGAAAAGAAATAGGAAGATTTGCGGCCCCAGACCATATTCATATTACCAAAGGACTCCCCAAGACAAGATCTGGTAAAGTGATGAGAAGGATACTAAGAAAAATTGCCTCTAAAGAGTACGAGGGGCTTGGAGATATTTCCACACTCTCAGACCCCTCGGTAGTAGAAAATTTAGTTAATGAGCATAAGAAACTTCAGGGCAATTCTTAGGTTTATAACCTTTACATTTTTTACCTTCGAACTGGCCTGTAAATGTGTTTAAGGTGTGAGAGGGGAACGGGTGAGTTTTTAAACACACTAGAACGAGCATAATGCCACATGAAATCCGGACGTGTTTGTGAGACCCATTCTCCACCAATGACATTCCCAGCATTGTTTATTTCTACGATGTAATCATAATTTCTTGATAAGAATTTTTGATGAGGTGTCATTGTAACTGGTAATTTGGATACAAAATTTTTATTTCCTTCGGCTTCTAGCTCAGGTGTATAGAATTTTAACTCCTCGGCATAAGTCATTTCAAGTTTGACTCTAAACTTTTTTTCAACTCCCCTTAATTTATCATTTCCATCAATCGCTTCTTCACCAAGGATGGTTGAGCGATAATTTACAATAGGTTGATTCCAGACATCGTTAAATCGATCAATGTCAGCAACAAAACCTTTTCCTAAAAGACCAATCATGTTCGATATGATCACATGGAAAGCTCCGGCATTCACATCCCGGCATTCAGTCGACTCAGCTAATTCTGTGGCTGGATATTCCCTATCTGAGGGATGATCACGATCATCGGCCTCTCCCACAACCTTTCCTTTTACTCGGCATCTTTTTCCAGCGAAAGCAAATTTTTCACCTTTGTAATTATAAGCTTCATGCATGGCAAGTAAGGCCTTAATGTCTGAGGATCCAATCGGAACTTTAATTCCCATTTTGTTGATATATGTAATTGGCCTAGGTTCAGGATAGTTTATCGCAGCTTGTGCCCAACCATGGCAAATCCCCTCCCACCATAAGTCCTTGGGAGAATATTTACTCAAAACTTTTCTCGTTAGAGTATAGTTGTAGTCATCATTTGAAATATCATAAAGTTCTGCTGGTGAGAGTTGAGAGAGTTCTTCCTGAGTCATATTTATGAGCTCATCTCTCGAAAGAAGCTTGTATTTAAATGGTGTCGGTTGAGGGTGATTCCACCTATAGGCAATTCCACCCTTGTTAGAAGGCCAGTAGGACTCGGACCACCCAAGACGATCATCCGATATGCGTCCAGACTGAGGGAGTGAATAAAAATTTGTGATGATGCTTATTCCAGCAATCCTGTTAAAGTTAGAAGGATGACTGGCACTGTCATAAAGCTCGGCCCTAGCAGTAACTGTCGTTATAAAAAAAGAAATCAATATTAGGATCTTCATCCTGTCTCCTTTGGACTGAGAAGGAGAAAATGTAGGTCAATCTTACAAGGTTACTCAATCTCTAATGATGAAATTTATGAAAGAATTTGCAAATCATCTGAATGATATGAGCTCTCTTAAGATAAACGATCTGTTTTGGCTCTTGAGTCAGAGGCTATTTTCATTTTGAAAGAAATGAGTAAATTTTTGAGTCTAGGGTCAGATATGGACAGGATTCTCAAAGCAAGTAAGGCAGCATTGACTGAATTATCAATCGCAACCGTTGCTACCGGAATGCCTTTTGGCATTTGAACGATAGAAAGAAGACTGTCCATACCATTAAAACTCGTAACATTAATAGGAACTCCAATAACAGGTAGAGTTGTATAAGATGCCATCATTCCGGGCAGGTGAGCTGCACCTCCAGCACCTGCAATGATGATTTGAATGCCATTTTCTTCGACCCAGTTTGCAAAAACACCAAGATCTTCTGGAGTTCGGTGGGCGGAGAGCACCTGACAATGGGGAACTTCCTCGAATTCGAGTAAAGTTTCCTGAGCCTTTTTCATAATTTTCCAGTCTGAGTCGCTTCCCATGATGATGGCAATTCTGTTCATAACTCATATTCCTTTAAAATTCTTTTAGCTAGAAATAATATGTCAGAGGTGGCGTTCTCATCAACTATATTGACGTGGCCCATTTTTCTTCCTGGTGAAGAGGATTTTTTGCCATATAATTTCGGGTAAACCTTTACCCCAGAGAGTTTTGGGATGATTAATTCCCCGCATGGTCCTTCTGATTTTCCCAGAATATTGATCATCATGGATGGATGAGTCTGTATCTCGCTCGGTGCTTCTGAAGGATTAATGAGAAATTGTGAAAGTAAATCAAATTGAGAAAAGTTACTTGCATTAAGGGTTAAGTGCTGTGAGTTGTGTGTTCTTGGTGCACCTTCATTTATAAGAACTTTATCATCAGTCGTTAAAAAAAATTCAAAATTAAAAATCCCTTTTAAACCGGTAGAAATTAATTTTTCTAGTATCAAGCTGATCTGTGATTGAACTTCCTGAGATACATGGGCCGGATACTGAACTAGATGACAAATACCTTCTTCTTGAAGAGTTTCGACTAAAGGTAGTCGAGATAGATGGCCATTGTTATCAGATAAAAATCCTTGTGCCAGTTCTTTTTTTATTTGTACTTTCTCTTCAATAAGCAGAGAATTTTGTTGAGAGAATTTAAACTCAGTGAGTGTCTGAAAAAATTCGTCTGGATTTTTAACCACTCTGACACCTTTACCGTCATAACCGCCTTGACTGGCCTTGATGATGAAAGGGTAGCTGAAGTGATTTTCGATCTCCCTTATGTCCTGTTCATGCTTTAACTCCATCCACCTAGCAGTAGGAACTCCAGCGGAGTCATAAAATTTTTTTTGAGATATTTTATGAGAAAAATGATGATAGCTTTTTAAATCAGGAAAAATTTGTTCCGATTTTTCTTCAAGAATTTCTTCGATTTCGGAAACAGAATAAAACTCATTTTCAAGGGTAAAAACCGAACACTCACTTTTAAATCTTTTCACATCTTTAGTGATGTGATTCGGAAAGGCTGAGTGGATAGGGGAGTCCAGGTTATTTGATAAACACAAAAAGTCAGATCCCCACTTCATTAAAGATTCCGCTTGCATAAGTGCAAGCTGTCCATCGCCAAATATTCCAATACGGGTGGTTTTTGTGCCTAATGTCATAAATGATTGCCAGGGATTTAGTATTAGGTTTTCTAATGAGTCATATTAGTAATTCTTATCATTTGAATTGGCAAATACTTTTCTTTTTCCTATGCTTTTTCCATCTTAAGGAGATTTGTATGTGTGGTATTGTTGGTATTTTGGGAACCAATGATTCTAGTCTAAAAGTCTATGAGGCATTGTTGGTGTTGCAACATAGGGGGCAGGACTCAGCTGGTATCACATCCTATGATTTAAGTAGTGCTAAATTTTCCACTCACAAAGAAATGGGGCAAGTTTCTGAGGTCTTCGGAGGCAAAGCTCTTTCAAAGCTTCATGGCGAAGTGGCCATAGGGCATACCAGGTATTCAACAATAGGCGAAGTTAAAGAATCTGACCTTCAGCCTATGATGGTGAGTTATCCCTACACTGTGGCCATGGCCCACAATGGTAATTTATCCAATTATATCGATCTGAAAAAAGAACTCATGCATAAGGGGCATTTTTTTACCAGTGATAATGACCTGGAAGTGCTTCTTCATCTTTTAACAAAGCACTTATCGAGATCTTTGGAAAATAATTTTTTTGATAAACTTTGTTTTGCTGTAAATGAAATCCTCAATATAGCTGAGGGAGGTTACTCAGTTGTTGCAACCATTGGTGGAGAAGGCCTTATGGCATTTCGTGACCGTCATGGCATTCGTCCTCTTGTTTACGGAGTGAAAAGAAATGAGGATAGAACACTGAGTTACTGTTTTTCATCTGAAACTTCAGTGCTGGATTTTCTTGGTTATCAAAATTTAGGAGAAGTCGGGGCTGGAGAATTAATCCTTGTAAGACCCGATGGTTCACTTCTCAAAAAAAATCTCATAAAAAGGGAAAATTTACCCTGCATGTTTGAGTGGATTTATTTTGCCGGGCCTGAGAGCTCTATTGAGGGTAAGAGTGTTTATAAGACACGTCTAAAACTAGGACAGGAGCTTTCCACTAAAATAAATGAATCTGGTTTTGTAGACTCCATTGATGTCATCGTGCCAGTACCAGATACATCCCGGGTCAGTGCTATCGCAATCAGTGAAGATTTGGGAATTCCCTATAGAGAGGTTTTGGTTAAAAACCGTTACGTCCAAAGAAGCTTTATTCAAAACGGTCAAGAAAAACGAAAAATGACGGTGAATTTAAAGTTTAGCGTTATTCGGGAACAGGTAGAAGGAAAAAATATTCTTCTCATTGATGATTCTATTGTGAGGGGAACCACCTCCAAAAAAATTGTTAATCTACTTAAGGATCATGGAGCAAATAAAATTTTCTTTGCTAGCACATGTCCTCCTATCATTTCTCCTTGCTACTATGGGATAGATTTTCCAACCAAAGGGGAACTGGCCGCTGCCTCTAGAACCATAGCTGAGCTCGAGTCTTACTTGGGAGTCGAAAAAGTTTTTTATAACGACATTTTAAATCTTCAAACAGCATTAGAAGAAATAGGATTTTGTCGGGCATGTCTTGATTCTGAGTATCCATATCCTCAAAGAGAGGTTCATCATGTCACTTAAGAAATTTATTCATAGAGGATCTACTAAAGATGTTTTTCTTTTTGGCGACCGCTACCTTTTTAAGTTCTCAGACCGTTATTCAGTTTTTGATTGGGGGGAGATGCCAGACCTTCTTTTGGGTAAGGGAGAAGCCCTTGCGAGATTTGCAAAAGCAATTTTTCATCGATTAGAAGAAGAAGGAATTAAGCACCACCTTATTTCTCATGAGGGAATGCCTGATGAACTTGTTGTTCAGCCTTTTGAAGTGGTAAGAGATGGTTCGAGTCTTAGAGGAAGAGGAAATATATTTTTACCTCTAGAGGTCATTTTTCGTCTCGGAGTTGCCAGAGGTGGATCTGTTCTAAAAAGATTTAAGAATAAAAAAGACTGGGAACTAGCGGGTTTTGATCGTGAGTATAGGGAATGGGAGATGTTCCCAGTCCCTTATGTTGAATTCACCACCAAGCTTGAGAGAATCGATCGACCCTTGACTCATCTTGAAGCAAAAGAATTATCAGGTTTAGATGATAAGGAGTGGAACTCTCTTCTAGATATCACCACCAGGATAGCTAACATATTAAAAGAAATTTTCTTATCCAAAGGAATCATCCTTTGGGATGGGAAGATGGAGTTTGCTTTAGATGGCAATCGTGAAATTGTGTTAGTTGATTCAATTGGACCTGACGAATTAAGGCTCACTAAGGATGGAGTCCAGTTATCTAAGGAAGTGATACGTCAGTTTTATAAAAAGACACCATGGTACACAGAACTAGAAGAGGCTAAATCAGTTCATGGTTCTCATTTTAAAAACTTCACAAATCCTCCTCCAAAGCTATTAAACGAATTTAAGTATGCAGTCGAGGAGCTCTATCAAATACTAGCTGACCTTCTTTTAGAAAAAGAGGGAGAAAAACGAAATCAAGATCGCTTACAAAGTGTGATGACAAAACTAAAAGAGAGTTTATGAACGTTTTGATCCTGGGCTCCGGTGGAAGGGAGCATACAATTGCCTGGAGGCTAAGTTCTGATCCTACTTGCACAAGGGTTTATATCTGGCCTGGAAACGATGGAATGGAGGGGGAAAAGATTGAGACTCTTCCAGACTCTTTCTGTCGTGAAAATTTTGAAGAAATTATTAAAAATAAAAAAATTCATCTCGTGATTCCGGGAGCTGAAAAGTACCTCTATGAGGGCATTTCTGATTGGTGCAGAGATTTAAAACTCGCTTGTTTTGGACCTTCTTCTAATGCCTCAGAGCTTGAAAAATCTAAGTTATTTTCAAAAAAATTTATGATCGAGAGTGGAATACCGACATCCCGTTTTGTGGATTTCTCTGATGACTTTCAAAATAACTTTCATAAGGCCCTAAGCCTAACAGAGGAATTTAAAAAACCTGTGATAAAAATTTCTGGTCCCTCACTCGGAAAAGGGGTTTTTGTTTGCTCTGATTCAGAGGAGGCGAGGAGCATACTTGGTAAATTAAAAGACGAACCTCAGCCTGGTATGGAAGAGGGCATATTGATGGAGGAGGGAGTTACCGGAAAAGAAGTTTCTCTTTTTTACGCATGTTCAGATGAGAAATATTCATATCTTGGATCTGCTCAGGATTATAAAAGAGTATTTGATGGGGACAGAGGTCCAAACACCGGAGGTATGGGCGCCATTTCTCCAGTTCCCTGGGTAAATGATGATTTCATTTCTAAGGTCTCTCAAAAAATCCTTGAACCAACTTTAAAGGGCATGAAAAAGATGGATACACCATTTGTAGGAATCCTTTTCCTTGGTTTGATGGTGAATGAAGATGAAATCAATTTACTGGAATATAATGTTAGATTTGGAGACCCAGAAACTCAGGTTCTTCTTCCATTGATTGAAGGAGATTTAACTAACTTTATTTTGAATTGTTGTTCGGGAAATTTTTCTCAAGAGTTGAAATTTAAAAAACAAACTGCTGTTCATGTGGTGAAGGCCGCAAAAGGATACCCCGGACTTTTTGGAGAAGAAGTAGAAAAAGGCCAATTGATCAAGATACAAAATAACCTCCTTGATAAAAGTAAAATCATTTTTTCTGGAGTTAAAAAGATGAAAGAAGGCTTAGTTACCAACGGGGGGAGAGTTCTTGGGGTTACTTCCTGGAGTAAGGATAGATTTGAAGCTCTTCAAACCTGCTATGAGTCCCTTGAGAAAGTTCAATTTAAGGGAGAGCATTTTAGAAAAGATATTGGTAAAAATTTATGAAAAAAATCGCAGTTTTTGCTTCTGGTACGGGATCAAATGCTCTTAATTTAATAGAAGCGACGAAACTAAGGTCTGATGCAGAAATCCGGGTTGTGATTGTTGACAATCCTGCGTCTGCATTGCCTGAAATAATAAAAAAAAAATACCCTCAAATTCCAGTTTTTTTAATTGAGCCAATTTCTGGATTGGATAAAAAAAAGCAAAAGATTGAATTCGAAACAAGAATTTTGAAAATTCTTGAAGAATCAAAGGTAGAATGGATTTTTCTCGCTGGGTACATGAGGATAGTAGGTCCTACACTTCTTAATATTTATAAAAACAAAATCATCAATATTCACCCCTCATTATTGCCTCTCTATCCTGGTATTCGCTCATATGAAAGAGCTTTTAATGATCATGTCTCAGAATCTGGGGTAACTCTTCATCTTGTGGATGAGGGCATGGATACTGGGCCAATTCTCATGCAGGAAAAATTTTACCGTAGTGAAAATGATACGATTGAGGATTTTATAAAAAAGGGAAAAGAAATTGAATGGAGGATTTATCCAAAGATTTTGGAGAGGTTAAGTAAGATTATGATCAGATATTATTTTATTATAGCTTCAGAAGAAGCTTCAATTTTTCAACTCTACTGGGTGGAGAGTTCTAGAGAATTGAATCCTGATGAAATAAATATGGTGAAAAGAAAATTGGGTGATTCTGTTGATCAAGAGGTATACTCCCAGGTAGATGGATCATTTTTTTCTAAGTTTTTCCACTTAACTCCTTTGACCATCACTTTTTTTCGGCCTGGAGTCACAGACAATCCAGCAAAAAGTGTCCAGGAACTTCTTTGCGGACTATCTTTTTTTAAAAACGTTAAACTAGAAGTCCATTCAGGAATTATTTCTAAGGCACGTGATTTTAATCCGTTGATACAAAATCAAATTTCGATCGATAATTTTTCTGATTTTAAGAAAATTTCTGAGATGGATTTCTCACTTAACTTAGATACAGTTACCGAAATATCTACTTACCCGATCCTGGATTTAAACTCAGAAGAACTTTTAAATCTCTCCAGGATTAATTGTTGGGCACTTTCAGACGTAGAAATGATGTCTATCAAAACATACTTTAAGAATCTAAACCGTCATGCCACCGATGTAGAAATGGAAATGCTTGCACAGACTTGGTCTGAACATTGTAAACACAAAATTTTCAATGCTGAAATAGACTACAGGGATGAAAAACAAAATTTAAAAATAAAGAGTTTATTTAAAGAATTTATCAAGGCACCAACCTATGATTTGAAGAAGTCCTGGGCCATTTCCCTTTTTGATGATAACGCCGGAGTTGTTCGCTTCAGAAAAGGGATGGATCTTTGTATTAAGGTCGAGACTCATAATTCTCCCTCTGCTTTAGATCCCTATGGAGGTGCTCTTACCGGAATCCTTGGAGTGAATAGAGATATTATGGGAACAGGACTAGGGGCCAAGCCTGTTGCCAACACGGATGTTTTTTGTGTGGGACTTCCAGATGAAGGTGAATTACCCAATACTCTTCTTCATCCAACTAAGATCCTTGAAGGAATTCATCATGGCGTTCAGGATGGTGGTAATAAGAGCGGAATTCCGACCGTCAATGGTGCTATTTTTTTTGATGAATCTTATTCTGGTAAGCCTCTTGTGTATTGCGGAACTATCGGACTCATTCCACCTGAGATTCAAGGTATAACTGCAACCCAAAAGGGGCAGCGACCTGGTGATTTTATCGTAATGGTGGGAGGAGATGTTGGTATTGATGGCATTCATGGAGCAACGGCAAGTTCACTCGTTATGGACAAGTCCACGACTATTGGTATGGTTCAGATTGGAGATCCCTTTTCTCAAAAGCGCATGCTTGACTTCATCCTTGCGGCCAGAGATAAGCTCCTCTACAACTCGATAACGGATAATGGTGCCGGTGGCCTTTCATCTTCCGTTGGGGAGATGTGTTCAGTTACCAATGGGGCCTTAGTTAATCTTGAAGTTGTTCCTTTAAAATACCCAGGTCTTAAGCCCTGGCAGATCCTTGTTTCTGAAAGTCAAGAAAGGATGACCTTATCTGTTCCCCCAGAGAATTGGGAACAACTTAGAGACCTTGCTCAACTTTATGATGTGAAGGTCACACACATTGGTGAATTTACGAATAGTGGTAAATTTATTTGTCATTATAACGGAGCGAAAGTTTGCGATCTTGATCTGTCTTTCCTTCATGATGGGCTTCCTAAAATGAATTTGAAGGCGACTTTCAAAGGAGAATATAAATCATGGAAAAAGAAAGTTAAAAAAAATATTCCGTTAAATAGGCATGACATCATTCTAAAAGATCTTTTGAAAAATCCCTCTCTAGCTTCGAAAGAAAAATGGATCAGGCAGTATGATCATGAAGTTCAGGGAGGGACTGTCGTAAAGCCATTAGAAGGTCTTCACCATCATGCTCCCAATAATGCGGGGGTTTTATGGTATGGGGCTTACGGGTTAGATGGATATGATGGCTTTGCCGTAGCTAGTGGTCTTTGTCCGCATTTCTCAATTGATGATACTCATCTCATGGCAAAAATGGCAGTGGACGAGTCTGTTCGAAACCTTCTTTGTCATGGAGTTGATCCCGATAAAATTGCCCTCGTTGACAACTTTTGCTGGCCTGATCCAACACCCTCTCCAAGAAATCCAGATGCAGAATTTAAGCTTTCTCAGTTAGTTCGGGCCTGTATGGGACTTAAGGAAATGATGGAATGCTACCAAATGCCTCTGGTGAGCGGCAAAGATAGTATGAAAAATGATTACCACGGAGAAAAACTTAAAATAAGTGTGCTCCCTACGCTCCTTATAACAGCTCTCGGACATGTTCCTGATGTCAGGAGTATTCCTCGTTCTCAAGCAGAAGAGGGGGATCTCATTTATCGATTGGGTCTTAAAGATTACTCTCACTATTTTGGTCATTATCTCCATGATCTTGCAGATCTTCCTAGAATGAATAATAGGGATTTTGAATGGGGTGAAATAAGACAGATGTACAACAGGGTTTTTGAGGCCACTAAGAGAAAAATGATAGGTTCACTTCATGATATTTCAGATGGAGGATTTTTACCTTCATTGGTTGAAAATCTTATGCTTAACCAACTAGGGATTGAATTCCATATAAAGGGTTCATATCAAAAGAGCTCATTTCTTTATTCTGAACTTCCAGGTCACTTTATTGTCTCTATTAAAAAAGAAAAGAAAGCACTCTTTGAGGAATTTTTTAAGAGAGAGGAGTATGAGTTTATAGGTGAGACTAATGGTAGTGGTAAAATTATTTTCGAAGAGAATACACTCGATATAAACGAGTTGGCCTCAATTTGGAGGAATCCATGAGAAAAGTTCTCGTGATGATGGGGGACGGTATCAATAGCGAAAATGAGCTTGCTTTGGCCTTTTCCCGTCAAGGTGCAGAGGTTAGGAAAATACATGTTAACGAATTAATGAAAAGTCCCAAAATTCTTTTGAACTATCAGATTCTTGCTATTCCTGGAGGATTCAGTTTTGGTGATGAGATCCGCTCTGGAAAAATTCTTGCTGAAAAGATGCGTGAAATACTATCAGATGTATTATTAAAATTTAAAATTAATGATGGAAGAATCATCGGCATTTGTAACGGTTTCCAAGTCCTCGCTCAACTAGGTGCCTTTAATGAGGGGGAGAGAAGTTTCACGCTTCTTGAGAATAGTCACGGAAAGTTCATGGATAAATGGGTGAAAATGAGGATTAGTGAAGGGAATACTTCCCCATGGTTTGAAAACTTATCTGGAAGTATCTACCTTCCAGTAAGGCACAAAGAGGGTAGGGTGATTTCAAAAAATCAGGATGCCTTCCATCCCGCTCTCATCTATGAGACAGACGTTAACGGCTCCTTTGAAAAGATTGCTGGTATTACAGATAAAACGGGAAATATTTTAGGACTCATGCCTCATCCCGAGGTTGCCTGTTTTTCTTTTCTCCACCCCTTTAACCAAGGGGCCGAAGAGAACGCTCAAAAAATTAATAAAATCTTTTTTAATGGTCTTTCATAAGGAAAATATATGAATAAATTAATGCCAACCAGGGCCCTTATAAGTGTATCAGATAAAAGTCACCTCGATGGTCTAGCACCAATTCTTTTAAAGCATAATATCGAAGTTATTTCGACTGGTGGGACAGCAGATTATCTTAAAAAACTTGGACTCACAGTGACTTCCATCCAGTCAGTGACTGGAAATCCTGAAGCTTTTGGTGGCAGGATGAAAAGTATTTCATTTCAAATAAGTTCGGCACTTTTATTCAGGCGCGACCATGAACAAGACCTCAGGGAGGCCATGGAGCTCAATATAAAGCCCATAGATCTTGTTATTTGTAATCTTTATCCATTTAAAATAATTTCCTCCAAAGCTGAGTCTTCGATTAATGAATTAATTGAAAATATCGATATCGGAGGGCCAGGTATGATCCGAGCAGCAGCTAAAAATATGTCCTGGGTAACGGTTGTTACAGATCCTTCTGATTATGTTGCCCTTCGTGAGGCGATAGAGAATGGAGGAATTGAAGAGAAAATGAGAGTAGATTTTGCTCTTAAAGCATTTTCTTTAACGGCACAATATGATCTTCTCATTGCGACAAAGTTATCTCAAAAATATGAAAGACAACTACCTGATATATTTTCAAATGAAGTAAAGCCTCTTCGGTACGGGGAAAATCCTCATCAAAAGGCAAAACTCTTTATACTTAATAATCACACGGGAGCGACATCTCTGGCCGAAGCTCCTGTTCTTCAGGGTAAGGAGATTTCTTATAATAATTATCTTGATTCCGATCAGGCGTTTAAGTGTGTATCGGAACTGGGATTAGAATTTCCAGAACTTTATCATTGTGTTATTGTAAAGCATGGAATCCCCTGTGGAGTAGCCAGTTCACCCGATCAGCTCTCCTCTCTTCAAAAAGCTTGGGAATGTGATTCAACCAGTGCCTTTGGTGGAATTATCGCATTTTCTTCCAAGATCGAAGCACAAAGTGCCACCTGGCTAACGCAAAACTATATTGAAGTCGTCATGGCTCCAGATTTTTCTCATGAGGCCCTGGAAATATTCTCTCAAAAAAAGAATGTACGATTGGTTAAAGTTCCTCTTAAAAAATCAGGTGTTCAAGAATGGACTGTAAGGTCAATTAATGGAGGCTTACTTTGGCAAGAAGAGGATGAAAAACTAAACTTTAATCTTAATTTTCCAACTAAACGTAAATTTGAATCTACAAAAACTCAGTTAGTTAAATTTGGGCTCATCGTAACAAAGTACCTAAAATCGAATTGTCTCATGCTTGCCGATTTTAAGGATGGAGTTTACTCAATTCTGGCTTCGGGAGTTGGACAGCCCAATCGTCTGGAGTGTCTGTCTTTGCTGATTGGGCCCAGGCTCAAAGGCCGTGATGTGACGATTGAAAATGCCGTTCTGATTTCTGATGCTTTTTTTCCTTTTAAAGATTCGATTGAAGAGGCAAAGAAGTGGAACATTCAATATATTGTTCAGCCAGGGGGGTCAATAAAGGACCAGGAAGTTATTGAAGCCTGCAATTTTCACAATATTGCCATGGCATTTACTGGAGAGCGCCACTTTAGGCATTAGGATTATTTATGGATTATAAACAATCAGGTGTAGATGTTGAGAAAGGTGATCTTTTTGTAGAAAAGATAAAAACCTTTATTGGAGAAACTTATACAGAAAATGTGGTGAGTGGTGTAGGAGGATTTGCCGCTCTTTATGAAATAGATAATGAACGCTATCTTGCCGCAGGCACTGATGGAGTTGGAACGAAAGTCAAACTTTCACAGGAACTAAATATTCACCACACAATAGGCCAGGACCTCGTCGCCATGTGCGTGAACGATGTCATTTGCACCGGAGCACGACCATTATTTTTTCTTGATTATCTCGCCAGTGGAAAGCTTGATCTTGAGATACATTCTGAACTTGTAAAAGGAATTGCCAGATCCTGTAAGGAGATTGGGTGTGCCCTTATTGGAGGAGAAACTGCTGAAATGCCAGGTGTTTACGATACAGGTGTGTATGACCTCGCTGGGTTTTGCGTAGGGGAAGTTTTCAAAGAAAACTGGCTTGGCCCTTCGAAAGTGAAGGAGGGGGATACTTTAGTAGGAATATCTTCCTCCGGTTTTCATTCCAATGGAT
This sequence comes from Bacteriovoracaceae bacterium, assembly GCA_947461175.1. Classification (GTDB taxonomy): domain Bacteria; phylum Bdellovibrionota; class Bacteriovoracia; order Bacteriovoracales; family Bacteriovoracaceae; genus Peredibacter. The sequence goes on from CANHIY010000022.1 coordinate 29,530, forward strand.
ACTCATTAATTAGAAAGCTTCTTAAGGATCATGAAATCGAACTTAAAAAAAACTTACTCACTCCTACCAAAATATATGTCAATCAAGTCCAAAAACTCCTTAAGAGTCAGCGCTCCAACATTCATGGAATTTCTCACATTACTGGCGGGGGCTTCCATAATATTCCTAGAATGAACGAAGAACTTGGTTATGAAATCACTCATCTTCCGGGAAATGAAATGCGAAAAGAGGCCATGAATATTATCATCGAGCGCTCAAAACTTTCTTTAGAGGATCTATACGAGACTTTTAATATGGGAATTGGTTTAGTCATTGCTTGTCATGACCCAGAGCTTTTAATGAATGAGCTTCACCAGATGAATGAAAAATCCATGATCCTGGGAGAGGTCATAAAACAGAAGGGTCTTAAACTCTTTTAAGAATGCTCTTAAATTGCGTTTTGTAATGATCCCTAAGATTTTCAAAGTTAACCCATTGTGAGGCCTGATGATTCAAACCTCTGGAGGTGAGTTCTTTTTCAAGAGAGACCTTAAGTTCATCTTTGTTCGTGGCCTTAAAAAAGGATGTTTGAACGGCTTCGTAAAGTTCTTCACGTTTCGCATTCGGATTTAATTGAATTAATTTGTGGAGAACGTAG
>CANHIY010000023.1 GCA_947461175.1 Bacteriovoracaceae bacterium
ATCTTTTTGAAAAAACTTGGTCAATGTATTCCGTTTTCTTTTGATCCATCACCATCTCATATTTTCGAAATAAATCATTCATGGACTGATCTGTTGAAAGATCACTTCCAAAAACCAAAGGAATGGACATTAGTCCTAAAATAATTTTTAAATGAAGCTGCATCCATACTTCCTGGTCAATGTTTTAATGTTAAGAATTGATTTTTCAATTGTCCCCGGACATACCGTAGGCATGTAGTAGCTGTGCCACTTTATATATTTAATTCCAGGATATTTTTTTTGAAGCTGACAGGAAATTCTTGCAGCAAGGTCCTGGCCATCTTCAATAAGATATTGAGGAGATTCAAGAGAAAATCCCAGCGGGTTTAATCTGTTGAAGGGAGAATAATTTCCAATAACCACAATTCCAAGAGTGGTGACGTTGGCCTTGATTTTATTTCCCCTCAAGAGTTCTTGATCAACTTTAAATTCTTCATTTTCTCTGCCACAAGTAACTTCTCCTCGGGCCCAGATTTTTTTTTGCTCTTCTGTCATTGGGATGAAGGCATCAGAGCCTGCATGGGCACCTACTAGCTCCAGAGGACGACCTTCTGTGACTTTAAGTAGAGGATTTACATTTCCTCCATAAGGAGAGTTGATGGCATAGGAATAGGCTATCATATACCAGGGATCATCTGGACTACCTCTTTCAAGGTGAAGCTCATTTATTCTTTGGGCGGTAAAAGTACTGGGTGTTGCCGAATGATGAAAAACAATCGTATCGACCATTTCCAAAGGGCGTTTGCAAAATTTTGCTTTGGAATTACGCTCATACTTCACTTTCTCTATTTTAGTGAATTCCACCGGCCATTCATTTGTTTGGGCCTTCAGGAGATTTAAAAGGAAGAAAAGACTTAAAGTAATCATAGCTCCCTATCGGATTAGTCAGCTATTCTCTTGAGTTCATCCTATAAATATTAAATTATCTTGAGAATTCGATTGGTTAGGCATTAAGATAAACTCAACCATGAAATTTAAAAATTTTAGAGACTTTTACCCCACTTATCTTAGAGAGCATGACAATCTCATGTGCCGAAGATTCCATTTTATAGGAACGTGCATCGTGCTTTCTCTCATGCTTTTGTTGTTTTTTACGGGGAATTTTGTTCTTCTGGGGTTAATGCCTGTGGCCGGATACGGCTTTGCTTGGTTTGGTCACTTTGTTTTTGAAAAAAATCGTCCCATGACCTTTATTTACCCTTACTACAGTCTTTTAGGTGATTTCAAAATGTTTTGGGATATCCTGACTGGTAAGCTTCAGGCTTTTTAAGAACTGGCACTTGAGTAATTTCTAAGTCCTTTTTTCCAAAGTGATAAAATGAGTATCCATAGCACCAAGCTTACAGATAAGAGGTGAAGAAGAGAGAGTTCTTCCAGTCCTTCAATAAAATAGCGTGCAGGGAATGATGCAATAAGTGAAAATGGAAGAATTGTTGTAAAAATAATCCTGATCCATCCTTTGAAAATTCGATCTGGTCTCTCCATCGCAAGTCCTAAGGTGTAAAACAGGTCAATAAATCCCCTCGTACTTTGTGTCCAGAAGGCGGGAATAATCATTAACATTTGAATCAGATAATAAATGAAAGCTCCATTTATCAGAAGTAGAATGAGCCCAAAAAGTTTTTCCACTTCCCAAGGTTGAGTGTAGTTTATGATCGAGTACACAAAGATAAATACCGCAATAATAAGATTTAAGAACGAATTTGCTGAAAACTCACGAACTGAAAGAAAAAATAGAGCAGACACAGGACGTATCAAGTAATAGTCCAGATCACCTTTATTTATGTAATAGGGGAGCCACCACAAATTAGTAGAAAAAAATGTCATGTTAATGGCATCTACCAAAAGATAGCTTGCGACGAAAATCATCATCTGCTCTAAAGTCCATCCAGCAATAAGATCTGTGTGGAGGAAAAGAATTTTGAAGAGGGCCAAGTTTACAAAGTAATAAATTATGTCCATGACAATCCGGAAAGTAAAATCCAGTCTAAATTCCATAGCTTTGGAAAATGAAAATCTTAAGAAGTGCAGATAGAGCTTTAGGTATCTTTTCATATCCCCACCCCACTGTAGTGGTATTGTCCTTTTTTCCATAGAAGTCGGGCACCCAGGTGAAATAGAATTGTCCACACTAACAGTGCAACCGTTCCTGAAAAAAGATCCTCCATCCTTGCTGAACCCATGGTGACTTTGATTGGGAGGTTGATGAGGTAAGGAAAGGGGGTGAAAACTAAAATGTCTTTCATAAATTGAGGAAAAAAATCTACCGGTATGTAGGCCCCTCCAAAAAAGAAACAGAGAAATCGGGTCATGACCATAAGGGACCAAATATTATCTGCCCAGAGAGAGATAAGCTCAATTCCTAACGCCAATTGGGAATAAGTAACAGATGCCATAAAGAAGAAAATAAAACCTGCCAATAAATTTATTAATTGTTCAGATTGAATTCCTCCAGAAAGGATGTGATAGGAAAGAAAAATAAAAATCAGCTGAAGACCATAGAAACAACTATAAGTCAGATAAGTCAGAGTTTTATATTGAAAAAATGAAATGGGATAAAGAAGATACCGGTTAAAGCTTCCATCATAAATTTCTCTGGAGAGGAAGCCAATATTTTCTCCCGTCAGCATTTTTGAACCAACGGGAACAATAAGGTAATAAAGCACAATGCTTTCAAGGGAGTATCCCATCATTTCTTGAGACTCACGGGATTCAAAAATGCTTTTCCAGAGGGAGATTGAAATAATAATCTGGATGAAGGATTGACCGAGAAAGGTCACCCAGAAATCGAACCTGAAGGCGAGAATTTTCCTCATCTCAGAAGCGATGATAAATGCCCACCATTTCATGTTGAATGCAATCCATATTTCATGATGGATTCTATGATATTTTCAATGGAAGGGTCGTGAATATTTAAATCTATAACATCATGATTCTGAAAAATTTCAGATGTCTTCGCAGCGAGTTCCAACCTTGGGATGGTGAGTTTAAAGGTCGAATCCTTTGTCGTCACAGTGAGGCATTTTTCGTCGCCCATCATCTTTTGGATATTTGACAATGGTCCATCATAAACAAATCCTCCCTCTTTCATGATAACAATACGGGGACATAATTCTTTGATGTCTTCCATGTAGTGAGAGGTGAGAATCGTGATGGGTTTAAATTCACTTTGATAACTTTTAATAAATTCCCTGACCGCCTTTTGGGCAGAAATATCTAAACCGATGGTTGGCTCATCAAGAAAAATAACTTTTGGTCTATGAAGTAAAGATGCCATGAGCTCTATTTTCATTCTTTCTCCAAGAGAAAGCTTCCTGACCTGTGTTTTGAGCTGATCTTTTACCATTAACGTTTCTGACAGAAACTCCAGGTTTTCCTTGTATAATTTTTCGTCGATTTCATAAATTTCCTTCAGGAGCAAAAAAGTATCCAAGGCCGGCAGATCCCACCAAACTTGGGCTTTCTGACCCATGATAAGAGACATGCATCTTCGGTACTGATTATTCCTCTCCCATGGATTAAACCCCATGACTGAGACTTCTCCAGAACTGGGAAAGACGATACCTGCCAGGATTTTGATTAAAGTCGTTTTACCGGCACCATTCGCTCCGATAAGACCCACAATTTCTCCCTGTGAAATTTCTAGACTCACTGATTTAAGTGCTTCCTTGACTTTTTTTCTTCTAATAAAGAGTGATTTAAAAGACCCCTTGAGTCCGGGCTCTTTTATGTAAGTCGTATAATTTTTAGTGAGAGAGTTTATTTTTATCATTGTTTTTCTAAAACCATTCCCTTTAGGTAACTTCCCTCTGGAAATCCTTTAAGGGTGGGACAATCCTGACCAAGTTGAAGGCGGCTGGAAATCTTATAATCTAGTTTTAACTCCATTAAATAATCCTTAAGGGTTCGTTCAAATTTATCCTGATTTAATTGATGAGTATTAAGAAATACGACAAGTTTTCCATGGTTGGCCAAAACTCGGTCCATCTTCATGAGGAGTTCTTTGTAGGCCTTTATGGCAGAAGTTCTTTTCTCTCCATCAGAAGAGGACGAAGGGGGGTCACAAATAATGAGATCAAAGGTTCTTTTTTCTTTGTGTACTTCTTCCAGAGCTTCCTCAACGCTTTTGTTCATGGCCTCGTGGCGGGTATGATCAAGCTCAGGATTTAGAGAGAGGTTATGCTGAAGCCATTCAATGTATTTTGGAGATAGGTCCACAGATACAACACTGGAGGCCCCCAACTTAAGTGACCAAAGAGAAAAGGCTCCTGTGTAGCTAAAGAGGTTTAACACTTTCATCTGTGGTTTAATGTACCCTTTGATTATTTGGCGAATAGAACTCATGTCCGTGTAGAGGCCATGATCATAACTAAGACCCAGTCTAATGAGGTACTGTATGCCAAATTCAGCAAGATGAAATTCGTCCTTTCTATCCGGGTCGACTGAATTTTGGGGTAGTTTTTGTAATTGCTTTGTCTCTCCACGAAGTTGAAACCAGATGTTTTCATCTGTAATTTCAGGAAAAATTTCTTGTAATGTTGTTTGAATGATCGATTTGTAACGGTTCCAGAAATTGGTATAAAATTGAACCAGGATTCTGTCTTTGAGTTTTAAGATGAAAAGACCAGGAAGTTGATCTGCTTCACCAAAAACGAGGTAATAGTTTTCTCTTTCTTTCAATTCTTTTTGCTGAAACCTTTTCTCAAACGCTAGATCGAGTCTACCTTGAATACTGGCCGTAAAATGCTGGGCCTCCCGGTCAAAGGGAAATTTAGTGCTCCAAACTCTTGCTTTGACATTCCGATGATGGGGGTCATGAATTAATAAGGCGATGGGACGCTTCCTTTCATCCGTTGCAACAATAAATTCAGATTGTTTTGGAAAACGATTGGAAAAGTTATCAGAAGTAATCCAAGGATGTCCCTGGCGTAATAATTTTATAGATACCGGATGAATCAGGCATTCAGGAATTTTATTCATTATTGGTTCCGCAGTTTACTGCTTTAGGTTGTTTAATCTTTCTTCAGTGATATCCAGAAGCCTTAGAACAATATTTGTGGCGAGATAGGGATTGAGTAAATGTCTTGATAAATCCAGTTGCTCCAAAATCCGCTCACACTCACTTTCATGTTTATTTTGAAAAGGATCAAAATTCATTCCAAGGAACTGAAGTTTTTTCATCAATAATTCAATCTCGATTGAATCCTCCATCAACTGAACTCTTTTTTCAAATGAGACAAGAAAATCGTCTTCAGATATGGAAGAAGGAGATTGGAGGTTTTTCTGAATTGAATTCATATCATTGAAGTTATGACAATGCCTTGCGTGATGTCAACGTGATGAGGAAAATAGGGCAAACTTTTTTAGATTTATCTGGAGTTTTTGGAGTTTAAAGATGAATTATCTTTTTTATTTTATTTTAATTTGTATTTTGATTCTTTGGATTGAAGGTGTCCCCCACTTTTTACCAAACTTTATGCAAACTCAGAAAAAGCCTGGAGAGGAATTAGAGATTTGGTTAAAAAATTTTCACTGGGGAGGGAAGCAGGATATTGGGGATAAAATTTTTTTACCCTCTTATAAGTTTTACACTGAAGTTGTTGAGGTCTTGCTTTTTAATGCACGAAAAATGGGAGGAAGTTACCTGGATTCTTTTCTTTTTTTAAGAGAAGGACTGCAAGCTGATTTGCAATTTGAAAAAAAAATCAAGGAACTCATATTGGGGATGTTTCTTCACATGAGTGTGATGATGATTCTTACCTGGAGTTTTATTTTCTCGGCTTTATCCATGGTGGAGGTTAAAACAAGTCGCTCTCAGCTTTTTGGAATTCTCTCCTGGCAACTTATGGGGCTGGGTTTAATCCCTATCTTGGTTAAGTATTACAGAAAAAGATATTTTTCAGACATAGGAAAAGTTTGGAGAGTTCTTTTGATTCTTAAATCCCTTTTGAGGGTACCTCTTCCTCAGAGTGAAGTCTTCAGTTTTGCAGGTGTCAATGGATTAGACCAAATCCGACAAAAATCACTCATTCATATTGTTCAAAAACTCCAAAGTAGTTGTCAAAAAACCCTTCGTTTAGGTCTAAGTTACGAAAACGATGTGAAGGGGTTGATGGAAGAACTTCGCTTTCAGGAAAAGTGGCATTTTGATCTTTTTGAAAAAAGGCTCAATGGGGTAAAACTTCTTCTATTGTCAGTTTTTTTTCTTCCCTCTTACCTCATGTTTGTCTTTATTTTGTTAAATGATTTAAAGGCCATCATTTAAAGGAGATATCCCCAGATGGTCTCTCCTTCTTAGGTTTAGACATTTCAGGTGTATTTATGCTTTAATGTGAACTCTTAAGTCATCAAAGGAAGTTTCTCATGTCTGGTCATAAGATTATTTTTTCTATGCATAAAGTGGGCAAGGTTTATCCTCCGAAGAAACAAGTTCTTCGGGATATTTCTCTTTCCTTTTTTTATGGGGCAAAAATTGGAGTCCTCGGTCTCAACGGAGCTGGTAAATCATCGCTTCTTAAAATTATTGCAGGAGTTGATAAGGATTATATTGGTGAGGTTAATGCTTCCAAGGGTGTGAGCTTTGGGTATCTTGAGCAGGATCCTAAGCTTCATCCCGACAAGACCGTAAAAGAAGTTGTTCAGGAAGGTCTTTCTGAGCTTGTGAAGATTGCTTCTCGTTACGAAGAAGTGAACATGAAGCTTGGCGAGGAAATGTCCGAGGATGAAATGAATAAACTCCTTGATGAGCAAGCTAACCTTCAGGACAAGATGGATGCTATGAATATCTGGGACCTTGATTCTCGTTTAGAGCTTGCGATGGAGGCCCTTCGATGTCCACCTTCTGATCAAAAGTGTTCAGTTCTCTCCGGTGGTGAAAAACGTCGGGTTGCACTATGCCGCCTCCTTCTCTCTGAGCCAGATGTCCTATTGCTGGATGAGCCCACCAACCACCTTGATGCTGAAACAGTTTTTTGGTTGGAAAGACACCTTCAGGCCTATAAAGGTACTGTTATTGCAATTACCCATGATCGATACTTTTTAGATAACGTTGCAGGTTGGATTCTAGAACTTGATCGTGGTCACGGGATACCTTGGGAGGGGAATTACTCATCATGGCTTGAACAGAAGACTAACCGCTTGGCGGTGGAGGAGAAGCAAGAATCTCAACGTCAGAAAAAAATGCAGGAAGAGCTGGAGTGGATCCGTTCATCTCCAAAGGCACGTCAGGCAAAATCTAAGGCCCGTATTGCTAATTATGATAAAATGCTCTCAGAATCTAAAGAAAAGAGGAATGAGACCAATGACCTTTTCATCCCTCCTGGTCCACGTCTTGGTGAAGTGGTTATTGAGGCAAATAATATATCTAAGGCATTTGGTGATAAAATTCTTTATGAAAATCTCTCCTTTAAGTTACCTCCTGGAGGGATAGTGGGAATCATTGGACCCAATGGTGCCGGTAAAACAACCCTTTTTAAAATGATTACCGGTCAACTTGAGCCGGACTCTGGTACCTTTAAACTCGGTGAGACAGTGAAGCTCTCCTACATTGATCAGTCCCGTGACATGAATCAGGACGCTACGATTTTGCAGGAAATATCCGGAGGACTTGATTTAATAAAACTTGGAAATCGTGAGGTTAATGCCCGTGCTTATATTTCCCGTTTCAATTTTTCAGGTGATGATCAGAATAAGCGGATAAAAGAACTCTCTGGTGGAGAAAAGAACAGAGTGCATCTGGCAAAAATGCTGAAGGAAGAAGGAAACGTCATTCTTCTGGATGAGCCTACAAATGATTTGGATGTAAATACCCTCCAAGCCCTGGAAAGGGCCCTCTTGGATTTTGCCGGTTGTGCAGTTGTGATTTCCCACGATCGTTATTTCTTAGACAGAATTTGTACCCATATACTTGCCTTTGAGGGAGATTCAAGGGTGACCTGGTTTGAAGGAAATTTCCAGGATTATCACGAGGATTTAAGAAAAAGATTAGGCGATAAGGCCGATATACCTCAACGCCTCACTTATAAAAAACTCAAGCGAGATTAATATTCAGGACTCCGTTCTATGGTTTCAAAGAACGGAGTCCCCTTATCTGATCCCAAAATTTTGATCACTTCAAAAACTTTTTTATTTTTCATAAAGACTACATATTCCAGGTTTCTTGTGATGAGCTCCATAATTTTTTCAAAACTCAAACTCGCTTCCCCACTGTAGAGAGAGAAAAGAAGGGCTAGGCGATAGAGACTATCGATGGCACTAGAAGAGTGAATCGTGCCCATAAGTCCTCTATGCCCAGTGTTCATGGCCATTAAAAATGGAACCACCTCATCTGATCTCATCTCACCCAGCAAAATGCGGTCAGGGCTAAGACGTAATGAGTAAGAGAGATAGGACTTTAGACTAGTTTCTAATGTGTTTCCTGAGAGAAATCTTGTTTGGAGTGTACTTAAGTGGGGAAGCTCGTAAGTGTCTTCCAAAATGATAATGTGTTCTTCTGGATTAATTAGGGTCATGAGGCTTCCCATGAAAGAAGTTTTTCCAGAACCTGTTGATCCAGCAATCAAAATATTCTTTTTTTCATTTACCATTTTCTGAAGAAACTGAGTTTTTCCAAAAGCCTCCAGTGAATAGGGAACAGAAGAGAGTGCTCTTAAAACTAACTTGGAGCTACCTGTTGGTGAGGTCGAACAATGAATTAAGCTGAGCCTGAATTGTTTATCACAGATCACACCATAAAAACTGATGAAGGGCCGTTGAACATTCCAGTTTTGTTTAAAATGGATGGAAACAATTTCCAGCCAAAGCTGCCAGTCTTCTGGCGAAATGGAGATCTGATGATTTATTTTTTCCCCGCTCAAAGTGATTCTTTGAATGTAACCTGGTCCATGAAAAAAGAACTCACAACCTCCCAGCGCAATTATTTCATCAAGGAAGGTCCATTTTGTGAGTTTCAAAAAATAATCTTTCAAAAAAAGAATGTCAGACTTTTCATCAAAAAAAGGTAATGACTGAAAAAAATCTTCCCATTCAGGAATCATGCCTTTGTTTAAATACGAGGTGAGTAGGTCTCTGGCCACATTTAAACCTCTGTCGTTTTTTAATACAGATTCGTGTTCCTTAAATAAGCTTAGCATTAGTTTGTTTCCTCTATGATGACGTAACCATAAATTTGTTTGTAAGTTTTCTGATCAGATTTTGATTCAAAAAGATGCTTTAAAAGTGGTACATCAGACAAAAGGGGAATACCCTGCCGTGATTTTGTAGTTGTCTGAAAACCAATTTGAAATATTTTTATAGGTTTATTAAGTTCAATAATGGCGGAAGCTCTCTCTCGGCTTCCACTAATAGATTGGTCCACGGGACGTGAAAACTCGGTCTCATATTTTAAAAGGAGTTTTCCAAAATGATCACTGATCTTGGTTTTGATTTTTAAACCTGCAAAGCGCCACTCAATTGGTGCTATGACTGTTGCTGCTTGAATATTGATATTTTGGAAGGGAATTTGAGAACCAATTTCTATCTGCTGAGGTGTTTCGATGCTGATAACAATTTCAGGTTCAGCAAGTGAAGATAAATCCATTTTAGCTTTCGTAAGAAATACAATGTTGTCATCAATCAGTTTTTTTAATCCATGCTCAAAAAGATCTTTAACAGAAGCCCTTAGCTTATCAATTCCAATATGTATTTCCTGACCATCCATTTTTTCCAGTTGAATAAGTTTAAGTTTTAGTCGGTAATTTTTTTGGTTTAGACCTGAGTTTTCTTTTATAAAGGAGACCTTATAAAGAGAACTTAATTCCTTTAAAAGACTTTCATTGTGAAATCCGCTGTAAAAACAAACGATATCAATCCAGTTTTCCTGGCAACTTATGGAAGAAATGTGATTTGCATAAAGTTTTTTATAAATTTTAAAAACGATCTCATTTCTAAGTTTTGAATCCAGTTTAACCTTAAAAAAAATCTGCTTCTCATAAAGGCTTTTAATTTTTTGTACATATAAATAATCTGAAAAATCAGAAATCACACCGGAAACACTCATTAAAGGACCTCTGATATCCAAGGTTAGGTTGAGATTTTTTAGAGCATCGGCAAGTTGGAAGGTTTTAAGAAAATTTTTCTTTGATAGCACGTATAGGTTATAGACCTGCTTTTTTTGTGGCGTCCAGACAACGAGGTCGGTAAAACCTACTTTCTTACCCTTAATGAGAATTTTCTTTTGTTTTTTTAACACCTTATAGGAAATCACATCAGGGTTTCCAACTGAGAAATGTTTCAAATTCTCTAGGGAAATCTCTTTCTGCTCTCCCTTTGCCAAGACAAAATCTTTGGGGTGGTTCTTTGTTTCTGACGCGATGCACGTAGAAAGTAAGGCTTTGACAAACAAGAGGCCAACCGTTAGATTGAGGAGCTTCATTTTTGATAATTTAGGATTTATTTTTGAGGAGATATTTATGGCTTCTAGAACTGCAGTAACTGAAAATCGTCGTAAAGCTAAGCATAGGGCCATGGGTGCCAAGAGAAAAGCCGCTAACCGCAACAAGGGAACCACTCCTAAATTTGCAATCCACGAAGGCACAGCTCCAAAAGCCCCGTCTGCTAAAAAAGTTTCAAAATAAGATTTGGTGAAGTGGTTTTTCATAAATTACCTCACATGCTTTGAAAAATTTTTAGTGATTCATTTACAAAGTGATGATCCACGGAGACCCAATACAGGTCTCCGTTTTTTTTTAGGCATAGATCAAGTTTCCCCTTCCTGTTTACTTCTTCACAGTTCTTAGTGGTTTTTACAGAAATCATTTCTCCTGGAATTCCATATTTTTCCATCATCAGTTGTTTGTAGATTTTTGCCTCATCCTCGTTTCCCTCATGGCTAAAATAAATGGGGTCGGCCCTAAGATGGATGGAAAATAAAAACCAAAAACTAATAGTGTATTTCATGATCAGTGACCTTGTTTTGAATTTTTTGGGATGAAGCAAGTGTTAATTTTTTCAAAAAGGGAAGTACTAGCCAGGAGGAATGCTGAATTAAATGCTCTGCTTCTTCCTCCCTGACACTAACGGTAATTTTTCCTGAATCTAGTGCTTCACTTGTTTTTAAAACCGCCTCTATTTTTTTTCCAATTCTTCTGTTAACAAGAAGAACTTTTTTACCCTCTTTGAGAGGAGTGAGAACTTCAGCTTCCATTTGAATCTCTACCCAGTTTATTTTCGAACTTGAAATTTTTGGTGCTTCTTTTGGAGATCCAAAAATTAAAAAAAAGAAAATGTTTGAAAGAATCAAACATAAAGCCAGTTTTATCCACCATATTTTACTCCGGGTATCTTTGGGAAAGACTGTTCCAATTTTTTTTAAACTCATTAATATGTTCCCTGGTTTTATTTTCAAAATATCTGTGAAGCCAGACGAGGCTTGCCAAAAGAATGCTTGCACTCATTAAGAGGAAAACCAAAGAGATGAAACTTTCACCTTTTTCTCCTTTGATTGAAAACTTATCTTCGGATTGAGGTTTTCCCAATCCCATGTTTTTATTGTCAGTTCTATGAGGTAGTTTTTTTTTAAGTAAAGATGTGACCATTCTTTCTTCCTTAGAGTAACTAGACCATTAGTATCTCTATATAAAGAGGTGTATTGGAGTTTAAAAGGAGTGAAGAGCATCTTGGGATCAATGGGGCATTTTTTATTTCTAAGATTCTTAAGTTTTGCCAGATGTATTTTTAGCCGGATGTCCTGGGTCTGTTGCAAGTATTTTTTTATTTTCTGCGCATTCATAGCATAACCCTGGAGACCTGGGAAAAAAGCTATGATGAGTTTTATTCTATCTATGTTTTTAATGCCCCAATTGGCTTTACCCATAAAGACAAGAAGCTCCTTTAATTCACCTTTTGATTCTTTCACGCAGAGGAAAAGTTGAGTCCGCCTTTGCAGGTCGAGGTAGGATTTTTTCAATTCAAGTGACGTCAAAATAATTACTCCCATGAGGGACATCATCAGAAGTACTGCTAATAAAGTAGTTTCACCCTTCTGATTCATAACCGCCCTTTAAGCCCAAGTTCTATTTGGTAAGAGGAGAGGGAGGGAAATTTTTGAAGGCGGATTTTATTTTCTCTTCTGGTGAATAGGTAATTGCATGTTCGATCCCAGCTTATTTCATGGTCCCTTTTTATAGTTAGAAGGGACCTTGTTTTCATTTCCATAAGCTTTAGCCAGGCATTTTGACGACAAAGAAGTGATGTCCTGAAAGACAGGGCCTCAATAGTCAAAAGAATCAGCATTGAGAACGGGATCAAAAGAGTGATGATATTCATAACCATTTAGTTCCGAAGCTGAATCTGGTTAGCTATCTGGGATTTCATATTTTGGATTCTGGTTTGAACGACTTCTCCAAACTGTTTCACGGCCACCAGGCAACAGATGCCTATCAAGCTTGAAATGATGACGTATTCCATGATGCCCTGACCGTTTTGATTGTGACTAAAAATTTTCATAATGACCTCCTTATTAGGTGGAGGGAACATAAGTCAGCCTCTTCGGTATCGCGAGGATAACTTACCAAACCAGACTAAAATGTTCGGAATTGAAAAATGGTAGCGAAAAATGACCTAAGATCTTAAAATAATTCCATGGAAGAAAATAACAAAGTTATCATTTTTGAAAAAAAAGAAATCATTCTTATTCTTTTGTTTGTCCTGGTATTAATTATCACCAGTTTCACCATTGGAATACGGTTGGGAAAAAAACTTGCTTTCAATGACTCTGGAATCAAAGATGTAGATGTGAAAACGGTGGAGTTAAAATCTTCAGAAGAAGAGAATGTTGAAGCGACTATTTCGGAGGATTCAAAATTAACTGATGATGATAAATTAAAAAAACTCATGGATGAATCCAAAGAAAGATTATCAGATGAACTAGAAAAATTTTCTTCAGAAAATACTACCAATGCGCCTCAACAGGAGCCGCAGGCAGATAAGTCAATTCTTGGAAAGTACACCATTCAACTTGGCTCATACAATTCTCTTGAAGAGGCCAAGCAATTTGCAGAGGGATTTACGGTAAGGGGATATAGTCCCATTCTTAATGAAGTAAAAATTGAGGGAAGAGGGACGTGGTACCGTGTTTGTCTTGGGGCCTTTAATGATTCTAAAGAAGCAGATGATTACATTAAAAAAGAGAAAAGCCTTTTTTCTGGTCAGGACTATGTTGTGATCGAATTAAAGTAAATCTTCTAGTAAAAAAAGCCCATCTCAAAAGCGATGGAGCCCCAGCCTAATGAAAGAGACCTCTCCCTTTTAGATTCATTTTGGATAGCATCTCTGGAAACGCTGGCAAGATTGTAGGAGAACTTACCACCATAGAAAAAATGATGTCCGCTACGCTTGTGGATTCCATAATTGGTTGTAAGTCCATATCCTTTGTAAGTTTTATCAACAAAATCTTCTTGAAGTTGAACTCCATTCAAAAAAACATCCACCGTTTCAAAAGTATTTTCTGAGTTGATGATCCCTGCAAGAAACTTAAATCGATAACCTATTCCTGCTCCTAAGGCCGTGAGTGTATTTTCTATATCGTTTGAGCGTTGAAGATTTCCTTCTGTGTTAGGCGTACTGGAAAACTCATGGTTCTGAGTAAGATTTGTAAAATATGTTTTATGTTGAAGTAATTGAACACCCCACCACACCTGATGAAAGCGGGTTGTTCTTCTCATAAGATTAATTTCAAACCCCATAAGATTATTTAAGTTTTCATAATTTGCTGACAAATGCCCCGCAAGGGAGAGCCTGTTTCTGTCAGTCCCTGTATAATATCTTTCTCCTGTTAATCCTGAATCTGAGTCGAGATCATACATCATACTCTCGTGTCGCAGGTATTTTTCAGGTTTATTCAACAGGATTTCTCTTGTTTCAGGATTTATTTCTTCCTCCATGAGATCAAACACCTGAGCGCTTACACAAAAGGGGAAAAGAAGAATGAATAGAAATTTCATGTCTACCTCTGTGCCAGTTGTTCAAAATTTTCACCGGGTAAATCCTCGAGCCCCATATAATCGGCCAGTTCGAGTTTTTTAATAAGGTGATCATATTTTACATTTTCGGTGTTAATTTGAGAGGAAACCAGATTATCGATGGCAATTTTGATGTCGGCATAGGTCGCATTCCCGGCAAGATAGTTATCTAGTACTGAATCATAACCGGTTTGAGCATTCTTTTCCTGAAACTGGGATATCTCCACTTTTTTCTCAAGAAACCGCAAAGTTTTATAAATAGTTCTGACCTTAACTTCAAGTTGTCTTTTGATGTTAAAGTAATTTATTTCAGAGATCCTCTTATTTAAAAATTCTTTTTGATTGACCCTGGAATTAAACAATCCACCCTCTCCAATAAGTGTCCATTTCATGTCAATGGCCGCCACAAGTTCCACATTTTTGTTACCTGGGGAGGTTTCATATTTCCAGCTGGTTCCTTCCGGGTCAAAACCTGTCTGGTAAGTGCCAAGATTGAAAGAAAATTTAGGAAGGGGGAGGTTGTCCTTAAGAGTTTTCTCATAGGTTCTGTTTGCGTTATCAAATTGCAATTTTGCATTTCTGTAATCTATGGATTGATCTAGGGCAGATTTTAAGGCCTCATCAACAGAAGTATTCACTGAAACATATTTTAAATTTTCATTTGTTGAATATGATCCTCTCCACTCATCTCCCAGGAGATTGGCAAGTTCTTCCTCTTGTATCCCAACATCAAAAAGCGATTGTTGGTACTCTGTTTGAGATCTGAAAAATTCCGAGCGGGTCTGATAATATTCTTGAGTCCTGATTTTACGTAGTTTTAATTTTTCCTGGGCCATTCGATGGACAAAAGACATTTGACGAAGCTGTTCTTGATAAATTCTTTTAATTTCTTTGGAGCGTACGAGATTAAAATACTGGTTGATGAGACCGAATTTTAAGCGGCGCCTGGCTTCGGAGAGTTGCTGGGTTTTTCGATTCAGAGTATCCTTTTCAATTTGATAACCATAGTAATCTCTTCCCCAGTTAAAAAGAGTATACTCATCAATGACCACTCCTAAACTTCCTGTCGGAGCTTGCTGGGCACCCATACTTTGTGTTGACTGAGAAGACTCACGGATCCGGTCTATGCGGTGTGAAGAAGTGTCTAATTCAAGGGAAACTGTTGGAAGCCAGAATTTTTGCCAGAGATCAGTCTTAGAGAGTTCAATTTGCTCTCTTTGTTGTTGTCTAATCTTTTCAAAAGGATTTTTCCTGAACCCTTCCTCCAAAACCGATTTTAGATCAATGGAACGGCCACTTTTGTCCGGGTCATTAGGGTCAACTTGATTTCGTTTTTTCCAGCCCTTATTTTTAATAGATTCATCTCTAGGGCCATCGTTTAACTCTTTTTTTGTTTCTTCAACAAAGGAGAGGTCCTCATCTTGAGACCATGCTAGAGGAGGAACAATGAGTAAAAAAAACAATAGCGCTTTTTTCAAAGCTTTTTCTCCCAATTCTTTATGAGTGAAAATTTTAGCACTAGAATTTTCACTAAGTATACCTTCTCCACTGAAATTTCAGGAGAGACGGGTTTAGATGGATAAACCAGGGCATCCAGACCTAACGATATTTTCTTCCATGGTTTTTATCTGGAGATTGGCCAGGTGTAGTTCATTTTTGATTTCTATTTCATTTGCCTTAATTCTTGCGGTCACACCTGTTTTGTTTTTTGGAGTTTTTTTGGATATATCCAGATTTCTTTGAAGGAGACCATTGAGTTTTTGCTGAAATTTAATTTTCTCAGATCTTTCTCTGAAGAGTTCCTTACAACGAACACCGAGAACAGGTTGTCGAATGGCATCTTGCATTAGTGCCTGACTATGGGCCGAAGATTGTATTTGGGCTGCCAAAAGTATGACGGTTAGAATCCGGTTCCTCTTCTTAATCATGAATTGAGCCTAACATGGTTAGGCGTCTTTCGCAAAATTCATTTTCCCTCTCAAATGATTGTCGAATGACCTCAAAAAACGTAAAATGAGGGGTCAAATAAAAATGAGGTTTAAAAGTCTATGTCTAGAGCAGTGGTCCTCATACCCGCCAGGTTTTCTTCAACACGTTTTCCAGGTAAACCCTTGGCAAAAATTGCTGGTGAATCCATGATCAAGAGAGTTTTTTTCAACTGCCTCAGTTCAGGATATCCCACCTATGTGGTGACTGATCATGAGGAAATCGAAAAACATGTTATGGAGTTTGGTGGAAAGGTTTTGCGGGTTAATGATGATGTTCCCTCCGGTTCAGAGAGGATAGCATTGGCCTATGAGAGATTTTTAAAACACGAAAATCCGGACATAGTCATTAATGTCCAAGGGGATGAACCTCTTTTGAAAGGACACATTTTAAAAGATTTAGTTGATTTTCATTCGAATTCCCCATTTGAGATTGCAACCCTGATCAGAGAGAGGTCTGTTCAAGAGGATGATTTCAAAAATTCAAATGTTGTAAAGGCCGTCTACTCTTCCCAAACAGGCCAGTGTTTGTATTTTTCAAGGCAATCTTTGCCCTATGATAGAGAGGGAAGTAGGGATTACTCCTGGTATCACCACATCGGTGTTTACAGTTACCGACCTAAATCACTTTTGACTTTTGTGAAGTTACCCATGGGAAGACTTGAAGATCTTGAAAAACTAGAGCAACTTAGGGCACTGGAAAACCAAATGTCCATAGGGGCGATAATGACAACTCAAAAACTTATTGGTGTGGATGTCCCAGAAGATATTCTAAAAGTAGAAGGGGTTTTAAAGTGAATACTAAACATAGTAAAAAATATATTTTTATCACCGGTGGAGTGACCAGTTCGCTTGGAAAAGGGCTTGCCGCCGCTAGTATTGGCTGTTTACTTGAAAGGCGTGGAATCAAAATCAACATGCTCAAAATGGATCCCTACATCAATGTGGATCCCGGTACCATGAGCCCTATCCAGCATGGAGAAGTATTTGTGACGGACGATGGAGCAGAAACTGATCTTGATCTAGGTCACTACGAAAGATTTACGAGTCTTCAACTTAAAAGAGAAAATAATTTTACGACAGGTAAAGTTTATCTCCAGGTTATCGAAAACGAACGTGAGGGAAAGTATCTCGGAAAAACAGTTCAGGTTGTTCCTCACATTACTGATGAGATTAAAAGGCGGATTCACGCGGCTGCCAAAGATTGTGATCTTTTAATTGGTGAAATTGGTGGAACGGTGGGAGATATTGAATCATTACCTTTCATGGAATCTATCCGCCAATTTGCCCTGGATGTAGGCAAAGAGAATGTGCTATTTATTCATTTGGTTTTAATTCCCTATATCCAGGCAGCCGGAGAATTAAAATCCAAACCGGCCCAACATTCTGTGAAGGAAATGAGGTCCATCGGATTATTTCCCGATATGATTATTTGCCGGGCCGATAGAGAAATCGATTCTTCTATCGTTGATAAAATTTCTCTTTTTTGTAACGTTCCTAAGCAAAACGTCTTTCAATCCATAGACCTGGATTTAATCTATAAAGTGCCAAAAGCTTTCTATGACCAGGGATTAGATAGAAGGATCACTGAACTTCTTGGAATGTGGACAGCTGATCCAAACATGACTGAAATTAATAAAGTGATCTTTAATGCTGAAAATCCCTTAAAAGAGGTGAATATTGGAATTGTTGGGAAATACACGGAGCTAATTGAGTCCTACAAATCTTTAGATGAAGCCTTAAGGCATGCCGCTATTTCAAATCAAGTACAAATTAATCGAATTTATATTGATGCTGAAGATCTTGAAAAGGGAGTCAAACTTGATTCCCTGGAAAAAGTGGATGGCATTTTAGTACCGGGAGGCTTTGGATCCCGAGGGACGGAGGGAAAAATTAAGGCGATTCAATTTGCCAGGGAGCACAAGAAACCATTTTTTGGGATTTGTCTTGGGTTACAGTTGGCGGTGATCGAATTTGCCAGAAATGTAGTTGGGATTAAAAATGCAACTTCCATGGAGTTCACCGACAAAGGAGACCTGGTCATTCATTATTTACCCGGACAAACCAAAGATGGCCCTAAAGGGGCCAGTATGAGGCTTGGCTCCTATGATTGTGAGTTTGTGAAAGGAAGTCTTGGAGAAAAAATTTATGGCTCGAGAAAAATTTCTGAAAGACACCGTCACCGACTAGAAGTCAATAATGAGTATGTCAAACAACTTAAAGACAAAGGTTTGATTGTCTCTGGGATGAATACCGAACTGAATCTGGTAGAGGTTATTGAACTTAGTGATCATCCTTATTTTATTGCCTGTCAGTATCACCCAGAATTTAAGTCCAGACCTTTTAAACCCCACCCACTTTTTGCTTCATTTGTGAAGGCCTGTGGAAAACTATAAGGATTTAGCATGAAAAAGATGGATTTCTATATCGGACCTTGTGTTATTGAGAGCCCTGCTCTTGCACAGGAGATTGCCGAGAGAATATTAAAAGATTTAGGGCCCTTTAAGAATGAAATAAATCTTCATTTTAAAGGTTCATTTGATAAGGCGAACCGCTCCTCATTTACATCCTACCGGGGCCCAGGCCTTGATGAAGGTCTGAAGATTCTTCAGATGATTAACAAACAGTACGGTCTTCCCACTCTGACTGATTTCCATACTCCAGATCAGGCCATGGCCATCGCTGAAGTCGTTCATGTTCTTCAAGTACCAGCTTTTCTTTGCCGTCAGACGGATATGATTTTTTCTGGTGCCGAGGCTTGCAAAAAATTTGACCGTGAACTTAAAATTAAAAAAGGACAATTCCTCTCTCCAGAGGAAACGAAAAATATTGTAGACAAGGCATCTCATTTTCTTCCAAAAGATAAAATTATTTTGACCGAAAGAGGTTCATCTTTTGGGTATAATAATCTCGTTGTGGATATGGCCTCTTTCCAGATCATGAAGTCGTTTGGTGTCCGGGCCATTCATGATGCCACCCACTGTGTTCAAAGACCCGGTGGACTTGGTACTGCAACCGGCGGGAAGAGGGAGCAAATCTTGACTCTGGCCAGAGCTGCCGTGGCCGCAGGGGCGGATGGAGTCTTCATGGAGTGTCATCCTAACCCAGAGAAAGCTCTCTCTGATGCAGCTACTGCACTTCCCTTGGACTCAGTTAAAACTGTGGTGGAGAAGCTGTTAACGATTCGTCGTGCGGTGATGGAATGAACTTAAAAACAGTTGCCAAAAATTTTGAATCAAAGCTAAAAAAAATTAAAGTAGTGGTGTTTGATCTGGACGGTATTCTTACTGATGCTCACGTCTGGTGGGCGAGTGAGGAAGTTGGATTTAACCGGACCTTCAACATTTATGATGGTTATGGAATGAAGTTACTAATGAAGGCTGGACTTAAAGTGGGGGTTATCACTGGTGGGAATAGTGTTTCAGTTCAAAAAAGAATTGATCAACTAGGTCTTGATTTTTGTTACGCTGGTAATGAGGATAAAAGAAGTGCTTTTTTGGATCTTTTAAAACGCTATGATGTGATTCCGGAGGAGGTTCTTTACATGGGGGATGAATTATTTGATATTCCTCTTTTAAAGAAGGCAGGCTTTTCTGCCACCGTGCCGAACACCTGCGATGAGGTCTTAGAGATTGTGGATTACGTGACAAAAAGGGAAAGTGGTAAAGGCTGTGCCCGAGAAGTGATTGATCTTGTAAGATATGCACAGGACATTCATCCGACTGCTGAGGATTTTTAATGTTAGGGAAAAAGTTATATAAAACTTCCACACTGAATCTTTTTCGGTTCATTATTTTTTTGATTGTTTTGTTTTTCCTGAATGACTTTGTTTTAGACACCTACACCTACGAAAAATTTCAGGCCGACGGCCGTTTTAGAATTATTGACGTCATTCAATACCACTATAGATATCCTATGGAGGGAGTAACATTTTTCTTCTTAGTGATCATCCCTGCTTTTTACTACAGTCTTGTTCGTGGTAATAGGTTTTATGAGAGGGGAATGATTTATAATCAAGGTCTCCCTTTTTTTAATCAGACAATTTTTTTTTCTGACATAAAGACTTATCGTCTCCTTCATCCCAAGCACCTCCTCATGATTTATACCACCAAAGGAATCTATCTTCTTACTGACAACACTATTGAACGAGTGATTGCGATCCTGGATCAACATAATATTCAAGGGGATCTTGCAAAAGATGATTATTCTCAACTTCTCATGAGGTTAAAAAAATTCATCATGCTTTTATTGTCTTTTACGGTATTGGTTTTCTTAATGAAAAAAGTGGGTCTTTTTGCACACTAATTTTTAAGGCCCATCAAGCTTGAAATTCCAAGTGTGATGAGTTTAGAGAATAAGTGAAAGGGTTTTGGCCTTCTCAAGCCTATTCCAGATTCCTAGCCATTCTTCCCTTGAGTGATCTCGTCCCTTTTCTGCAAAAATAATGTCGTAGCCCTTTTCGTCAAATTCACGCATCTTTTGGTAAAGCTCACGGCTAGCAATTTCAGGAGATTTTGGCTGTTTCCAAAAGACAGGATTTTCGAAAGGAATCTCAATCTCTTGTTGAATTTTTTCTCTGTCAACGTTTTCAGGGACAATGATGAGAGGGATTCTTGGCATGTAGTGATGTTTTAGCTGACCTGGGGCCACTGGGCTTTCTGCATAAGAGACGTTTATAGATAGGCCGTGCTTTTTGAGGACATCACTTAATTTACTGGCGGTATAAAATCCTGGCCTGAAAATTTCTAATTTCCCTTCGCTAATTCCAACGACGGTGGATTCTATTCCCACTTCTGATGGACCCCCTTCAAGGATTGGGACTTCGTCTCCAAATTCCTGAAAAACATGAAGAGAAGAAGTGGGGGAAGTTTTGCCAAATTTATTAGCACTAGGAGCAGCAATTCCTCCTTCCATTTGAGAGAGTAACTTCAATGTTAAAGGATGATTTGGACATCTCAGACCTACGGAGTCGAGACCTGATGTAATGAGAGGATTAATGAGGTCATTTTTTTTAGCAATCAACGTTAAAGGCCCTGGCCAGCATTCTTGGGCCAAGACCTCATGAATTTTAGTCCATTCCATCGTTAAGGCCCGGGCCTTAATGATAGAGTCCACATGAACAATAAGTGGATCAAAAAAAGGGCGCTCCTTAGTAGAGAAAATAGTCTTAAGTCCTTTCTCTGAATAAATCCAGGCCCCAAGACCGTAGACGGTTTCAGTTGGAATGGCGACAATTCCGTCATGATTCAGTCTATCTTTTGCTTCTTTAATATTAATTAATTTCAAAATTATTCACCTGATATGTTTGCTGGAACTCTTGAACCCTGGCCTCGTCTGAAATTATCAATAACTCCTACGCCGCGGAATTGTCCAGAGGAAAAATTCGTTAAATAGGATTGACCCATGGATGTTTTGCCTTGAAGTTTTCCGTGGATGAAAATATTTTCTTCTCCAAAGATCTCACGAATATCTCTTAAGTTGCCTGATTTTTTATAAAAATGAGTGATAAAGTTTTTAAATTTTACTAAGGAAGGTTTTAAAAAATGACTCTGATAATCTTTCTTGAATTCAAGATATTTCTGTCCCAAATCTCTCACACACTGATCTCTTCTGTTAAGGTTTTCTTCCATCATATCTCTTCTTTGAGAGTCGTTTGTCCAATCTTCTTCTCTCGATGACTTACAAACTTTTACTAACTGAGAAAAAATAGTGCTTTCCGGAACTTCTAAAAGGTGGTGTAGTCCATCTTTTTCAATTCTTATTTGGGATTCTACGAGGAATGGGCCTTTAAGGATTTCATTTTTAATGTCCGCCTGGTAGGAGCTTGGTAGAGTTGTAAAATTCTCCACAAACCATGCCACATCATTTTTAAATCTTCGGTCTATCCAGCGGTCTGTTCTTGGTGAGTTGTAGTACTGTGAAATGAGAAGAGAGAACTGTTCAGTGCTGTCCACTCTTATCACTTGAGGATCTTTTGACTGTGGATGTGAAACTTCATGCTCCATGGTGACCTGCCGGGAATAAACAGCGGCATTACTCACTCCTACTGGTAACTTAAGAAGCTTATAAACCAGTGCTGAAAATATTCTTCCTACAATGTTTTGAACTATCTTTACGTTTTGTGCATAACTCTTAAAAAAGATTTTTACCATATTGTCTTTTATGACTTTTATTTGTTCAGTTTTTTGTTTTTGTAATTTTCCCCAAATAAGAAAATTTCCTGTTTGTTCAGTGGATGAGCCTGAAGATTCATCCATTCTTACAATGTATTTTTCTAATTGATCGATGGAGCCCATACCTTTTAGGATAAAGTTAAGTTCGTTAAATTTAGAGGGGGTGTTTTTTATTTCGGACAGATCACCGGAGTTAAGACCCAGGGTAAACTCCCTCCCAGAGGAGTACTCATAGTCTAGATCATATCGGAGTAGTGAGAACTTTATTAACTTAAAAAAGTCCAATTGAAGTTCAAAAGTTGCCCCGGAAGTTGTAGATTTTTTTCCCTTGATCCCAATCTTAAATGGTTTATCCTCGCCAGGATTATTTTGTATGATTGTCATGTTTTGGTAATCTGTTTGAGTTAGAATCCCAGCACTAAAGGAAATACCGTGAAAGGGTGGTGTTGAAATGAGACCCCCCGCACTTGTGGTCCAGGTATCTTCGCGTTTGAGTATTTCATCGTTTGCGACTCTTCCGAGGAACTCATGGTTAAATTTTAGGAAGGGGAGAAAGAGTTTACTAGAGTCAGAACTCAAACCCTCTTGATAGGATTCAGCAAAGTGCCAATAGGTATAAACTCTCTTAAAAGTAATTCCTGCAAACGCTGCAATCTCAGTTGTTGACATGATGGCGAGCCCTGCATCCGTTAGCTTTTCTAAAAAAGTGGTGGCCTCAATTTCAAAAGTAAAAGTATCCATAACAAGCCAATTAGTTCCAAAAACATTGGGTGTAACTTGGCGGTCTGTATGTACCTGAACCACGCCAAAGGGTCTTTGCCAGGAAAAGCCTGAGAAATTGGACTGGCCTAGGTTAAATTCTTCATTAAATCTGTTGATATTTTGGACTTCAAGCTGACCAATACTTTGGTGAGCATTTTCTAAGTGCCTCCGAATTTCAAGGTAAAGAGTGGATTCTCTACCATCCATGGGCGGAAGGATCTCTTTTTGATTAAGATCCAGACCCAGTAGTGCACTCATCATTTTTTGATGTAGCAGTGTGTGACTTTCATGGTGGTCAGCCTCATTATCACCGTAGGACTTTTTGGAAACAGACTTTGAAAGGTTACTTTTTGATTTGTTTTGAGTAAGATAATGTTCAAAATCTGGATCAAGTTTTATGTGAATAAACTCTGAGCAAAATGCTGAAGAGGAGTAAAGTGTGTAAAGAACCAGCATCCATACTTTCATAATTGAACCTCTTGGGCACTCAATTGCCCAGTGATTCTATGGATCGTCAAAGTTCACTAAAAACTTTATTTAGAATTGGTTTTTTATTAAAGAAAGAGACTATGGAAAATCAAAAATTTAAAGCACTTCTCGAAGAAAGTTATCAATGGCCAGATTACTACGAATTTAAATTCATCATTAAAACTGATGATAAACACTTGATTATTGGAAGATTAGTGGGATTTACCATCTACGAAACTCCTTCTAAAAAAGGCAACTATACCTCCGTCTCCGCCAGAAAATTGATGAAAAGCACTGAAGAAGTTCTCGAAATTTATGAATTGATGAGTACGATTAAAGGTATCATCAGCTTATAAAGTAGGGTGAAATGAAATTTAACACTGCACTGGTTCTCGGCGGGGGTGCTTTTGGTACCGCCCTAGGATTTGTCCTGACTCAGAATTTTCACAAAGTGATAATTCTTGTGAGGTCTAAAGAAAATTACGATGAAATTAATTCCGGTGAAAATAAGACCTACCTTCCTGGGCAGAAACTTCCTAGCACAATTAGCGCTGCTCTTCATTGGGATGAGGTCCGAAAGGATACTTTGGGGGAAATTGAATTGGTGATTTCCGGTCTACCAATGTCGGCCATTGAAGATTTCTGCTCCCATCATAAAAATGAATTAAATAAGTTATTCAAAAAAAACACCCCTTTGGTAAACCTTGCAAAGGGTATAGATCACGAAACCCTCAAACTCCCAAGTGAGCTTTTTAATTCTCATTTTGAAAACTACAGAAGTCACTTGATGTATCTTTCTGGTCCCTCTTTTGCCAAAGAAATCATCGACAAACAAATCACACTTGTTTCCCTGGCCGGAGAGGACCGTGAAAAACTCCTAAGAACTTGTGAAATGTTAGGAACAGATTTTTTTAAGGCCGTTCCTACCACCGATGTGAAGGGGGTTCAGCTTGGAGGTTCCCTTAAAAATGTGATAGCTATCGCTGGTGGTATCATGGAGGGACTTGGTTATAACCACAATACCCGCGCCGCACTTATCACGAGAGGTATTGTTGAGATGCTCCGTTTTGGAGTTATTTTTGGTGCCAGACCTGAAACCTTTTATGGTCCAAGTGGAATGGGGGACCTCATCCTCACCACGACGGGGGAATTATCCAGAAACAAGGCCTTTGGTATTGAAATCTCCAAGGGGAGAAGTCCAGAAGAAATTATTTCCAAAAGTAAAAGTGTCGTTGAGGGTTATAAAACAACCAAAGCCGCACACTTACTTGCCAAAAAAATGAACATACGAACCAGGATTTTTTCTGGTCTTTATGAAGTTTTATATGAACAGGCAGATCCTAGAGAAGTGGTGCAGAATCTCATGAAGCTTCCCCCAAAATTTGAGGATGACCTTTAGTACTTTCATTATCGAATTTTTTAGAGTTGGTGTTCGAAAGTAAGTTCATACCAACTTTTAAGGGGAGTTGAGGTTTTTTTTCACTTCAGAAACACTTATGGTCTCTCCGAGGTGGATGATTTCTCCATTTCTTTTTTGAATAAAATAAGCAGGAACACCTACCACGTTATATTTTTTTAAAAACTGCGTAATATTATCATCTCTTTTTGTCCAATCTGCCCTTAAAAGTACCATGTTATACTCTTCAGAAATTTTCCGAAACCCTTCCGTTTCTAGAACTAATTTCTTGTTCACTTTACACGTCAGGCACCATTCTGCCGTAAAGTCCATGAAGACAAGTTGACCTTTTTCTTTTTCGAGTTTTTCAACTGACCATTCTTTCCACTCCTTTCCTAGTTCTGAGGATTTTTCAGCGGAGGTGGAGGGTCTTAGCTCAAGGTTTTTCAAGGCCAAAACTGTCATGATGAGAGGAAGACTAAAAACGAGGAATTGAGGAATTCGATTTTTGGATATTTTCTGAGAAAAGAAAAAAGCAAAAAACCAAAGAACAAAAAGAAGATTAAGCCGCCAGCTTAAAAGATCAAAATTAACCAGTGATACAAAAACATCATAAAGCCAGATCACCGTAAGTATCAAAGACAGGCCTAGAAAGTATTTTAGTTTTTCCATCCAGGCCCCTGGACGAGGTAAAAGTCCGAGGGAGCTAGGAATGAGGGCAGTCAAAAGGAAAGGGAAGGAGAGTCCAAGACCTATAAAGAAAAAAGTTAAAAAAATATTTTCCGTAGATGAGGTAAAAGCAAAAGTAAGAGCAGTTCCTAGAAAGGGAGCTGAGCAGGGCGTAGAAAGGATTGTGGTAAGAGATCCAGAAAAAAAATCTCCCCAAGGCCCGTCTTTAAGATCCGCCGATCCAAGTTTAGATCCTCCAGGTGTGACAAATTCAAAAAGACCAAAAAGATTGAGTGAGAGGATAAAAATAATCAGCATCATGATGAGAATAAATGCAGGAGACTGTAGTTGAAATCCCCATCCAATTTCTTCGCCACTGGCCTTTATAGCGGCAATAATTCCACCGAAAACCATCAACGTAGAAATGACTCCTCCCGTGTAGCTTAAGTTGTGGCCGATTAATTTCTTTTGGGGAAGATTTTTATGTTTAATGAGTCCAAAAAGCTTAAGAGAAATGACAGGCAAAACACAGGGCATGAGGTTAAGAATCAGACCACCCATGAAAGCAAGTAAAATGAAATTCAGAATTGATGATGCCCCTTCCACTTTTGTCTTTGGAGGCATGCCACTTTTGAAGGGGGGAAGATTCTTATAGAACTGATCTAAGGTTGTGGTTGAGGGAGAAAAGTTTTCCAGTCTTAAAACGATCACACCCACTTTTTGAGATCCAGGAAGATTGAGTAAAAATTTAAGTTCATAAGGTCTTCCAAACTTTCCATCAACCGGCAGGGGAAGCGGTGGCTCCTGATATTCACCATCCCATTCAATATCCATTTTCCCGTAAAGGATTCCCTCTTTAAAATACAGGGACTCACGTTTAAAGCCCCAGGGAGCCTGTGGAAAGGCGGTTAAAAAATTTAATTCAAAGGGAAGAGTTGGTTCAGTCACATTTTTAAGAGAGTAGTGAAGAGTTAGTTTTGCTTCGTCTTTTATTCTTGTGAGATAAAATTCAAAACCCTGGGGTAAGCCAGCTTCATGAGGAAGTGCTAGAAAATCTTTTTCAAGGGTCTTTGATTCGTAAGGAGGAAGCTTCCTGGTAGAAACAAAACTCTCCGTGGGCCCCAGTTTTAAATCCGCCTCTCCCGGTATACAAACATCCTTACATATCAGGACTCTTACCTTGACTCCAACCTCACCCTGAATATCGTCAAAGAAAAAATGTTTTACTCCTCCATAACCGATAGTGAGAATGTCCCCCGCCTCCAGGTATTTTTTTGGTGCTGGCCATTCATAGGACTTGGTCTCTTGTGAAAACTTAAAAGAGGAAGGGATTCCTGCATCACCTGGGTTTTTCCAGTAGGTATGCCAACCCTCGTCGTGATTGATGGTCAGGACAAGTTTATTTTGCCAGCGCTGGAGTGAAATGGTGGCATGTTCCTCCGCAGAAAAAAGAGGAAATGAGAGGAGGATAAGAAAAATGGCCTTCAACATGGGAATCCTTTATGATCAAAAAGTATGAAAATTATATGCCTCACAGAAGAAACAGTCGAGACTCTCTATTTACTAGGTAAAGAGGAATTTATCACAGGTGTGAGTCAATATGTTTTACGTCCACCAGAAGCAAAAAAACACCCTGTCGTTTCTCAGTTCATAAGGTCTGATATCGAAAAAATAGTTTCTCTAAAACCAGATTTGGTCATTGGCTTTTCAGATCTTCAAAAGGATATTGCGTCACAACTCATAGCCCAGGGAGTTTCGGTTCTGGTCACCAATCAAAGATCTCTTGAAGAAATTTTGA
>CANHIY010000024.1 GCA_947461175.1 Bacteriovoracaceae bacterium
GAGATTTTATCGAGACTTATCTTAAATCCCGGCGTGGAGAAGCTCCTCGTTGAAGTGAAAAAGAAGGGCTATAAGACAGCGATTTTAAGTGGTGGCTTTAAGTATTTTACCGATCACTTTAAAGAAGAGCTTAAAATGGATTACGCCTATTCTAATGACTTGGAGTTTGAGGGTGAGACTCTTACCGGAAAACTTAAAGGAGCCATTGTTAATGCCGAGACCAAGGCACAATTGATACAAGAACTTTCTCTCAAAGAAAACCTCACTCTTGATCAAATTGTGGCCGTGGGGGACGGGGCCAATGACCTTCTTATGCTCTCAAAAGCTGGATTTGGCATCGCCTTTCATGCAAAGGAAAAAGTCAGGCAAATGGCAAAGCATCGTTTAAGCCATGGCCCCATGTCCACCCTCTTGTACTTTTTAGGTTTTCCAGGAAATCACTGGGATAATGAAAAAGACTCTCCCTGATCTGGGATGAAAAAATCCTTTTCCCCAAGCCCAAATTTTTCCAGGCCCCTCTTTAAATCAAGGACCGGTTCCTCAATTCCTTCATCACTCATTTGAAAAGTCCCAAAATGCATGGCAATGGATTGAGAGGCCCTGAGCTCCACATGGGCCAGAACTGCTTCTTCGGGATTTAAGTGGTAGTAGTGCATGAACCACTGAGGTTTGTAAGCACCTATGGGTAAGAGGGCGAGATCCGGGGGCCCCAGGCGTTTTCTAATTTCAGAAAAATGTTTCCCAAATCCCGTGTCTCCCGCAAAGTAAATTTTACTCTTTCCATCATCGATCATGAAGCTCCCCCAGAGGCACTTATTCTTATCCGTAAGCCCTCGGGCAGACCAGTGAAGGGCCGGGGTAAAAATAAATTTCACATCCTTTATCCTCTCTTCATTCCACCAATCCATGGCCTTCACATTCTGAACTCCCCATTTTTTTAAAAGTTCTTCATCACCCAAGGGAACTAAAAACAAGGGATGAAATTTCCCATCCAGAAGTTTAATACTCTCTTCATCTAAGTGATCATAGTGATTATGGGAAATCACCACCACATCAATGGGAGGAAGAAGTTCAAGAGGAATTCCAGCTCCTCTCACCCTCTTGGGGCCCGCAAAGGACAAGGGGCTTGCCCTATCGGAAAAGATGGGGTCAGTGAGGATGGTGAGTCCC
This sequence comes from Bacteriovoracaceae bacterium, assembly GCA_947461175.1. Classification (GTDB taxonomy): domain Bacteria; phylum Bdellovibrionota; class Bacteriovoracia; order Bacteriovoracales; family Bacteriovoracaceae; genus Peredibacter. Next base: position 1,171 of record CANHIY010000024.1, read on the forward strand.
TTAAGCTTCAGAAGAAATGTGGAATGGTTAATAAAGGTTAAGTTTATTTTTTGGTTGGGAAGAAGATCAGGAAGCGGGTAGTTTTTATTTGGCACATGCTCTGGCCACTCTACCCGCTTCGAGGTCATCTTCCATTTTAAGACTTGCCAAAAACCCTTGAGCTCATCTCCCCCGGGGTTAAAAAACTTTTCTCCGTCATGATGGTCTAACACCTCATAGGAAAAAGAGGGAAAAGGAAAAAGAAAAATCAAAAGCCCAAGGATTGCAGATAAGGTTTTAATGAAGCTCTTCTCCCTTCTGAGTAAAGTCATGAATCATCATCTCATGGCCACTCCAACTCATGTGAAGCTCCCCTCCCTGAAGATTTCCCTCCAGGATTTTCTTGGACAAGGGTCTCGTCACCAGACGCTGAAAGACGCCGTTCAAAGGCCGTGCTCCATATTGGAAATCAAATCCCTGCCCCTCAAGAGTTTCATAGGCCGATTTATCCAGTTTAAGCACCACTTTTTTGGACTTAAGTCTTTCATTCAAGAATCGGAGCTGTTTATCCACCAACTGACGCATAATTCTTTTGTCTAATCCGTGATAGGTTAAAACAGCATCAATACGCCCAAGGACCTCTGGCTTAAATTCTTCTTTCGGGTTTTTTGAATTAGAAGTCATCATGATAATGGTGTTTTTAAAGTTAACTGTTCTTCCCTTGTTATCAGTCAACCGGCCATCATCCAAAATTTGAAGAAGAATGTCCGCAAAATCTGGGTGGGCCTTTTCAATCTCATCAAAGAGGATCACACTGTAGGGCCTTCTTCTCACGGCCTCAGTTAAAACCCCACCTTCCTCATAACCAACATAACCTGCCGGGGCCCCGATTAATTTGGCCACAGAGTGCTTTTCTGAAAACTCAGACAAATCAAACCTCACAATATTATCTTCATTATCAAATAAGTACTGAGTGAGGGCCTTGGCCGTTTCAGTTTTTCCAACGCCAGTGGGGCCCAAGAGCAAAAAAGACCCCAAGGGGCGTGTTTCATCCGAGAGACCTGCATAACTAGCGATGAGGGTTTCACTAATTTCGTGAATCGCCTCTTCCTGACCAAAAACTCTTTTATTTAAAAAATCTTCCAGGTTCAGGATCGAATCCTGTTTCGATTTAAGAATCTTCTCCACCGGAATCCCTGTCTGTCTTGAGATGACCTGAGCAATATGCTTTTTACCCAGGATCCAATCATGCTGAAGAGCACTTAGTTCCTTCTCCGTCTCAGGGATCAACATGTATTTTATTTTAGAAGCTTCCTCATAGTGACCACTGCGCTGGGCATTTTCTAATTCAAAATTCAGGCGGTCGATGCGGTTTTTAATTTCAGAGACTTTCTTAAGAGAAGAAACCTCTTTCTCCCAAAGGGCCTTGCCCTCTTTGACTTTTACTTCAAGCTCCTGAATTTCCTTTTTAAGATCAGTGTTCTCTTTTTCCATCTGGGCGTAGATCTTTTTAGATCGAAGTTCTCCCTCAAGTTCTACTAACTTTGCTGGCATGGCCTCGGCAGAAAGCTTCAGGGCGCTGGAGGCCTCGTCTAAAAGATCAATGGCCTTGTCCGGTAAATTTTTATCCGTGATGTACTGGTCTGATAAGAAAACGGCATTATAGATGGCATCATCAGAAATTTTTATCCCGTGATGGGCCTCCATCTTGGATCTTACTCCCATGAGAATTTCCACGGAATCTTCTTTGGTTGGCTCATGAACTGGAACGGATCGAAAGCGCCGCTCAAGAGCAGGATCATTTAAAATATATTTTTGGTACTCATCAAAGGTGGTGGCACCAATACAGTGAAGCTCTCCCCGGGCCAGGGCAGGCTTTAAGAGGTTCGCCGCATCCATGGCCCCATCTGTGCGACCGGCCCCTACGAGTTGATGGATCTCATCGATGAAAAGTACCACCTCACCAGCTTTTGATTTAATAAATTTTATGAGTCCCTGAATCCTTTCTTCAAAATCTCCCCTGTACTTTGTCCCGGCCATAAGGGAGCCCATCTCCAATGAATAAACTGTTTTTCCCTTTAAAACATCCGGAACATTTCCTTTTACAATCTGCTCAGCAAGTCCCTCAACTATGGCCGTTTTTCCCACACCGGCAGGTCCAACCAAAACAGGATTATTTTTTGAGCGCCTTCCAAGGATTTCAATCACTGAACGGATCTCTTTAGTTCGGCCGATGACGGGATCAAGTTTTCCCTTTTCTGCCATTTCGTTTAGGTTATTAAGAAATGAGGGCACTTCCACCTCTTCAGAAGCATCAGCAAATTTTGAGTAATCAACCTTTAAGGAGGGAAAAATTTGCGGGAGAAACTTGAGGAGGTTCTTTTCAGAAACTTCCTGTTTTCCCGCCTGGACTGAATCTCCACTGGCAAGAGTCATCCACTCCTGAAGTTTTGAGGATGTTCTCATGTTCTCCAATGAAACCTGACCGGTTGTTTTTGGAAGAGCATTCACCATGGACTCCACTTCTTTTAAGTTATCCTTCATGGATTTAGAGGAGTAAGAGGACTTGTTAAGAATGAGACCTAAAAGGAGGTGCTCAGGAGACAGCTCCGTGTTTTTTCTTTTTAGGGCATCCGACTGAGCGATATCCAAAGAACCCAAAACCACTTGATCAAATTTATTCATAAACTTCTCCTTGTCCTATGGACTAAGATGAGAGCACTTTTCTCGCCGTCAAGGTGAGAGTTATTAATAAATGTAACCTACTTAAGTTTCACCCTTGTAACATGATCAAGCTTTTTGATGACTTCTGTCACTAAGGCCTTCCCTGAGAGGAGTGAACTTAATTTTTTTGATTCCTCTTTAGAGAGGTCTCTTTTCATGAGCTGATAGTGTTCAAGTTTATTGCCATGACACACAAGCCACTCATGGGAAAATTTAGTTTCCGGAAAGACACGGACAAGTCGCTCAGAGGGATTTTGACTTTTAAATGTTTTAGAGAAGGCAAAAACGGTAAGAGGGAGAAGCTTTCGGTCTTTTTTGGCCATTTGAGAAATCCGCTCTACTTCATGGTCCTGTTTAAGGGAGATGAACTGATGGCACCAATCCTCGCTCCTCTCCATGGGGCAAATTGTAGGATTTGGGCAAGGAAAGAGGATGTGATAATTCTCTTTTAAAAGATGAGCGCGGAGGGAGAGCATTTTCTGAAAAAAGTCTCTGGTGCCTGGTTCAATGAAAAGAATATGATCAGGATTAATGTCCTGGACATAGTGAATAATTTTCGAAAGTTCCATCTCATTAGCTGAATGCCCGAAAAGTAGAAACTTGGGTTTATCTGTTTTCCACTCCCAGTGGGAGCTTTGCTGGATGGGATTTTGATACAATCCCTCCCAGATTTTTCTTCCCTGCTCTCTCATAAGATTTGATGATTCCACTTGATAAAATGTGCCTTTACCACCTAGCTCCTTCCAGGCAAGACTAAAGGTTCCGGGGCCTGCTCCGAGGTCCACAAAATCACACTCTTTAAGTTCATGAACCCATAAAGGAGGGAGCCATTTTAAAACCTCTGAGAGTTTTGGGACATTGGTTAAGAGGTAAAAAGCCGTGTAGGCAGAAATCAATTTGGGATCTTGTAAATAATCCGTGATCCGTTCTCTATTTTTAGTGAATTTTTCGGACAACTCAAGGACCGCTTCCACCAGCTCATGCTCACTTTTAAAGCGGTAAATGAGATAAGGTGAAATCGCTGAGAGAGAAATCTCCATCCTAGTTTCCTATGGCCTTAATGATCATTTTCTGGTGCTCATTATCAATTTTTTTTCTCACCATCCCAAGCCAGTACTCTTCAGAGAGTTTTGGAATACTTCCAACTTTGATGAGTTTTCCCGCATCAACCCAGGTGCTTGTACTTTCTTCTCCCATGACAATGAGTCCCTGACCTCTCACAGCAAGTTCTTTTAAAAGTGCAGTGTCCTGGGCCTCAATGGCCACTTCAAAAGTGAGCCCCATCTCCAACATAAATTTTTCAAAATCATGCCTTAAAGGGTTTTGAAAACCAGGCAAGACAAAGCGCTCCCCTTTAAGAGAGTGGGGAAAATTTTTCTTAAGTTTAGAATAGACTTTTGCTCCCCAGATAGAAACCTGCTCCTTAGCAAGTGAAGCATAGATCATCTCCTTTCCCTCATCCATCGGACGAAAATTTCCAAGGAAAAAATCAATCTTCCCACCGACTAAAAAAGTAAATAACTCCTCCCCTGTTCCTTCAATCACTTTAACTTTAATATGGGGCACAGTCTTAATGGCCGACACCGCAAGTGCAATCATCGACTTCGGAACAGATTCCTGGGCACCGAGAATAAATTCCACCACACCTGCTTCAGAGGCATGCCCGAGGTTAGAAATAAGTTCATCTTCAAGTTGCTTAATGGCCCGGGCATATTTTAAAACATACTCCCCTTCAGGAGTTAAAATCATGCGTCGGCCTAAACGGTTAAAGAGTTTAAGGCCTAAGTATTCCTCAAATTGCTTTAGTTGAGAACTAAGGGCAGGCTGTCCCACCAAAAGTTTTTTTGAAGCGGCGGAAATGGAGCCTTCTTCGGCAATAATGAGAAAATATTTTAGGTGATGGAGGTTTAGCCAGTTCATTTTAAAATTCGCTTTTCTTTATAATTAAGGAATATAATATCGATTTAAATTATAGACTAAGAACTGATATTATTTCAAAATAAAATGATCGCAGGGGGCCTTCATGGTTTTAGATTCTTTTACCTCAACCATTAAAAGAACAAGGTTTTCTAAAAAATACATCTTCTACTCAGTCCTTTTTGGTTTGACCAATCTTATTGTGCCCATGGCCGTACAGTTTCTTGTCAACAACCTGGCACTCTCAGGAATATGGATCAACATTGTGGCCTTCATGGTCATTATTAGCATAGGACTCACTCTCTCCCAGATTCTCAAACACTGTCAGGTTATTTTGAAGGAGTATCTTCAGCGGGAACTTTTCTATCAGGAAGTACGGCACTGGAAAAAACAAGAAGATGAGAGGAAAAGAATTTATTTTGGAGAAATTTTTATTTCACTTAAATCCTTCTCTAAATCCTTCACCTCTATTGTAGAAATTGCTTTGGTAAGCATCATGGGTCTTGTAACCATCATGATTTTTCATCCAGCCTTTATCATTCTTCCCATCCTTATTGGAGGCACACTCTACCACATAAGAGAAACCACAAAACCTGCCGTTCAAAGCTCCATACTTGAATCAGATAAAAAATATGACCTCTTTGAAATGGCCTTAAACAATGAATTACCCAAACCTCCAGAAATTAACCTTTATCTCGAAGCAAGACATGAGCATTTTATTTTTGTAAAAAACAACACATTTAAAATGTCGATCCTCTTCATTGTCTGCCAAATCATTCTCCTGGGCGGTGGAACCTGGTTGGTGGAAATTCAGGAACTCTCCATTGGGCAACTGGTGTCTTCTGAAATTATTTTATCCGGGATTATGGTTTCATTAAATAAGCTCCCAGAGGCCCTGGAGTCCCTTTACGATTATGAAACAAGCACCTACAAAATAAAAAAAGCAAAAGGGGAAATCCATGCATAACCCTTGGCTAGACCCCAAATTACCTATCGCTCCTAAAAAAAATGCTCTGACATTTTTTATGGTCTTTCTTCTGATCATCATCCCTTTCCTTCCCTGGATCGCCTTCACCACTGGGGTCGGACATGTGACGGCCATTGATCCAAATGAAAGGATCCAGACCATCACCGCACCAGTGACAGGTTTTATTTCTCAGTGGTTAGTGAGCGAGGGAGATTCAGTCAAGAGAGGGGATCTGATCGCAAGACTCCAGGATAACGACCCTGAACTTATCCAGAGGTATCAAAGAGAACTAGATGCAGCTAACGCCGCTGTTTCCTCAGCAAAACTCATGCTGGAAACTTCAAAGCTTAATCTTGAGAGACAAAAAAAGTTATTTGAACAAGGCCTTTCTGCCAGAAAGGAATATGAGAAGGCAAGAATTGAGACCTCAAAAATGGACATGGACTATTCTAAGGCACTTGCGACTTTGACAAAGGCAGAGACTCAGGTTTCAAGACAAGTCCAGACGATCACAGCGCCCAGAGATGGAATCATTTCAAGGATTCTTCCCGGAGAAAGAGGACAACTCATTAAGGCTGGAATGGGTATTGCGATCCTGACCCCTATTATTACAACTCCTGCCGTTGAGCTTTGGATCGATGGTAATGATACGGCCATGGTGAGTAAGGGCCAAAAAGCACTTCTTCAATTTGAAGGATGGCCCTCACTCCAAATAGCTGGGTGGCCGTCGGTGGCCATCGGAGTTTTCCCCGCAAAAGTTCATTTGGTGGATGCGGCGAGCTCCTATGAGGGTAAATTTAGAGTGCTTTTGGTTCCTGATGGAGAATGGCCTTCATCAAAATTTCTCATCCCAGGCTCCCACTCCAAGGGCTATATCAAGCTAAGTGATTCCTTTATTTTAAAAGAAATATGGAGACAACTCACCGGTCTCCCTCCGGTCACTGAACCCATTCAAGATGAACTTAATAAGCTTCTTCGTAAGGAAAAAAAAGAGTATCCAGAGGATCAAGAGGATAAAAAATGACTTATCTTTTTTTAATCTTCATTTTTAGTTTCACCTCAGGTGCTGTGACAGAAGAGGAAGTGGCAAAATCTGTTCTAGACAATTTTTCTCTCATAGAAGAGGCAGAACTTAAATTCATGGCCCAAGAAGGGGAAATAGAAGCTTCCAAAGGGGCCTTTGATCATAAGTTATCCTTTAAAACCAGAAACAGGATTGAAGATAAATATGAGAATAAATACTTTGAAACACTCCTAGAGCGTCAGACTCCTTTTGGTGGGTTGGGGCTTGTGGCCGGGCACAGACAGGGCCGTGGAAACTTTCCCTACTATGACGGAAAGCTCGCGACTTCTGGGGCGGGAGAAATTTTTGCGGGTTTAACTCTTCCGGTTCTTCGAAATTTTCAAACGGATGAATTTCGGACAAACCTTTCTAACTCTGAACTTCAGAAAGAAATCTCTAAGGTTGAATTAGAGTTAAAACAAAACATTTATATCCACAAGGCCTTATCTCTTTACTACAAGTGGTTACTTGCCAATAAGAAATTAGAAATCCGGGAATCCATTCTTAAAATTGCTCTTGAAAGACAAGCGATGCTTGAGAAAAAATTTAAGGCCGGAGATGTGGAAAAACTAAAACTAGTTGATAATGAAAGATCAATTGAAAAAAGAAAAGATGAACTCCTAAAAGCTCAGATAGAATGGCTTGACATCAAAACACAACTTGAAATCTACTACAGAAACTCAAACGGAGAACCCCACTCTCTTGTCAAGAATACCCTCCCTCAGGATGTGCCCAAAGAGATTTTTGAAACCTCTGCGGGTTTAGAGGAGCTGCCTCAAATTAAAATCATTAACCGGGAAATAAAAATCTTCGAAAACAACAGGAACCTTTTTAAGCAGTCAAGGCTTCCTGGTCTTCAGCTTGAAGTCTTGGGGGCAAGAGAGCTTTCGGCCAATGACCCCTATGATCCTGAAGCCTTGCAAGTGGGTCTAAAATTTGATTTTCCTCTGGAAAACCGGAAGGCAGAGGGTAAAACTGTGTCAGCGGAATATAAATACCTCGCTCTTAAAAAGAAAAGAGATTACCTTCTTTTAAAATTAAAACAACAGTTTGATTACTCTCTCACGGCCCAAAGAAATGGGCTTCTTCGCTGGAAGACCACTTCCAATGAATTTCAAAAAACCACTGATTTATCCAATGCTGAACGCAAAAGGTGGACTCAAGGGGCCTCGGATTTGTACATCGTAAATCTCAGGGAACAAGATACTGCCGACGCGGATATTAAAAGATGGAATATTTGGTATGATTATCATCAATCCATTTTAGATACGAAACTTTTTTCTGGTAAAATAAGACCTGATTAATGACAGGATTCATCGGATTGAATTTCCTGATCAACATGGATGCAGTGAAGTGTTCCTTTTCTAAGACTTCCTCTTATCCTATTTTGAAGTCCCTCACATGCCTCCGGATCCAACAAAAAAGTAAAGGCTTCCTCATACTCACCGATTCTCAAGCCCTGAATAAAACTCTGACAATCAATGACAACTTTTTCAGTAAGATTTGTTTTCAGGACAAAACTTCTTTCTAGTGCTCCATCCTTAAGCATTTTTCTGACCCGAATGTCTTCGGCATTTAAGTGTGGAATAATCAGGAGAAGCACGAATCCGAGAATAAATTTCATAAAGGCTCCCATAGAGTGACCTATCGGATGTAAATCTTTTGGCCGGAATAAATCTCAAGATATTCATCAAATGGTAATTTGTGCCTCCCCAAAAAGAGTCGTTTGGTTCAGTATAAAGGGTATGTGCCTCAAAGTATGATTTTTATCATCCCTTTACATGAGGTAGGGATTACTTAACAGGAAGTTTTTAACATTAATATAAAGAGGACAGGGATAATTAACTTATGAAAATCATCATCACTTTGGCATTTATTCTTTCATTAAAATCCTCCTTTGGAGGACCAGTTTTATCCATGAACAGGGCCTTTAATGCAGTGATAGAGCTTATTCCTTTTCTCGTCCATGAGGATCAATTTAAGGATAAGAAAAACGATGTCATTATTAAGACTCACTTAAAGGAATTGGGAGATGCCTTTAAAAAAGCAGGCCATGATAATCTTATCAAGCACGACCTCTTCGCCCCCTCATATGAGCTACTCACTGAGGATATTCATGAGATGACAAAATCCTTTGAAGAGGGAAAAAAAGACTACTCCTTTTGGATGATGAAAGAGACGATGACAATGTGCCTGGACTGTCACGCTCGTCTTCCGCAGGGAGTGACGTCAAGCTTTCAAAATGGAGAACTCAGTGTCAATACACAAAAAATCCAAACCCCTTATGAGCTTGGTTTGGCCTACATGATTGTGCGAAGATTTGTGGATGCAAAACAAAACTTCACCAGAGATATTCAAGATAATATTATAAGGAAGAACTTTTCAGAAATCATCCCACCCTTAAAGCACATCCTCATGATTGAGACCAAGATTAAGAAAGACCCTATCACAATGATTTCTATCATTGATGACTACACCAGAAAGAATAACTTCCCCTCTTTTATGACTGAAGAACTTCAAGGTTGGAAAAGAAGACTCCTTATTTGGAAAGATGAAAAACTTCTTAGTGGCCTATCAACTGAATCAGAGCTAAAGGATTTTATAAAAAGAAGACTCTTACCACTCAAGAGAAAAGGTGAGTACAAAGATGAGTTTAAGGTAGACCTTCTTTTTGCCTCAGGAATCATTTCAACTTATTTCTTTGAAAACCAAAACTCTCCCTCTGCCCCTGAAATAGGACTGTGGCTTGGATGGATGGAGAAAAGACTCAAAAAAGATGAATTCATGAGCTCCGGTGACCTTTTTCTCAAGCAGTGTATCCGTAAATACTCAAAGCACCCGGTGGCAAAAGAATGCCTTGAGGAATATAAGGAAAGTGTAGAGTTTGACTTCACAGGATCCGGAGGAACGTCCGTCCCTAAAGAGATAGCGCGTGAACTAGAGGACCTGGAAAAACTCGTTTATCCAAAAAAATAAGCGCCTAAATGCCCATAAGAAAATCATACATCTGTGGCACTTTGTTTAAAAAATATGATCTAGATCAGATTATCACCAAGGTTGTATGATATTCTTCTAGTGAAATATGAAAGAGGAATAGCCTATGCAAAAAAAAGTGTCCAATCTCACCAGTTGTGAACACTGTCCATCCAAGGATAAGGGTATTTTTTGTAATCTTGAAAATTCAGTCTTGGCCGAAGTGGCCCAGCACAAAGTACTCAACAGCTACAAAAAAGGTCAGACGATTTTTTTTCAAGGTAATCCTCCTTTCGGTCTCTATTGTGTTTCCAACGGAAAGATCAAAGTATCAAAGTTGGGCCAGGATGGTAAAGAATCTATCTTAAGGATTGCTGGCCCAGGTGATGTGCTTGGACACAGAAGCCTTTTTGGGAAGGAGAATTATTCGGCCACGGCCACAGTTATTGAAGATGCTATGATCTGTTTTTTGGATAAAACCTATATTTACTCTGCCCTGAAGAATAATCCCTCCATTGCTCTTAACTTGATTGAAAAATTAAGCCGAGAAATGGGAGCAGCTGAATCAAGAAATGCCTCCATGTCTCAAAAAAGTGCCAGAGAAAGGCTAGCGGAACTCTTTTTAAATTTTATAAAAAATTATGGTCACGAGGAAAGTGATGGTCGGATAAGACTTGATATCAAACTTAATCGGGACGAAATTGCATCTATCGTGGGGACTGCTCACGAAACCATCATCCGCCTCATTTCAGAGTTTAAAACTGAAGGTATTCTGGAGCAGGAAGGTAAAACTATATTTATCCTGGATCAGGATAAACTTCTGGAGTTTGCCAACTTGGACTATTAAATCTTAATGATATGATCTAAGACATATTTTCCTACCTAGACCTGAGATATCCTTACCACTATATGATGGAAAAAATTTATTACCTGTCATCAATTGAGATGGAGGTCCTCAAAAAAGATTTTGAGATCCTTACCTTCGCAAATGATTTTGACATCGTTTACGAAGAACAAGTTCCCTGCACTGGGATTGCCGTTGTTGAAGGAAAGGTCGAATTCTTAAAAAATTCAAAAGTCGAAAAAACCCTGACAGAGGGTCATATCATAGGAATTTATCACCTCATAAACGAATATCCCGCTACTCATGGCTGCAGAATCAAAGCAAAATCAAAAATTATTCTTCTCGGGAAATCAGACATCCTTGAACTTAAGCAATCTAAAGGATCCAAGGATCATCCAATTTTAAAAGGGATCTCTTAACAAAAATCTGGCCGTCGTAAATAAAACTGCGATATATTTTTTTTATAGATTTAATATCCTAAGGACATGAGATGGCATCGAATACAACTCAAAATAAAAAAGAATACAAACAAGTTCAAGGATGGAGTGTTCACTCAGAAGATAAAGGGATACTGGGTCCTTTATTCTATGATCCTGAAGGGAAACTCTTTTACCTGGATGCTGTTGATCATCTGGGTTTTTTCAAAGTTTCTCCCCACGATAAGGTCTACAAAGACGAATAATTAATTCTGATGTTTTAAAACAATCACGTGGGCCTTGGTATGTTTTGTCACATACTGAGTAAAAGAACTTTCAAAAAATCCCTTCTTTTCTCTGGCGGCCACAATGACAGTGTCAAGACCGTTTTCTTCCACATACTGACAGAATTTTCTTTTAGGATCATCACTGAAAAGACAAACGGCTTCGACTTTACTCGGAAGTTTTTCGGGTAAAATTTTTAAGGCAAGACGTTTTAATTCTCCAATAGTAGCGTCATGAATTTGCTTTTGCTCTGTGATGAGCGGGTATACAATAGAGGCCTCACCCAATCCAATAGCATAGGTAGTTGTTAGGTTGACATTAATAAGGTGAATTTCGCATCCCTGAAAAAGCTGCATTTTCTCTAAGGCCTCAAAAACTTCCAAATTGGGGTGATTCATATTAATGGCAATACCGATCTTTTTAAGAAAAGGCATATAGTCTCCTTTCTTACTATTAAAGCAGATCCAACTTATTTCTAAATGACGGGTATTAGGGGCGGGTATGATTAACATCATAAGGACTAGAAGGGACCTTAAAACAAGGCCCCTTTAATCCTCATAAGCTTAAGATCTGGATTTGATTTCTATGTAGGTATTTTTTGTGTCACCGGTAAAGATCTGTCGAGGACGACAAATCTTAAAGCCACTTTGTTCTACCATTTCCTTCCACTGAGCGAGCCACCCTGGTAGGCGCCCCATGGCAAACATCACAGTAAACATATTTGTGGGGATTCCAAGGGCCCGGTAGATGATTCCAGAGTAGAAATCAACGTTCGGGTAAAGTTTTCTTGAAACAAAGTACTCATCCCTTAAAGCAACCTCTTCAAGCCCCTTTGCAATATCAAGTAGTGGATCCTTCACACCAAGAGTCTTGAGAACTGAATCACAGGCCACTTTAATAATTTTTGCACGAGGGTCAAAATTCTTATACACCCGGTGTCCAAAGCCCATAAGACGAGAGGAAGAGTTTTTATCCTTCACTTCTGCGAGAAACGTTTTGTAGTCTTTACCGGAATTTTTGATCTCTTCTAACATCTCAAGAACGGCCTGGTTTGCTCCCCCGTGGAGAGGACCCCAAAGGGCATCAACCCCAGCAGAAATGGTGGCAAAAATATTTGCCTTAGATGATCCCACCATTCTTACCGATGAGGTAGAACAGTTTTGTTCATGATCCACATGAAGAATCAAAAGAACATCCAGGGCCTTGGCCACTTCTTTGGAAACGTTTTTATTTCCCGTCATCATGTAAATAAAGTCTGAACAATAATCTAAAGATCCGTCTGACTTGATGAATTCAAGTCCTTGTGAGTGGCGGTAGGCATAGGCCGCAACCACTTTTAATTGCCCCATGAGTTGAACAATCACTTCGTCTTTCTGGGCCGGAGTCAAATCTTGGGCACAAAGATCATGATAATAAGCAGACAGAGAAACCATATTTGAAGAAAGAACGGCCATGGGGTGTGCATCCTTTGGGAAGGCCTTGATCATGGTCTTAATCCCCTCTGGAACATCATTATAGGAGGCGATTTTCTCTTCAAACACTTTAAGTTCAGAGGCCGTAGGAAGCTTTCCGTAGAATACCAGGTAAGAAGTTTCAAGGAAGCTTGATTTTTCGGCCAGCTCCTCTATGGAGTGGCCTCGGTATTTAAGAATTCCCAATTCACCATCAAGAAAAGTGACCGCACTGGTGCACGCACCTGTGTTCATATACCCAGAGTCCAGGGTCACAAAACCCGTCTCTGCTCTTAATTTTGTGATATCGATGGCCTTTTCACCTTCAGACCCAGTAAACACGGGAAGTTCAACCGTTTTGTCGCCTAAAACCAGTTTTGCCTTATCAGACATGAAAAAACTCCTTAAATTATATAAATCAATCGGAATAACCTGTAAGTGGCAGGATTTTAACTAAAATTCTACCATAAGTCTAAAAACTCTTTATTTCAATTTGTTGGATTTTTCCTAAACCCATAAATCATAGTTCCTCTAAACCCCTTTTAGGCTTTTGAAACTTCATCAAAATTTAAAACTGTTTTAAAGAGTAGGCAAAAAATTCCGAAAAGGATTAAACATGAAAAAACTTAAATTTTTTTACAGTCATTGAAAAAAAAAGCTAAAAATTAACTAGGTGATAGTCCATGATCAAAATCATTTTATTTCTTTTAACGCTAACGTTCATAAGTTGTAATAAAGAATCAGACCCCACCACTTCCGTTGCCGGAATCACCTATGATCAAATTGCTGGTGGTTCAGGTGGGAAGACCTGGAGCACTTGTTTAGCTGACGAAGATGGTGGTGAATTAAAATACACTATGGCCTTTGGTCTAACCGGTGGAGATAGCTATAATTTTACGGCGACGGCCTATGATCTGGATTTAAATGGAGATCACACTGATTGTGATCCCCTCTATGAAGCTTTTGAAACTGAGACGGTAGGCACATTTAGTGTAACTGCCAAAAAACTGTATATTAATCAAACTGAATACTACATAACTCCCTTAACCTCCGATAATGCTAGCGCTTTTAATCTTCTCAGTTTTTGTGGATTTGATAATGGGAACACTCCTTGGGTCGAAGACGTTAGTAAACTTGTAACCAATTTGACATGTGGGGGCCTCCCCATGACTCCTGAATTTGGACAAGTGAATGCAACTTATCACACCACCTATATTAGAGTAGATGAAATAAACTTATACTTAGAGGAGTAAGTTCACCATCCTTTAAGAATGTTCATAAATCACTGACTCAAAATGGCCCTAATAAATCCCTCTGGGTGGTGACAAAACTGCTCCACCCTTTAAGAAAAAATCTATTAAAATCAATAATATGCGACGCATCTAGTATTTGTTTTTTAAGAGAAGTTTGAATTTTCTTTACGAACTTCTCCTCTTTGGCAAGTTCCTTGCTTCATAAATTTAATTCCTTCAAACATGACGTTTGGGTACTACAGGAGAGAGCATGAACATGGCCTTTAAGTCTTCGGTTATTTTGTTTTTTTTAAGTGTTTTTTTATCATCCCACTCCATGTCCCAAACCCCTGGTGACCCAGACCGCTGGCGAGAAAGACCCATGCCCAGGGCAGAAAATCTGCGGGTGGAATATCATCAGAATTTAAGGGCCTCTGAGAGGTTAAGACTCTCAGACCTATTACGGCTTTCTCAGAGGGAAGAAATGAGTGCTGAGATTGTTTCTCTTACTGTCTCTGCTCAAAGCTTAATGCCAGGCCCTTCTCAATTCATCCTGTCTCACCATGGGCGGCAGGTTGGGTGGCAGCTTATACGGCGTCAATTGTCTGAAGTTCATTTTTCCCTGCCAGCGGGAGTCACACTTCAGGGTCTAGAAATTTCTTCGGCCTCAGAAATATACCTGGCCTCTCTTTCGGCTCAAGTGATTTTTTCCAGAGGGCAAAATCCAGCCCCAAGGCCATCACCACGGCCTTCTCCAGATTATGACCTCCCCATGACTCCCTTTTCAGTGGTTAGGCTTCAAGTCCAGCAACAAATTTGGGGTCAAGGAATCATTTCTTTAGATCAACTCCTCCGGGAACAGTACCGCCTGAGTCTTCGAGGTGCGCGCTTAGAGCGGGTGGTGGTGGTCCATCAAATGAATCAAAATTCTCAGGGTGGAAGAGTTCAACTTCTCATGAACCAAAGACCCATGGGGATAACAAAATACCTCTCTTTATACGAACCACAAACTCCTCTTCCGGTACAAAACCTTGAGGACATAAGAAAACTTGATCTTGTGGTTCATGGAAATGTCTTCATCTCTGAAATAAGAATCAGGGTGGCAGATGTGATAGAATCAGAGAGGGAGTACCCACAACCTAGACCAGACTTTCCGGGAATCCAGCGCTTTGAAGTGAGGCAAGAACTAAACTGGGGAATACCCCTTGAACTCTCTCGCATTCTTCCCCCAAGAGGAAGACTCATCCGTTCCCTAACTTTTGATCTTGGTGCTTCGAGGCAAATGTCTTCAAGAGTGATACTTCTTAACCGCTTTAATGAAGAGCTCGGAGTGGTTCTCGTTGGCCCTAGACCCTTAAGAGCGACCCTTCACTTAAGACAACCCATGAGTGCCCAAGATTTAAGAATTGAGTCCCTCGGGCAGGTCTTTGTTAATGCCCTGGAAGTTGAATTTGAATCCTACCCACGTTTTTAATCTTAAAAAATACACTCATTAAAAAAAGAGGAAAATCCACAGGTCAATTCAAATGACCTGTGGATTTTGTTTCATACAATTGATAACCATCCTCTTGAGCACTTATACCCATTAGGTATTCATCATGAGGAGTCAAAAAAAATGAAGTGGTATCATACTCTTAAAAAGGCCATCATTCTCGAACGGTACAAAAGATTTTTGGCCGATATTCAACTAGAGGGCGAAACTCTTACGGTCCATGTGCCAAATACGGGAAGTATGACAAGCACTTGGGAAAAAAACTGGAATTGTGCTGTTTCAAAATCCGACAACCCGGATAGAAAACTTCCCTACACCCTTGAACTCACCCACAATGGAGCCTCCTGGATTGGGGTGAATACGGCAAACGCCAATAAGCTTGCCCACGAGTGGCTAGAAAAAAACCTCATCCCGGATCTTTCAAATTATAAAACCATCAAAAAAGAAGTTAAGGTGGGAAGTTCAAGATTAGACTTTTTTCTTGAGGATCACCCACACTCTCCCCCTTGCTACGTTGAGGTTAAAAGTGTCACCCTCAAACTCGACGGTGTGGCCCAATTCCCCGATTCCATTTCTGAAAGGGGACAAAAACACCTTTTGGAGCTCATGGAATTAAAGAAAAAAGGCTTTAGATCCGTTATGCTTTATATTATTCAGCGTGAGGACGTGGACTCCATGAGACCGGCCCATGGGGTTGATAAAAAATACGGAGAGCTTGTGAAAGAAGCAAAATCTAAAGGGGTAGAATTCATACCCTGCCAATGCCAGATTAACTTAGATGAAATAAGCTTTGGAAAAATTCTTCCAATGGAAATGGAGTAAATTTTTTGAGACTGGTTTTTTACATAAAAGACGAACGGCTAAAAGTAAGGCCTGCCTGGGAAGGTGAAGTCTTTGAAAGAAGTTTTCGTTGGAAAGATAAGCTTGAATTTATGATCTCTCCGGTGGGGGATTTCATGATGCTATGGACTTCCCTCTTACCAGATCTTGACCCCATTTATGCCGAGGCCTTAGTAGAGCTCGTTGGAGCAAGATTCCCACTTTCAAAACACTTCGAGACTCTAAAAAAAGAATGCCCGGATTTTGTCTTCACAAACAACACTCACGAGTGGGTCTTTTTTGGTGGCACCTTTGATCCCTGGCACCAGGGGCACCAGTCTTGTATTGACCTCTTGCCTGAAGAGAAAGTGTGCCTCATCCTTCCGGATAGAAATCCCCAAAAGGACTTAAGACAGATTAATCCAGTCATTACTGTTTTAGAAATCAGCAGACAGGCAAGATTTAAAAAAAATCAATTTCTGGTTCCCACCTTTCTTCTAGATGAAAAAACAAATCCCACGATTGAGTGGGTTCGGGATTTTAAAAAATCCTTTCAAGAAGATAAGATTTCTCTCCTCATGGGGTTTGATAGTTTTAAGAACTTGCCCACCTGGATTCAGTGTGAGGAACTTTTATCCATCATCCATTGTATCTATGTAGTTTCTCGTCTTGAGAGTGAAATCCAAAGAAGAGAGGCCCTAGAAAAAAATAAAATTTTCAACAAAAATCTTGAGATTATTTTTTTAGGACGACATGACTATGAGGAAATGAGTTCAACAGAGATACGTAAAAATAACGGGAGGACATAAATCCTCCCGTTTTGACATAGAATTTTGTGAGATTAGTAACAAACCATATCGCAAGTGTAGTCCTCACAATAAGAAGGAAATCCGAACCAATCATATCCACACTGGTACTCATAGTAGTAGCAGTCCTCAACGCAGTAACCGCCGCTGCCATTACCGCCTCCGCTCACATTACCGTTAGCAACTCCCACAGCAAGTGCCACTAAAAGTAAGGCCGCAGCAACATAAAGAACACCACTTCCTGTCCATGAGGCACCACTAGAGTAGGCCCTTTTCATGGAATCGATGACATATTTAGAGGCTTCTTCAGAATTCATTTTATTAATGGTGATCATTGAAAAAGCAGTATCAAGATCTTTTGCAACCTTCGCATCCTTCACGTGACTTTTAGCAAAGGCGATCATCTCAGCATTAGTTAAACCCTTTTTTTGTAATTCACGAACGGTTGAAGTGAATTTTTTAAGCTGGGCCTCATAGAAATCCTTATCTTTTTGATCCCACTCCACGGTGATGGCATAATTCATTTCATCAAAGGCCTGTTTAAGACCAGTGTGGGTTGAAGCATGGGCCTGGACGGCAAAGATGGCAAACACCATTATCAAAGTCATGATTTTTTTAAACACGAAAGTTCTCCTTGTCTGGCGGTTAAATGAAATGCCCTTAAATTTAAGTAGCCCAGAGAAAACAAAGCGTAAAGATCAATTAATTTTTCTCATGAAAATTTCGGGGCCAATATGGCACTGATTGATAAGCTTAAAGGTAAAATTTCAACCCTGAAATACCAAGTATCGGAGGTATGGAGAGACTTTAATGATGGGATGATTTCTTCTTCCTAATGGAAAATAATTGGTTAATTGGGAAATATTTCAATCATGGAAAAAATGATCTTCTTTTAAAGACAATTGGCCAATACCATGTTCGCCAAAATATATCTTCGCTTTTCTGCATTGAGCTTTTTTCATATACGCCTTAATCATTTAGATTGACCCGCTTAGTTCATGACTTTCAATCTTAAAAATGATAAATCCTCCTCATGAAAAAAGAGCTTCAATTTAATTTATTCAAAGGCACTCGTGGCGGAAGACGCCCTGGATCTGGACGAAAGAGGATTCACTCCAAAGGAGTGTCTCATCTTAAAAGAGAGACCGTCACGAAGAGGACTCCCCAGCACATAAACTTTAAATTTAAATGCTCCATAAGAAATAAGGATTGCCTTAAGCTCTTGAAGCAATCGATTCAAAATGCTCAAAAAATGGGGCTTAAGATCATTCATTTCTCCCTTCAGTCAAATCACGTGCATCTGATCACTGAGGCAGAAAATAATGAGATCTTAACCAAAGGAATGCGCTCCCTTACCATCACTTTTTCCAAAGGATTAAAAAGAGGACGAGTGCAGCTGGAGCGCTATCACTTGCATGTTCTAAAGACCCTTAGGGAGGCAAAACATGCAATAGCGTACGTTCTTTTTAATGAACAAAAACACACCAAAAAGAAAGCCTCAAAGATAGATGGGTACACATCTGTTCTGTACCTCGAAGATGGATTAAGGCTCGTTAGAAATTTTTCTAAGAAAAATAGGGTGACTCTTAGAATAGAAAAAATTTGGGAAGAGTTTACTCTCTCAAAACCTTCGGGATACTTACTTTCAAAAGGTATAAAAGATCTCTTAGTCATCTAGACTCCTCACTGATTCTAATTATCAAGGCCCCACTTGGGGAGAAAAGAGGAATCTTAAATGCCTCTTAGGTTCAAGGCCTTAAGCATCTGAAGTTTATTCACAAAAGGTTCATCACACTCTTCTTCACAAGTTTGAAGCACTCCCTCAATCAATTGGTTTCTGATAGAGGAATTGGTGGTGAGTTTTTTTCTTAAGGAGAACATAAAAGGTGCTCCTTTTTTTTCACCAAGAATATTTTTAAGCTCCCAGAGAAGACCAAAAACGAAATCAGTATTGGCGTAGTCGGTACTTTCAAACTGGAGCATGTAATCTTGTTTTCTCTGAGCGTTTTTACCATTGTAGGTATTGTACTTTTTAATATTCATGGCAAGCTTTGGTGACATCGCCATTTCCCCCGCAAAAAAATCCGCCATCCCTTCAATGATGGGAGTTGAGTGAGAAAGTACCAGATAGTCAGAAAGGGCCACGTGAGCGAATTCATGATAGATAATTTCGGGAATAAGTGCTGTATCAAGTTGATACCATTTTCTTGATAAAACCCTCGTGATGGGATCAAAGAACTGATACCCCGCCTCGATGATAAGACTTGACCCCATGGTTCTTATAAGATTGTCCAGGGCAAAGGGACTTGGGGCCCCCTCTTGTGTCAGTGCGATCACAGAACTCGCTAAAAATCTCTGAAGGGACTGCATCTGGATCTGACGCCTAAAGACAGCGAGGATGCCGGTAAATTCCTGTTGCCCAATATTTTGAACATTAAGTTCCCTTAAGTGAATTTTTTTAGTAGGCCTAAACCAAATCTCAGTGCCCCAAGGTTTGATCCCTTTTGAAATGAGCCCCTTTCCTTCGGGGATCGTGAGAGCATTGTTAAACTGAGGGTTAAGGTTATCATTAGCAAAGTGACCAAGTTCAGAGAACTGATTTTTTAACTCAAGCCTCACAACCATTTTAGGCAAGCTCTTTACATAAGAGGAGTTCATCTTTTCAACAAAATATCGTCTCGCCAAAGTTAGATGGTGGTAAACCGTCGCAGCTTTTAAAAGAAGTTCCTTTGAAGAATGAAAAACAATCGCCCCATCAGATTTTCCAAGAACAATTTTAAAGTAACTTCCGTCAAAACTATCATGGGATTCGAGGTCACGGAGGATAACATCTTCAATGACAGGTCTTTCCTGATCATTTCTTACCAGTGCAGGAAAACTTCTCTCACTAACCAGAGAGTGGGCCAGAGTGGGGATTAAAATTAAAATTAAAATTAAATAAATTGTTTTCATCTTAAAAAAGCACCGTCGGGTCATTGGTATTATTGCTATTTTTTCCGGCCGTCATTTCAATCACCACCAAGGCCATGGCCGGCAAAAAGCCAAAGGGTGGAGGAAGAGAGATAGTGGCCACAGAACTAAGAGACCTGATCCACACATCTGCCTTTTGCCAAAAGGTCCTCTTGGGATTCCAGATCTCTTCAATAGAAGAGAGCTCCTCTAGTTCAGACGCAGGAACGATCCCCAGTTCATAAGAGGCGACGATAAGATCCATGTAATCAGGGCTTCGGCCAGAAAAATAAGTATTGGTGGATAAGAGGGTCGTTTCTTTCCTTAAGAGTTTTATCGCCAGACGAAAACGCTCCATAGGATCTAGGGGAATGGTTTCGATGGCATTTTGCCTGTCATAAACAAGAATTTCAGCTTTGGGAGACTCAAGCCTCGTGCGGAGTTTTTTTATCACATCACCCATGATGATAATTTGAAGATCGGTGTATTGGGAAAGAAGATGCTGTCGTCTTGATAGGGCCAATTTCGGTGCTTCCTGGGTCACAAAGGAGCTTTTTTCATCCGCATCTTTAAGGGGATACTGAAGCCTAAGGTTATTGATTTTTTTTAAATAGGATTTTAAGGTCAAGTTTAAAGATAAAAGATCATGCTCCCGGGCCCCCTCAAGGAAGGTGTAGGTATCAGTTGAGATTAATTTTTTTTGATAGGTCTCATGAAAAAGAGTTTTAAAGTGAACAGGTTTTATACTTTTATCGAGTTTTAAGATTTCTTTTAAAAGATTTCGGTACTGATCATCTAAACAAAGATCCCTTTCCTTTCTTTTAAAACCCGAAATGATCTTTACCGCATCCTGAAAAGGTTTCGTATTCGGGATGATGGTGAGTTCTTCCGGGGCCGGTAATGTAAGCCTGTGGGACCTCACTTTTTGGGCCATGAGTAAAATTCTTGTGACTGTATCGTCATAAGCGTTAAGAGACCGGTTATGAATAAGGGCCCCTTCAAGTTCATTGAAGGAGGGATTTATTTTTTTTAAATTCCTCTCATAAGTGTCCAGAAGGTCAAAGGAGCATATGTTTTCCGGGACCGAATCACTTAAGGCCTCTTCAAAGGTGGATAATAAGATTGAGGATTCCATATCCTTTGAAGCTTTTTGAGAGGCCTTTAAATCAGACGGAGAGGAATAATAAGTCTTCGCCTCACGGTCATTTTTTAAAACCACAGGTCCACTTGCCTCAAGAGGAGAGGAGAGAAAATGCCAAAAAATGAGACAAATGAGAGGCATAGACATTCCTTAGGAATTTTGTGGTAACCTAACACCAATAGTGAAGCAATCAAAGGCATAGGGTAAAAAAGTAAGTGTTTTTTACCCATCACGCTTGACCCCCTTTGTTCATTTAAGGACCTAAAATCAGGAGAACCAACTTTGAGTAAGATACCTACCTCCTTCTTTTCCCGAGGAACAAAATTATTAGGAGTGGCCTCGAAAATCGCATTTGAGGAACTCACCTCCAGGATATCGGTTTGGGAAGACGAGGCAGAGAAATTAAGTTCTAAGGTCACTCTGGCAAGGGATGTGGTAAAAACTCTCTCTGAGCTCAAAGGGGCCAGCATGAAAGTGGGTCAACTCCTAAGCCTTGATCTCGGTGATTATCTTCCCCCTGAGGTCGTTAAAATTTTGGAACAACTCCACCAAAAATCCACTTTCCTCCCCTACCCTGTGGTTGAAGCTCTCTTAAAAAAAGAATTTGGAGGAAGGTTTGAGGACCTTCAAGATATTTCCGAACTCCCTATCGCGGCGGCCAGTATCGGACAGGTTCACACTGCTTACCTTGGACAAAAAAAAGTGGTGTTAAAAGTTCAATACCCCGGCGTAGCAGATTCCATTCCCTCAGATATAAAAATTCTTGAATCACTTTTAAAAAAAGTGATGTTTCTAAAAAGAAAGGGCGATGTGGATGTTTCCTCCTTCATGGAAGAAATTAAAGAGGTCCTCTCCAAAGAGGCAGATTATCTTAATGAACAACACATGCAGTTAAAGTATAAAACTAAATTTAAGGGAGATGATTTTATCATCCCTGAGGTTTACGCCCAGTACTCAACAAAAACAGTGCTGACACAGGAATATGTTGAAGGGGTAAGTTTCACTCAGTGGCTGGATTTAAATCCAGAAACTAAAGTAAAAGAAAAGATGGCCCATCTTTTCATGAAACTCTACCTGGATGAAATTTTTCATCACAAATTAGTTCAAACAGATCCCAACCCAGGAAATTTTCTCATCACTTCGGATGAAAAAATGGTGCTTATTGATTTTGGTGCCGTCAAAGAATATGACCACTCATTTGTAGCGGGATATAAAAAAGTCTTGATGTACTCCTATATGAATGATCGGGAAAATCTTTTAAAGGTAAGTTATGAGCTTCAGTTTATTGACTCTAGAGAGTCTCAGGAAGTGAAAGATATTTATGTTAAAATGATGGATCACCTCGTGAATCCCTTCCGTCAGGAGGAATCCTTTGACTTTAATGATAAGGTCTTCTTTAACACCTCTAGGGATCTGTCCTGGGAAATGAGTCTAAAGTGTAAGTACTCTCCTCCTCCTCGAAATCTTTTATTTCTTCACAGAAAACTGGCAGGAGTGTTTACGTTTATTAAAAAGCTACAAGTAAAAATCAGGCTTAAGGATTACTGGAAATATGTTGAGGACGCTTGATTTCCAGGAGGACCATCCTCGTGAGACGCCTGATGCTTTTTTCTAGATCCATGGGTGAAGAGTAGGGAATTTTATTATTGGCCCTGATGCAACTCGTGTGGATAAGAGACAAATGAGTCACATGACTAAAGAGTGTTTTCAACGCCCAGTGAAGATCCTCATCAGAACAGTGTAGACACTGTTTTTTAAGTGCCTCAGCAATGATCATGCCCCCAGGGGGCCCGAAAGTTCCGTCCTCAGTCCCCTGTGACACGAGGTGGTGGGAGTGCTGGGGTGAGAGGATCATTTTAAAGTGAGATAAAAGATCATGGGAGTTTTCTAAAAAGTAGCGGAAAAAATCCACCAGTGTGTTCTCAAGGTTACCTCTATTCTTAGTGAGAAGGGATTTCATCTCAGTGGAGCATTCAAGGTATCCTGCCTTTAAAATTTCAAGGAAGAGGTTTTCTTTGCTCGAAAAATAGTAATTAACAGAGGCCACATTCACCTCTGCTTTTTTAGCAATGTCTCTGACAGAGGCCCCCTCATAGCCAAAGTCCGCAAACAAGACCCGGGCCTCCTTCATGATCTTCTCTTTTGTTTCAAGATCCGAAGTTTTCATCACACTCCCTCAAGTCCCTCTTCCTGAGCATCTTGTTCCCTTAAGGAGACTTGCCTGGCAAAGAAAGGAATCTTGTTACGAAGTTGGATCAAATCATCCAGGATGGCATAACCCGCAGGGATCCAGATGAGAGTGAGAATTGTCCCAGTCGTAAGACCCCAGGCCATGGCCATGGTCATGGGTACCAGCATGGCATCGGCCCCACCAACACCATAGGCCGTGGGAAAAAGCCCACCCATGGTGGTAAGAGAAGTTGCCATTACAGGACGAAGCCTGATGGTTGAGGCCTTAATGAGAATATCCCTTAAACTCATTTTGCCTTCGTCTTTCATCTGATTAATAAAATCAATAAGGATAATCCCGTTGTTCACAATAATACCCGCAAGACCAATGACTCCAATCATGGCAAGAAAACTCACTGGTCTTCCATGGGCCCAGAAAGAAACGGAAACTCCCAAAAGCCCCAAGGGAATAGTGGTCATGATAAGTCCTGGGGCGAGATAGGATCGGAAAATATACACCATGATTCCATAAATCCCAATGAGGGCGAGGATCATCGCGTTGGCAAGAGAATTAAGGGATTCGTTGGTACTCTCCTGTTCTCCCCCAAAAACCATGCTCACATCAGGATACTTGGAAGAAATTTTTTCAAACTCAACTGCCACAAACTTGTTCGCCTCCACTGAAGTGATCATCTTAGTATCCACATTGGCCGTAATCGTTTTTGCTCTTTTAAAGTCAAATCTCTTTACCTGAGGAGTACCCTTCGTGGATTCAAATTTAGCGATGAGCGAGAGGGGGACAAGATTTCCTCTGGAATCCATGATCCGTACATTCCCAAGATCTTTTTCATCTTTTTTTGATATGTCAGAGAACACCACTTTAAGGTCTACTTTTTTATTATTCAGTGTCACATCTGAAACAAAAGTTCCTGTGAGAGCTGTTCTTACAGTGTTTCCAATTGAGGCAGCAGAAAGTCCCAGTCGGTCCACTTTATCGTAATCAAGAATAACTCTTACTTCATCCGGACCCAAGACCTCATCTACTTTCACATCAAAAATGCCCTTTAATTCAGACAACCGAAGGGTGAGGGCCTTAATCACGTCATCCAGGGCCTCTCCATGATTAGACCTAAAAGTTACCGTAACGGGTGCTCCTACGGGAGGACCATTGACGAGTTCTTCAAAGGTTAACCGAACATCTTGAGGAGGGGTAATCACTCGTAATTTTTTTAAGACCTCATCATAGGGAATATTATTCTTCGCCTCTTCAGTCACAAACATTTTCACAAGTCCCACGTTATCCCCAAACTGCCCTTTGATGTCGGTAGGAATAGCAAGGGAAGTACCAGCTATAGAGACAGAGTGCTGAAGAATTTTTGGACCTAAAACATCTTTTATTTTATTCTCAATCTCCCTCGTTACTTCATAGGTTTTTTCAACTTTTGTACTTGATGGCATTTCAATCCGGGCAAGATAGATCTCAGTCTGTTCAGCTGGGAAGAGAATAAATTTATTAAAGACTCCTAAGACCACAAAAGA
>CANHIY010000025.1 GCA_947461175.1 Bacteriovoracaceae bacterium
GTAATAAAATTCTGGTTAGTGGGACCGGAGGGGTATCAATCTCTAGTAATGGTGGAAGTTCTTTTACTACTGACACTTATGGTGGATTACTTGAAGCAGGAGAAGGACTTGCTGAAACTTTGGAGGGAACTCTTCTTGCTTCATCTGGGGGCGGAAGTCATGGTGGTGGACTTTGGCGCTCAATAGATAATGGTCTCAATTTTTCTCTAGCGAATCAATTTTTAGATGCAACAGTTACAGACAATATTAGAAATATACATGTGGACGAATATGGAGTCATATTTGTTCCTAATGGTTATCACTCTAGTCAATTAGGTATCAGCATCTCAATAGATGATGGCCAAAATTTCATTCATAGAGGATTATCAAATGGAATTAACACGCCATTTAGTCTTCACGTAGAGTCTGCGGCCACTTACAATAAAGTTCTCTATATCGGTACTCAAGGTGGTCTAGGCATAGCTCCTTACTAGTAGTTTTAAATTTGATCTTTAGAGGCCCATTTTATGGGCACAAAGGTTTTCTAAAAAAATTCTAAACCCCTGAAACCTCATAAAAGTCTTTTTTGGCGGAAAAAATAGTTGATACTAAAGTTCATGAATTGTTCAACCGATACGAATCTGGCAAGTTCAGATGATTTATAGAGGTGATAGCATATGAAAAAATTAATCCTACTTTTGTCTCTACCATTTATTTTTATTTCCTGTCAGCCACCAGGGGGAGAGCCACCTGTTTTACCTCCTACAAATGTTGTAACAGATGTTTCCCATGTTGGCAGTTGGACTACGGGCTGCATTACTGCTTCTGATGATTCTACAAAGATAATTCATAATCTTGTAATCTCTGATAATCCAAAAACTGTTTCATTGACAGTAAAGATTTATCCTTTACAGTCTCCTGACTGTTCCTCTGGGCAGATTGCTGAATTTGATTCTATGGCAGAGTACACACGAAAAGATAACAGCTATTCGACTACTCTCAAATCGTATGGATACAAGCCAGTATCAACAAATATTTTAAACGTTCTAAATCCAATACCTGGGGTTCAGAATGGATTCTGTGGTCTAAGTGGTTGGTTAGCGGGTGTAAGAAAGAGCATAATTGGACTTACTTGCGTCCTTCCTGTACTTGTAAACGGGACCCCGGTGATTGGTCAAGATGGGAATCCAGAAACTGTGAGTTACTCCCGTGGAATGGATCAAAATATTTCATTTAATGTTTCAATGAATGGTGACATTCTACAAACTAATGAGTACCCCGATTATGATTACTCTAAAGTAGAGTAATCATTTTTATTTGATCAACTCTCCGTCCGGTAACTTTGTCCTGTGACAAAGATGCCGGCCGGAAGTATCCTGGGGTCATTTTGATGTTTCACCCCAAGCTCTCCGCAACTCACCTTTTTCCATCTTTTATCTGAAATTAAGTTTTTGAGCGCCTCGGGTTGAACACCCTGAGTATGGGAAGAGAGAAAAAGAAAAGAATTGTCTTTGTGAAGAACACTGAGCATCCCCTCCACTAAGAGGTGAATGTGCTTTTCAAAATCCCAAACTTCTTTTTTAACCCCATGGCCCCAGCTTGGGGGGTCGGCCAGGATTCCGTCGTAGTGAAAATTCTTTTTAAAACTGTGGCGGATAAATTCCTGGGCATCTCCCTGGACCCAGCGGATGGAGTCAGGGGAAATTTTACTTAAGCTTTGTGACTCTTTTCCCCAATCAAGGACCCCTTTGGAGCTATCCACATGGAACACTTCTGCCCCCGCATGGGCCATGACGATGGAGGCGCAGCCAGTGTAGCCAAAAAGATTGATGACTTTCGGAGGGCGTCCGAGTTTTTGTTTAAGAAGTTTGACTTCTTGGTAGAGCCACTCCCACACAGGTATTTGTTCAAAAAAAACTCCGCAATGCCCGAAGGAAGTAAACTTTAGTCTGAACTGGAGAGTCTTTCCACCGATCTCAAAGGGGAAAGTGAGGTTCGGAGAGGGGTCCTTTTTGTGTTCCCACTTTCCTCCTCCGTCTTTGGTTCTAATGACCTCAGAGGTGGCAAGTTTCCACTCTGCTTCTTTATGAAGGGGCCTCCAGATGGCCTGGGGACTAGGTCTATTAACTTTTAATCCAGAGATGATTTCAAGCTTTCTTCCAAGGCCTGAATCAAGGAGCTGGTAGTGGGTAAGATTTTCGGTAATCACTGGATACTAAAAGTAACTTGAATGTTTGTAGCAAATTTTTGGGAGCTGTACTCAATCTGAGTACTTCCCACTGAGGCCTCATCACTCATGGCCTTCATGACAGCACCAATCTGTGTTGGGGGCTGGGTCATGGGGACTTCATTGAGTGAAATAACATTTCCGATGGTAAATCCAAGTTTTTTCCCAATCTGAACAGCTTTATTTTTGGCATCATCGGCCGCAATATCCAGGCACTTTAAGTATTCATCTTGAGATTTTTCAAGGGATAAAAATGTTTGAAGCTCCCCCACATTGGTGATCCCCACTTTTGAGGCCTTCATCATGGCCTCTCCAATTCTACTGATCTCGCTGGTTGTCACCTCAAGGGAAAGGGTGGCCCGAAAACCTTTCTCAATCACTTTTTCTTTTTCCCACTCGCGGACGGGATAGACAGCGTAGGCAGAGTTATTAAGTTCTAAGTTTTTAAGTTTTAGTTCTTCAATGGCCTCTTTTAGGTCATTGATCTGTTCCGTGGTTTTTTTTACCGCTTCTTTTTGGTCCTTGGACTGATTTTCCGCCAGGAAAGTGATCCTCCCCCGGTCAGGGATGACTTTGACCTCACAATTTCCTTGAACCTGGATTTGGGGAATATCTTTTGAGGCGAGGACTGAAAAGCTTAATAAAAAAGTCAGGATAAAAAAGTTCATTTGATTCCTCTTAGTTGTAAGTCAGAAAGTTTCACAGAGGCCTCCTTACGGTCAAGCTCCATGACGTAAAGGACTCCCTTAATACTGGTTTCGTTATCAAAGCTTGGGGTAAGCCCCATGTAGAACATAATGGTGTTTAGAAGAACTCTCTGGTCATTATAGGTCACACCATTATAGGTGCCTTCTCGTTGGGCGACACAGCCAAGTGTTCTCATGAAGGGATAGTAGGGTGTGGAGGGATTTGTGTTTCTCTTTCCGGTCCCATGGATTCTTAGATTATCTCTTCCTACGTTTCTTGCGATGACTGAATTTTTCCACCAAGATTCTTTATGAGAAGAAGGAGGTAAGAATGATTTTAGTAAATCCTCAGAAGGAGATTTAGGGACAAAATTTAAAATCATCCGACGGTTTTTCCCAAAGGAAAGGGGCAGGTCTGCAAGAGGCATGACGGAGTCAATGGTATGAACACCCGCGGGGGTGTTTCCGTTGTATTTATAACTTGGAATATCGTGGGTGGAGGAACTTAGGGCCCTGTGGATCCAGATTGTACCATCGGCGTTACGGACAATATTACCCTGAATGTCTTTCATGATCATGAGGCAGGGGTACTTTCGGTTAAAGCGACAAAATAAGAAGATTTTAACCGACTGGGCATACTCTCCCTCCATAAGCGCTGAAAGATCTGGAGTTCGGTACACTAAGTCCTGAACCACTTTGTAGGGGACTTCAGTGAAGGGAGCAGTGGAAAATCCCGAATCAGTAAAACTTTCCAGGAGCTCCTCGTTTGTGGGTTTACTTCGAGACAATTCAACTAAAACTCTCCCTCCACCTTCGATCAGTTCCTCTTCGTAGGACAAAATGAGGGTATTAAGCCTTACCGAGGAATCATCATTGAGAGTCCTTGTTAGTTCTGTCACAAGAGGTTCTGGAAGCTTTGAGATTTTTTTTAGTTTGAGTTTTAGGATTTCAATTCGAAGACGCTCTTCGATGCTGTAGTGGAAAGTATTGACCTCATTAAATACACCGATGACTTCAACCATTCCTTCATCAGTCAGGTCCCAAACCGCATCGACAAAATACTTTTGCTCAAATTCCGTGAGACCCGTCCCAAGGCCCACCCAATTTTTTGAAACAATTTTTTCTTTAAATCCCTGATAGAGTTCTTCCTTCAGGACATCAACAGGCCGGGGCTGGGCCCAAGCAAGGCAAGCAAATGTCAAAGAAAGTGCAAGCGACATCCAGTGTTTCATGCATAATCTCCTTTCATATCTTTAGACTTATGAGCTTAACAAGACCAAAAACTTGTCGACAAGAGATGTCAGAAAAAAAAAGGTTAACGTGGATTGGAGAGTAGGAACACCACACTGGTTAGGCTCGGGTAAATGAGCCTTTCATTTAACCACACTTCTCCCCCTTCACACACATAACTTGGGTCATAATCACTGCACTGGTCCCCATAACTATCTCTGACGAGGTATTCACAGGAGTTTTCTTCTTTGTTCCAGCGTCTCGCCACAAGGCTTGAGGTATGGAGCTCGTTTAAATTTATTCCTCGATGCTTCCTATTAGCAAGAATCCGGGCATCATAGTCCATGCTCACAAGGCGACCCAAAGATAACTGATCATTGATGGAGGAGAAAATTTGAGTATTCCGGAGGAGCATCTTGACCATAAACTTTTTTTCAAACTTCGTTCTGTCGTTTTTACAAACGGTGTTTCTTAGTTGGGTATAAAAACTTTTGGGAGAATTTTCTTTTATAAGTGCTAAAAATGTTTCTTTTCCAACATTTTTAAACTGGTAATAAAAGGGAAGGTTATTTAAATGAAGCTTATTTTTTTTCTGAATCAATTCATGAATCTCTTTCACGGCCTGGGATAGTAAAACTGACTCTTCCTTATCCTTTGTCACCTTAATCCATTTTTCTGAGGGAAAAATGTCTTCCGGACAATGGCCTTCTTCCATGGCCTTTTTAAAGGTCACCAAATTAAAACCAGTCTGATGGAGAGGTCCGTGGTTGGTGAAGATGTCAACAATTTGACCCGCAGAAGAAGTGTTATAACTTATGGCAAGGTCTGCAGGAGAGATGATTTCATTTAAACCAAAAGTGTGTTGAAGAACATCCGCGGCGGTAAAAGCATAGCACCAGGAAATTTCCCCCTGGTTTCGGATGGGGCCCAGGGTTTCATTTCTCAGATCAACAAAAGTGCACTGGGACTCAGGGGTTTTAATAAAGGCGCTCACAGTGAAGGAAATAAGCAGGGCCATTAATCCAGATATCATGAAATACACCTCGGGCTTTCTGTAAGTACTTATAACTTATTGTTTTCATTTAACGTTAAGGGTGAGATCCCTTGACGTTAGTAAATTTAGTATTATCTTTATACTTAGATTACGATCTTCACTTAACGGAGTCACTATGTTTAAGCGTATCTTTTTGTTCGCCCTAACGAATATTTTAGTCATGGTTTCAGTTTCCCTAGTGCTGAGTTTTTTTGGCATTGGAAATTACTTAACGGCCCAGGGAATTGACTACACGGCCCTCATGGCCTTTTGTTTGGTCTGGGGATTTGTGGGTTCTGGAATTTCTCTTCTTCTCTCAAAATTTATGGCCAAATCCATGATGGGTGTAGAAATTGTGGATGAGAGGGGTCAGTATGCTGACCTTGTGAGAAAAGTTCATGTGATGGCCAAACAAGCTGGCATTGAAAAAATGCCTGAAGTTGGTGTTTACCACTCTCCTGAAGTGAATGCCTTTGCCACTGGACCTTCTAAAAATAATGCTCTTGTGGCCGTCTCAACAGGACTTCTTCAGCAGATGAACACGGATGAAGTGGAAGGAGTTCTTGCCCACGAAGTGGCCCATGTGGCCAATGGTGACATGGTGACCATGGCCCTTATTCAGGGTGTGGTGAACGCTTTTGTTATGTTCTTTGCCCGGATTGCGGCCTTTGCCCTTCAAAACGCCATGAGTGGTGATAGGGACGATGATCGTCCGGCGAATACAGGCTGGGCGTATCATATCTCGGTCATGGTGTTTGAGATCATCTTCTCATTCCTTGGTATGTTTGTGGTGGCCTACTTTTCTCGCTTACGGGAGTTCCGCGCAGATAAGGGTGGGGCCCAGTATGCTGGAAAATCTAAAATGGTGGCGGCCCTAAAAAGGCTTCAGCAGAAGATTGATTTTCTAGATGATTCCCAGGATGCTGTGAAGACACTTAAGATTTCGTCCAAAAAGGGTCTTATGAATTTTCTCTCTACTCATCCTAGTTTAGAAGACAGGATTGCGGCCTTAGAGCGCCCCTAAAACTGTCTTAATACATTCCATTCATAAATGAAAATTCTTCATAAAAAAACCTCCTTTTGGAGGTTTTTTTATTTCCATCAAGATACAGTTTAAAGGATGAAGAGATTTTATTGACAACGTACACACATTGTCTTAGGATTTAAGATGACGAGAAATTGGTTTTGGAAACCAGAAAAAAATGAAAGATTGAAAGAAATGGGACGTCCCTCTTTTGAGGATGTTTTAGAGGCCTTAGAAAATGGAGGTTTTCGAGATGTGCTTACAAGCTCTAATTACCCAGACCAAAAGATCCTCATTGTTATGATTGAGGATTATGCCCATGCTGTTCCATTTAAAGAAATTGAAGAGATATTTTTTCTTTTTACTGTCTATCCGTCTCGAGCTTATCAAAAACAATATGGAGGAAAGAAAAAATGAAAAAGAAAAAGAGAAATTTCAAACTCACTCCTGAAGAACAATTAATTGAATCGGAAATTGAGCAAGGGGAATGGAAACCCGCTCCGGATAAACTTATCAATAAATTAAAGTCAGAAATGGTTCAAGCGGCTAAAAGTCATAACAAAGACGCCAGAGTAAATTTGCGGCTTAATGCTGATGATGTGACAAGAATAAGGGAAAAAGCAGAACTAGAGGGAATTCCTTATCAAACACTTATTGCAAGTGTCCTTCATAAGTACGCAACGGATCAGTTACTAGATGAAAAAGCTGTGATGACAGTCA
Organism: Bacteriovoracaceae bacterium; assembly: GCA_947461175.1. GTDB lineage: Bacteria > Bdellovibrionota > Bacteriovoracia > Bacteriovoracales > Bacteriovoracaceae > Peredibacter. The sequence continues at coordinate 6,900 of CANHIY010000025.1, forward strand.
TTCATAAAATAAGTAAAAAAATAGCTAGTTAAAAAAGCTCCCCCAGGAAGGCATCTTCTCTGCTCTCCCACAAGCTTTTCCACTAACTCTCCTTTTTCTAAGTCACCCTCAAGCATCCCGGCCCAGGCCTTTCCGTGGCCTAAGAGAGCGGCAAGCTGTTCGGGAATTAGCTCAAAAAATGGTACCCATAATTGAAAATTAGACTGTCCCCTTTCAGGAAATTCAGCATAGGAGAGCATTCTTAAAATGTTCATGGGTGCTGGACTCCTTCGTAGCGCTCCTGAAACGTTCTTAAAAAATTCCATTCATAAATGAAAATTCTTCATAAAAAAACCTCCTTTTGGAGGTTTTTTTTGTTTCTTCGCTATAACCCAAATTTAAAGTGCTAAGGGTATAATAAAAGAACAGTGTTGCATTTTTTTGCAACAAAGAGTAGGATGGTCATGAGGCGAGAATATGAGATTAATCCAATCATCGTGAATGGATTATCTTTTAAAAAATTAATTATTGATCCCCATGTGGATAAACATTCGGATCATATAAGTGATGAACTCATAAAGGTTTTAATAAAATATTTGGACCAGGAAAAGCATATTCCAACAGGAGAACGTGGTAGTTATAAATATTTTGCATCCAGAATCAAACATGGAGAGAGATTTTATAAACTTATTTGGTTGTTGGAAGAAAACTTTTTATATCTTGGTGTGATCACAGCTTTTAAAGACAGAAGGATGAAATGAAATACCCAACAAATAGTGAAATTCAAGAAATTCTTAATGCTGTATCGGATGATGATTTTATAGACCTTCTGCCTCAGGACGCAAGCAATGTGGATAAAATAAAGTATCAGTTATGTAAAAAAGTTGTGTCCTATATTCAAAAAGAAAAAATCACTCAAGCGGAATTATCCAGAAGACTTGATGTGGATCGTTCCAGGATTAACTGGATTGTTAAGTATCGGATTGAACATTTTACCATTGACTGGCTATATGAACATATTGAAAAACTGGATCCAGATGTAAAACTCAAAGTATCTTAAACCTAAAAAAAAGCTCCTCCAGGAAGGCATCTCCTCTGCTCTTCCACAAGCTTTTCCACTAACTCTTCTACTGTGGGAAGGTCTTTTATGAGAGAAGTGATCTGGCCAATCTCTAACTCTCCTTTTTCTAAGTCACCCTCAAGCATCCCAGCCCGGGCCCTTCCGTGGCCCAACAGAGCGGCAAGCCGTTCGGGAGTGGCCCCAGAGTTCTCGAGCCGAGAGACTTCATCATAGAATTTATTTTTAAAAAGTCTTACGGGAACAAGTTTTTTCATCACAAGATGCGTACTCTCGGGTTTTGCTTGTAGGAGAGCATTCTTAAAATCTTCATGGGCGCTGGACTCTTTCGTGAGGACAAAGCGTGTCCCCATCTGCACCCCCTGGGCCCCAAGGCACAGGGCCGCAGCGATTCCTCTCCCGTCCCCAATGCCCCCGGCCCCAATGACAGGGATCTTAACTGCGTCCACCACCTGAGGAATAAGGGCCATGGTGGTGATCTCATCTCTACCGTTATGCCCTCCGGCCTCAAATCCTTCAGCGATAACAGCATCACAACCTGCGGCCTCACTTTTCATGGCAAACTCAGGAGTGGCCACCACATGAATCACCTTACAACCTTCATTTTTTAACCAGGAGGTGTGGATCTTTGGGGAGCCAGCGGAGGTGATAAAAATTCTAATTCCTAATTTAAGGCTTACTTCTAATTGCTCTTTCGTTTTTTCATAAAGAAGGGGCACATTTACAGCAAGCCTCTCTGGATGAAGAGTCAGGGACTTTGCCTTTAGGATGTGGTGCTCGAGGAGGTCTGGTTTCATGGAGCCGGCCCCTATGACTCCTAAAATGCCAGCACTGGCCGAGGCCGCTGCAAGCTTACCTCCGGAGACCCAGACCATGCCGGCCTGAATGATGGGGTATTTTAGGGGCAAAAGAGAGGTGATGTTGTTCATATCTTAAATCCTCTTTAACACTTCATTTTCTAAGCTTAAATCCTCATCAATGAGGGCCTTTACGGGGGACCTATGGAGGAAGGATTCAATATCCTGATTTGTAGGTGAATTAAGAACGGCCCTGGTGCTTGTGCGTTTTAGGCCAAAGCCCTCTCCGTTCTGAACACCCCAGCCCGTTTCGTGAAGGGTCTTTCGGATGGAAGAGCTGGCGGAGTAAGTGGAAAGTGTCACTTCCCCATGGGATGAGTCTTTTAAAAGCGTAAACCACTCCTTGGTCCAGAGGGTGGGATTTTTTTTGGGAGAAAAGGCGTCCTGGTAAATGGCATGAAATTTTATGGGATGTGACTCGAGATATTTTGGGAGCTCGATCCTTCCATCACCAAGAAGAAGGGTGATCTGAAAGTTTTTGACGGAACTCGAAAGAATCTGACCACTCCACTTGAGATTTAGTTCTCTATGTTCATCGCAAAACCACTCCAGAAGCCTCTTATCCTTTTCAAGGGAGACAAAGTGACATGTTTTATCGGACGGAATCATCTCCATAGTGGTGAGAAGTCCCAACCCTAACCCAAAACCTACTTCTAAAATATTTAGGGGGGAGAACTCTTGGCATTTGTGAAGGATGTGACAACCCTTAATGTAGTAAGCGATTGTCTCTTCTCTGGCCCCAGCAAGGGAGTGGCAGGCCTCCTGAAAGGATGTGGAGAAGAGGGTGAATGAACCATCTCCAGTTTCAATAAACTCATGACCCTCAGGAATCTTTGAAGGCCCTTTCATTGAATAATAAATTCTTCTTTTATTTTTTTTGCCACCCACTCCGGATCATCCGCTGTGAGGTCATGACCCCCTGTGGGGTGCTCATTTAAGGGGACGTTCCATTTTTTTGAGATGGACCGAGAGCACTCAACACTCACCATCCTATCCTGAGTGGAGGCGAGTAAGGAAACGGGCAGAGTGGGTTTAAAGTCTCTCGCCTTAAAAAGAGCGGCCGCAAAAAGCTGCCTTAAGGTGTTATCGAGGCTCACCGGACGGTTTTTTTGGATTTCTTCCCAAAGATTTAAGGTTTCAAGAAAAATGTTTTTATTGTTAGTCACGAGCTCAAGTATCCGTGATTCCTTTTCTCGACCTTTTAAGAAAGGAACTTTGAGTAAAAATAAAAAAGCTTGTGGAAGAAGCCTTTGATAAAACGGAGAGATGCCCCCAAAACTCGTGTTGATGAGAGTGGCACGATGAAAATCATCAGGATAGTTTCTCATCCACTCGAGGGCAATCATTCCACCCAGGGAGACGGCCACAAGATGAGAGTCTTCTTCGTTTTCTTTAAATTTTAAGTAATCTTTTCGCATCTCTTCAACAATCCCTCTCACGGAGAGTGGACTTGAACTCTGGTAGTAATCCCCTGCACCTGGAAGATCAATGCCTGAAATTTTTGATCCAGGAAAATTTTTTTGAAGTTCGGTGATAAAATGGGCCCAGTGTCCTTTTTCCCTGATGAGACCACGAATTAAGTAAAAATGTTTTTTCTTTGTCATAAAACCATCTTACACTTTTTTTATGAATTTGCAGGAGTCGTTTGAAGATTTTTACAGAAAAGAGTCCCACCGTTCCATCACAGAACTCTCGGATGAAGCACTGACCTATTCGAAAGGTTTGTACCATTTTGTAATGGATGCAAAAAACCGTTTTCTTCCAGAAGTTGACTGGAGTGGTTTAAGTGTTCTTGAAATGGGAGCGGGGAGGGGAGGTCTTGGTCTGCACCTTGCCCTCCTGGGTGCCCAGGTGACTTTGATGGATTTTTCTTCCACGGCCTTGTCTCAAGCGGATCAGATTTTTGAGTCACAGGGGCTAAAGGTAAGAACCTTCCTGGGAGATGTGACCCAACCGGATGTTGAGTTATCAGAAAAATTTGACCTCATCATTGATTCACATCTTCTTCACTGTCTTACAGAGGATCCTTACCGGTCAAGTTACTACCGTCTGGTTAAGGATCATCTAAAACCTGGGGGAATCTTTTTGGCCGAAACCATGGTTCACCGGAAAAAAATTTTTATTCCGGATGGATTTATGTTCGATGAAAAAAATGTCCTTTGGCAAATGCTTGGGCAGTGGACTCCTGTACGGCGTATTTTGGACTCACTTGATCTGGAAAAGGAACTTAAAGAGGTCCAGTTTGAGATCATTTATTTTTACTACTATGGCCAGTATGGGTTTGTTCCTCACAAAAGCTTCTTGGACCTTCCGGCCGAGATCCTCCCGGCGGCCGTGAGGCTGGTGGTGAAAAACAGACCAAGTTAGTTTTGTTTGAGGGTAAAAAACTGATAGATGTCACTCTTTGTCATATCCATAGTGAGCTATAATGAAACTCTCACAAAGGAGCCTACCATGAACATCGACATTACTTTTCGTCACATGGAACACACCAACGCCCTTGATCAGATGATTCGTGAGAAATCAGAAAAATTCTCCAAGTGGTTTGGCCCTGGGACCGAGGTTCACTGGACCTGCTGGCTTGAGGGTATTGGCCACTGTTCGGAGGTTTCCATCATTGCCGGTGCGGAGAAATACTTTGCCAAGGCCTACTCAGATGACCTTTATAAAACTTTTGACCTCATTGTTCATAAAATACAAAATCAAATAACCTAAAAACGTAACGGGAGAGAAGAATGACTAAGATTTGGCACAAGGCCTATGATGCCGGAGTACCCCACGAAATTAACCCTGAAGAGTACTCATCTATTAACGAGATGCTGGAGATTGCTTTTAATAAATTTAAAACTCTTCCGGCCTTTCATAACATGGGTACAACCCTGAGTTATGAAGAGATCGATCTACAGAGTAAAAAATTTGCAAGCTATCTTCAGAATCATTTGATGCTCCAAAAAGGTGACCGTGTGGCCCTCATGATGCCAAATATTCTTCAATACCCAGTGGCCCTCTTTGGTGCCCTCAGGGCCGGAATGGTGGTGGTGAATGTAAACCCCCTCTATACTCCTAGAGAATTAGAGCACCAGTTAAAGGATTCCGAGGCCAAGGCGATCGTGATTTTTGCTAACTCTGCCCATGTTTTGGAGAAAGTGGTGGCCCACACTCCTGTAAAGCACATCATGGTGACTCAGATTGGAGATTTCTTAAAGTTTCCAAAAAATCACATCGTCAATTTTGTGATTAAAAACGTTAAAAAGATGGTCCCTCCTTTTACTCTTCCCAACATGCTGGACTTTAAGGAATGCATTCAAAAGGGAGACCCAAAGACTTTTAAAAAGCCAGACGTCAAACCAAACGATATGGCCTTCCTTCAATACACTGGTGGAACCACAGGTGTGGCGAAAGGGGCCATTCTTACTCACAGAAATATTGTTTCCAATATGGTTCAGGCCCGGGCCTGGATAAAGGATTTTATTACGGACGGAAAAGAGATTGTTATCACCCCGCTTCCGCTATACCACATCTTCTCGCTCACAGCGAACTGCTTTGTGTTTAACTCTGTTGGTGCTTTAAACATCCTCATCACCAACCCACGGGACCTGCCAGGATTTGTGAAGGAATTAAAGAAGTGGAAGTTTTCGGCCTTTACGGGTGTGAATACACTTTTTAATGGGCTTCTTAACAATGACGAATTTAAGACAATAGATTTTTCTTCTCTTAAGGTGACTTTGGGCGGAGGAATGGCCGTGCAAAGGACCGTGGCCGAAAAATGGAAGGCCCTGACGAAAAAGCCTCTCATTGAGGCCTATGGTCTCACGGAGACTTCTCCCGCGGCCTGTATAAATCCTATGAGCCTCAAAGAGTATAACGGGTTTATTGGGGTGCCTATTCCATCTACTGAAGTTGAAATAAAAGACGACAACAACAAGACTCTTCCGATTGGAGAAATCGGCGAGATTTGTATCCGAGGTCCTCAGGTGATGGGTGGGTATTACAATCGTCCGGATGAAACGGCCAAAGTCATGACCAATGATGGGTTCTTTAAAAGTGGAGACCTGGGTTTTATGACAGAGGAAGGTTTTATTAAGATTGTTGACCGTAAAAAGGATATGATCCTAGTGTCTGGTTTTAATGTTTACCCTAATGAATTAGAAGACGTGGTGGTTCAGCATCCTAAGGTTCTTGAGTGTGCGGCCATAGGAATACCTGACGAAAAATCTGGGGAAGTGGTAAAGATTTATGTTGTTAAAAAAGATCAAACTCTAACCTCGGAAGAACTGATGAAGTTTTGTCGGGAACAACTCACTTCCTATAAAGTTCCAAAATCCATTGAATTCAGGACTGAACTCCCTAAATCCAATGTGGGTAAGATTTTACGTAAAGACCTTAGGGCAGAAGTACTTTCTCAAAATCAATAAAGATACATCATTGGGGAGAGTTAGCTCTCCCCAATGCCTTACTGATTCAAGTGGGCCAATGTTAGAGAATAAAGATAGGCTCAAACAATTTAAACTTTTAAGATAATTAAAGCTTGTTAATTCTTAAGCATCAAGGAAGATGACTGACTGGATAAGGATTTCTGGCCTTAAATAAAGCTGAATCGGGCCCTTGCAGGGGGCCCTTTTTTTTCCATCCTAAAAATTAAGTAATTTTTTGATTTTGTCGAAGAGTCCCTCATATGGCCGATTCTTTAGAAAACATTCCCTCAATTTTTGAGATCTACAGGATCTCCACGTCTCCATCTCAAATTGCAGATGCCTTAGAGAGAAGTAGGAGCTTAAAGCAGTCTCTGATGTGGCAGACCTCCGGTGTTGATAAGACTATTTTCTATTTTGAGATCGTTGAACTTGACCTAAAGAATCTTCTGATCACAGTAAAGTACAACGGGGAAAAAGAGCTTATTGACCCCAAACGTCCTGTATTTATGAAACTCCATTTTCGGGAAACGCTCTTTAAAGGAAAAGTGATTAAGTTTGAAGCAAATAAAATTACGATCAGTATCCCTAGTGAAATTCATTTAAGGGAATACCGTAATTCACTTCGGGTGATTTTTGCCCCTGGAGAGGAATCTGTGGAACTACGAGTCCTCACTCCAGGACTTGATGCCTCTAGGATTCCCACCATGAAGGCCCATCTAAAAGATATTTCAATCAAAGGAGTTGGCCTTTTAATTTCCAAAAATAACAGTCATCTATTTAAAAAAGATCAGATGATTGAGATCACTGGATTTTCCAAGACTCCTCTTACAAGACACCTCACCGGCAGAGTTGTCTATTGTATCAAATTTGCCATTCAGGACCGGAGAGTTCTTTACAAGGTTGGAATTGAACTGACACAGTTCATACCCAAGGATAAATTCGAGCGGTTGATCAGAGACAAAAAAAATAATTTTCAAACCACTTCCACACACCTGTTGGAATCAAAAGCTTTTCGGGAAGATTTTAGAAAACATATAAAAACTGAAATCTTAAGAACCGTGGATAAAATGAAAAGGCGCTCAACGATTCAAAACTATGTAAACATTCTTGAGGTCAACTCATTAAATGATACTTACCTGATTGAGCATGTGAAGATCCTCTCTGTTATTTGCATCTATATTGCCCAGGCCTTGAAGTGGCCTGATTGGGCAAGTATCGAAAAATTTGTGTATGCGGCCTATCTTCATGATGCTCCTTTTTTTGATCACCCTCGCCTGGCGAGGATTAGAAACCTACATGACTTTCATATTCTGAAGGATCAACTGACCGAAGAGGAAAAAGAGCTCTTCTTATCTTCTACGAAACTTGCTGCTTCCCTTATTAATAAGGACCCAGATCATCCAGATCATGTTGAGGAGATGCTTAAATATCAAAAAGAATGGCCCACTGGACAGGGATTTCCCAATAAGCTCACCCACGAACAAATACCTCTTCTTGCTGCCTTTTTTATCATCGCACACGACCTTACGGATGAAATTATTTCTAATTTCGACTGGTCCATTGAGAGGTGGTTGTTAAGAGTGAAGAAAGACTTCTCTAAAGGACATTTTAAAGACATCATTGCCGCCATCGTCTCTTCCAAGGAAAAAATCATCGCTCATGCCCTTGAGGCCGGTGCGATTTAAAAATGACCCATTCATCTTTAAGCTACAATACTTGACTCAGGTAGTCTGGCTTATTGTTGGCTTTTTCTTATCATTAAATTAGATCAATTTTATTGTTAAAGCTAGATCAGTTAAATTATACTGAATCTATCCCTCATAAGGGGCATTATGCGAGAGAACAGTGCATATCAAAGTTTTTTTTAAGGGAGAGTGTCCATGAGTAAGGTTCTAGATAGGCTTTTAAGGCCAAAAACTGAGGGAGAGCTCGTTGAGGGATTTTTGGCCCCAAAAGAAAGGGTCACAAAAACTGAAAAAAGGCCCGGCAGACCCATGGTTCCCAGAGAAAAGAAGGCCCGGAATTTTACTCTTTGTCTTGCCACAAGGTATCTGGAATTTCTTGATAAGATGGTCGTCAAAGACTCAAAAATTAAGGGCCGAGGCCGCAAGATCCGCTTCATTATTGACCGCTTTATTGAACATGAAAAAAGGAGCCTCCATCACATGAAGGTTCTTCGTGATGCCTTAAAACAGGTGGAGGTGGTGCTTCAAAGCTTGGGCCCAAGAATCAGAAAGGGAGAAAAATTAAACCTCACACCAAAAGAGAAGATGACTCTTCAAAAGAACGTGGATCAGGTCTTTCTTATCTTGAAACTTCTTCATTACACTCCAAAAACTCTCCAAAAGATACTCCCGAAGAGTGACTGGGAAATCCTGTCTTTTTCACTTAACTGGAAAAATCATGATAGGGGAGTGGTGTTGTGAGAGAAATTCAAAACTTTTCCCACTTTCAAATTGATAAAAGAGTTGGGTTTGACCGGAACAAAATATATTTTGGATTCATTCATAACTTCTCTTCCCCCCATACCAGAGAAGCGTACATGAGGGATCTTAGAAAGTTTTTATCTTTTTTGGAGCTAAAGTTTAAAAATATAAATGAACTTAAAGTGGAGCATGCCCATGTGGTGGCCTTCAAAGATCATCTTTTAAATGAAAACTCCTCACCAAGAAGTGTTAACCGAATCCTCGCTACTCTATGGTCTTTTTATGATTATTTGATAGACATGGAACTGGTAGATAAAAACCCAGCGGAAAGGGTGAAGAGATTCAGGATATCCAAAGAAGTTAAAACCCAGGATCTAAAGGATGAAGAAGTTTTTCAACTACTTGACTCTATTGATTCTTCGATTCCCTCGGGAAAACTTCACCGGGCGATTATGACCCTTTTCTTTACAACCGGCATGCGGCACCGGGAGGTGTCTCACCTGAAGTTTAAAAATCTCGATGAAGAAAATGGTTTTACAGTGATCAGGTACTGGGCCAAGGGAGATAAGGAAATGGTCACTCCTTTAAATCCCAAGGCCGAGGCCTCTTTGAGTGATTATCTTCAGTGGGCAAAATCCGTCGGGTATTCCATGGAGGAGAGTGATTATATTTTCCGCTCGACGAAGTCTTTCATTAATCGGCCATTAGACCCAAAATCAATGAACTACATCATAAAAAAGTATGGAAAAAAGGCAGGAGTTAAAGGAAGGATTTCCATTCACTCGGCACGATCAACCGTCATTGGTATGCTTTTAGATAAGGGCCACCCCCTGGAGAGAGTCGCTGATTTTGTGGGCCACAGGGATATTTCCATGACCCGGGCCTATAACAAGCGAAGGTTAAAGATTCATCAGTCCCTGGGCCTTGACCTTTTAACTCAGGAGGTAGCTAAGGATTAAAATTAATCTCTACTAGAATTTTTAATCCTGATTTAAAATAGAGTCATGTTTAAAGACTTGATCTTAGATTCTTACAAAAAATGTGTTTCCCTAAAGGAAATTTTAGAAGCTTTTGTGAAAAGCCACCATAGTGAGAACCTCATGGTCTGGCAAAGGCACCATGACAGCCGAAATATCATCTGGGCCAAAAGCTGGGATTTAAATCATAATTTAGAAAGAATTGTCGTTTTCTTAGATGAAAAGTCATCTCTGTTGATTGATCCAAAGTCTTCCGTTTACATAAAGCTTCCATTCCGGGAGGCCGTGCTAAAAACAACCATTGAAACCCATTCAAAGGGATGTTTTTTCTTAAAAATTCCAACGGAAATTTTTTGGAGGGAATTTAGAGAGTCTCCTAGAATGGTTTTTGAATTTGGAGAAAGAGATGCAGAGATTCGTCCCACTCAACTTCATTCTAAAACTGAACATTTGACCTCATTCAAGGTGTTCATGAAAGACATATCCACCGATGGCATGGCCATACTGGTGCCGGAGAGTCAGTATCAATTCTTAAAATCAAACCGTCATATAGAGTTTCTTAGTATAGATGGACGTTTAATGCTTTCACCAAAACCAGCCCAATTGGTGTACTTTCAGAAAGAAAAAAAAAATCAGGATATGAAAGGGAATTGGTATAGGGCAGGAGTTAAGTTATTAAGACCTTTGTCTGAGGAATTTCTCAATAACCTTCAAAAATCAGATTCATTAATTTTAAAAAGCCTCACCATTGATTGCTTTTCAGATGAGTTTAAAAATGTGGTGGACAGGGAAGTGGAGATCACACTTAAAAAGATTAAAAAAAATCCCGCCCTGTCTAAGTATCTGGATCAGATCGAGATATCCCGGCGTGAAGACCTTTATATTGAAGAGCACATTAAGGTTCTTTGTATCGTATGCTCTTTTATTGCCCGGGCCATGAATTGGGTGACGGATCTTAGTTTACAAAAACTTATTTACGTTTCCTATTTGCATGATGCTCCTCTTTTAAGTGTTCCCAAACTAACGAAGATTTCTCATCTTAAAGATTTTGAAAAAATCAAATCCACACTCACCACAGATGAGCAAAAACTCTACCTCTCATCTCCTGAAAAGGCCTTTGCCATCGCCCTTGCCGATAGCACAGCGCCACCAGACGCTCCACAAATGCTTCTCATGCAAAAAGAACTTCCCGATGGAAGTGGTTTCCCAAGACGCCTCACGGCCCAAAAAATTACCCCTTTGGCGAGCATTTTCATCGTGGGACATGATCTTACGAATGAAATTATGTCAAAAAAAGAATGGTCTCTTGAGGCATGGATTGGAAAGGCAAGATCAGTCTATAAAGTGGGCCAGTTTGCAAAGATCATCGATACACTGGATAATTCAAAGCATCTGTTTAAAAGACGCTAAACGGGTTCCCCTGCACGATAATCTTTCTTATCGTGCAGAGCGCAAAAACCCAAGAAAATCTTCAAAGGGTCATAAATAATTCTCTAAGCCGCCTTAGATGACGTGTTTGTAGATGGTATTGCCTCGTCGATGAGGGTCGAAATGATTTCTTCGGATAAACCATCATAGTACGCAGCCTTGTAGATAACTCTTAATTTAGCGTTTAACTTACCTATGTCGAGCTTAGTTTTGTGTTCAGTCTCAGACTCAATAATGGCCTCTTGAATAAGGTCACGGTACTGGCAAATAAGAATGTCCTGAAATCCTTCAACGTTTTTATTCAACTTAGGCCTCCACGGTTAAAGAGAATGTGATTTTTGGTATTTTAAATCTAATCAGCGGTGAATTTAAAAAAACTATAAACTTGCCGTGGATTCCATAAGATAGAAAAAAGCCGTTTTAAATGATTTATGTTGGATTTAGAGGGGATTTTTATTAAATGACAAAAATTTTTGGCATGGTACGATAGTTAACATGATGAAAACAATAGAAACCTTCCTTTTTGAGGGTGAAACCTTCATTCCTGGCAACAAAACTCAGATAAAACTCTGCCTCATGGCCCTGTTGTTAAATAGAAACGTTCTTATTGAGGATGTACCTGGAATGGGGAAAACAACCTTGGTTAAATTTTTTGCCAAGGCCACAGGGTTAGATTTTCACCGGATTCAGTTCACAAGTGATCTTCTACCATCGGATATTCTTGGGGTGTCTATTTTCCAGAAGGAAAGTGAAACTTTCATCTTTCGCCCGGGCCCAATTTTTGGAGAACTCATTCTGGCGGATGAACTCAACCGGGGAACACCAAAAACTCAAAGTGCTCTTCTTCAGGCCATGGAAGAGAAAAGTGTGACCGTGGATGGAGTGACCCATCATTTGCCTAAAAGATTTTGCCTTTTTGCCACTCAAAATCCCCGTGGTCAGTACGGAACCTATCCCCTGCCTGAATCCCAGCTGGACCGGTTTCTTTTTAAATTTTCAATGGGGCACTTAAGTAAGGAAGAAGAAATTGAACTGTTAAATACCGGTTCTCGAACAGAAAAACTTCATGACCTTCAAAAATTAATTTCTCATGGGGATCTAAATTCCTGGGAATTAGAGGTGAGAAAAGTTTCGGCCTCAAAAATGATCCTGGATTATCTGGCCGATGTGCTTCACGCCTCAAGAAATTTAGAAGAGGCCTATGGATTAAGTCCCCGCGCTGGCCTTGATTTGTTGGAGGCCGCCAGGGCATGGGCCTATCTAGAAAATAGAAATCACCTCATTCCCGATGACATTCAGGCCGTTTTTCCCTTTGTAGCGGGCCACAGAATGTTCTCTCAACACTCACTTTCTGCGTCTTCTGAAAACCATAGAGCGAGAGAATTTATAATTGGTGTTCCTTTTGTTAAGAAAAAATGAAAATCCCTAAATGGATATTAAGGCAGATTAAAAAAAAATCCCGGATCTACATCATTCCTACCCGTATGGGGGGATACCTTAATGGTTTGATCTTTCTCATGTTTTTATTGTCAGTGGGTTATAATAATAATCTTTTATTAATTTTTACTCTTTTTCTTTTTGGATTAAATCTTATTTGGCTTATTCAGTCTCATTTTCACATGCATAAGTTAAAGCTTGAATCTGTTCTTTTAGAGGATGGTCACGCCGGGGAGAGTGTCTCTCTATGTGTTCATTGGAAAAACTCTCCGCCTCCTCCCCTTCATTGGGAATTAAGTTTAGAAAACGACAGGGATGATTCCTTTTTAATTAAAGGAGTTCTAGAACATCACTCCTTGGAGGATTTTAAAAAACTCACACAAGGTCAAATCATTTACCCCCATAGAGGTCTTTGGAAATTTAAGCATCTAAGAGTTAAAACCACCAAACCCTTTGGCCTTTATCAGACCTGGAGGTATTTTAAAATAGACGTCTTGGCCTATGCCTTTCCCCCAAAACTAAATGAGGTGCCCCAGATGCCCATGGAAGCTTCTTATTTGGAGGGTGATCACCAAGGCCCCTTAAAAGGTCCTCATGATGTGTGGAATCTTGCCCCTTATCAAGGAGAAGAGTCCCGGAAAATCAGCTGGAAGCACTATGCCCGCATAGGTGAGTTGGTGGTGAAGGAAGGAGAAGATTTAAAAAAGTCTGTGGTTCATTTTTGTCTCCCCAAAAACTTTAAGGATAAAGAACACACCCTTTCAACTCTCGCTACACAAATGGTCTTATGTTTCCGAAACGAAACTCACTTTAGTTACGAAGATCAAATGGGAAGAACAGAGGCAAATTCCAGTCAAAAGCATCTTCGGGATTGTTTAAGAAGGCTTTCCCTATGTTAAAAGATAACTACAAACAAATCTTGGTGCTGATCTTGTTTTCTTTTCTTTTAAGAGAAGTCCTGACTGGTGCCACCTTGTTATTTGTCCTTGTGGGCGCCCTGGTGGTATTTTTTAAAATAGAAACCACAAAACTCATCCGAAATGCCCTGGCCATGGGAGTCTTTACCTCCTACTGGATAAAGTATGGGAAAGTGATAGACCCGGAAATTGGTCTAAACTTTCTTACTTCTATTATCGTCTTAAAAATTCTTGAAAGAGAAACGGACAGAGACCGTTACATGATCTTTTTTGGACTTTTATTGTTAATTTCGTCAGGTTCTCTTTTTGAAAAATCCATCACCTATGTGGTGTACTTTACGTTGAGTTTTCTCATTTTAATCAGTGATTTTTATGATCATATTGGCCTTAAACTAAAGTTAAAGGACCTCTTTTTCTCATTAATGTGGGTATTTCCTTTGACCTTTTTGTTTTTCTTTTTAATCCCAAGGCTCATGAACCCCATTCCGTTCCAGCAAAATACCATGGCACCTGGTGAAATAGGTTACACTCCTGATGTGAATATCTCTGAAATAAACTCTTTAGAATCTAACGATGATCCTGTTTTTAGAGTTGTTTCTTCAAGACTTCTGGCCCAGGAAGAACTTTACTGGAGAGGAAACACTCTTTCTTATAATGATGGTTGGAACTGGAAGGTGATGACACAGGATCATGAACAACATCAGTCAACTACAGGTCCCAGGTTTTCTCTTAAGCATGTGAAGCAAACCTTTAATCTCATGACGAAGTCAGACTATTTTTTTATGTTGAATGTGCCACAACTTATCCAACCAGAGAATGAATTGGTTAGTTTTAAAGGCAGTATGAGGACCTACCCACAGAAAAGATGGAACTCAATTCAGCGCTACGAGGCCTTTAGTCATCCGGGAGGCGATATTCTTGAAGAAGATCCAAGCGCCCATTATTTAACTGTACCTCTCTCTCGAAAAGATAAAAAAGAGATCAGAGAAATGTTTCCGGGAACAAATCTTGACGAGGTTTCAAAGTCGATTAAAAAACTTTTCCTGAAATCACAATTCTCATACTCCCTCTCCCCTGGAAAAATTCTGAGTTTAAAAGAATTTCTGGATAGAAAAGTCGGTGTTTGCTCTCACTATGCCTCAAGTGTTGCTATCATTTTACGTTTAAAAAATATTCCCACAAGATTAGTCTCGGGTTTCATGGGGGGAAGCTATAATAAGTACGCTAACTTTTATCTTATCTCTCAAAATGATGCCCATGTTTGGGTTGAGGCCTACTCAGAGGGTAAGTGGATCCAGCTTGATCCCACGGCATGGATTTCACCAGAACGGGTCAACCTAGGAGGATCTGCCTTCATCGAAAATGTCCGAGGTGGAGTTTATAAGAAAGAATCGTTTTTTATGGTACCCGCCTTTATCAATGATTTAAAACTTTGGTTCAATCAGTGGGACTTTCTTTTTTATCAATGGCTAGAAACCATGGACTACGGGGCCCAAGAAGAATGGCTTTTGGGCCTAAAAATTAAGCGCCAATGGCTCTTTTCCATCATCCCCATGATCATGGTGATTTTCATGGTGCTCTATGCTCTTTTTTTACATACCAAAAATAAAAAATCTGATTTTAATGAGTATCAAGACTTGTGGAATCTTTTTTACAAAAAGATGAGTAAAAAAGGTCTTCACTTATCTCCTGTGAGTGTTGAAAAATCCCATGTCATCATTCAAGGAACCAATGACCTTAAAATTCTGAAGGTTTGGGAAGACCTCAGGGCCTTAAGTTTTGAAGGGAGAGTGGACTCAGTAAAAGAGCTCAAAAAGAGGATTAAAGGACTCTAAACTCTGCATCCACAACTTCTTTTTCCTGTGTGGATTCACCGGCCGGTGGTTTTTTATGATTGATTTCGTGGTCTTTTTGAATTTTTTTCATCACCTGATAGAGGTGGATAAATTTCCTGACAAAATAGATTGAAACAAAGACGAGTAAGATTTTTAAAATTCGCATTTTGTGACTTTAAAATCTTAAAAATTAATTGGCAATCAGGATTCTTGTTTGTTCTCGTCTTTACTGGGGTCTGGAATATTTTTATCCTCTTCGGTTTTTTCTTGGATCTCTTGCTGAATCAGTGCCTCTTGCATTTCCTGCATTTTTTTCTCATTTAAATGTTTAAATTCTTCCTTCTCGGCCTCTAATTGAGCATCATGGTCCCTAAAAAAGATGGCATTGACAAATCTTCGGAGAGTTTTTTTATCTTCCTCTCCAATAGAGTGAATAAGGCCACAATATTCGGGAGTTTTTCCCTGATTTTTTGAGGGTCTTACATTGAGATACATATCCACTGGGAGAGTGACATGGAGGTTCATTCCAATGGGAAGCTCCGTGGCCGATTGAAAAATCACATCAGATTCTGAAAGTTTTAAGACGGTAATGGGAATAAGAATTTCGGCCAGGGAAGTGGCATTGGTTTTACTTAAAAATATTTTTGTGTCTTTAGATCTTTGCTTTAGTTTTTTGAGAGACATTTCAAGTTTTTTATCAAAAGCGTCTGCCATTCTTCCTAAAAGTTCCGCCGATAACGGACTCTCTGAAGACATGATGTGGGTATAATGAAAATTTTCTTTCATTTCCTTGGAGTTTGATTTGGTGTTAAACACGATGATAAAGGGGAGTTGTTTCGGAAATTTTTCTGACACATAACGAATCAATTGAAAAAGGATCTCATTTGTATTTTTTCGATCCGTCAACTCCTCATCGTCCATGGCAAAGGCAATAACCTGGGGCTCATAGAGATTAATTTCACTCTCTAGCTCTTGAAAATAAGGGATGCACCTGATGGTGTAGGCCGTTTTATCTGATCGCGGTTGATTATTGTACACATGAAACTCTCTATCTACGATAAGAACTTTCGCCTTTTTTTCCACAGAGTAGTGCTGATTTTTATTGATCCAATTTGATAATAATTTTTTATGATAAACGACTAATTCTTCTCTCTCTTTTTTCTTTTCACTGTCCTCTGAAGGAGAAATTCCCTCTGGTGGCAGGTACTCATCCAAAAAAAGAAACTCTGCTTCTGTGGCATACTTAAAGTGGTAGAAAAGATTCTCGGAAGAGATGTGCCTTATGAAGAATTTTTTTGATGGTACAATCCTAAGTCTTATAAAGTCATGAAGAATAGTGACTTGATTTCCGACATCTAATTTAAAGTCAGTCTCAAGATGAAGCCCTTCTTTGTGAACGTAGCCCACCTTTGAAGGTATTCCTGCTTCCCATTCATCTTTAAGATCTGCTACCGCAAAACCATGTTCTCCCTGATTCTTATCCATTAATTTTGTAACGTGATAGGCAATGTCAAAAGTCTCAACACTCTTGATGAATGTGAGATTCACTCCTGTGGCAATTCCCTCCCTTAAAATTTCAATAGGGGATAAATAATCCACAAGTCCAACCGTCACAAAAGAGTGCTGCATTCGACTTCTGGATAGAATCCTCGCCAAATGGACATAGTCCTGGGAGTATTTGGAAAAATCAATAAAAACACAGTCAGGCTTGTCCGAGAAAATTTTTAGAAAGAATGACTGGATTTTTTTTTCGTCTGTTTCAAAAAATCGACTGAAATTAATCACAAGAGGTGTTGATTTTTTGAATTCACCCACAATGGTGCGAAAATAGGCCTCGTCGTCTCCAAAATAATAGAACAGAAGTTTGCCTTCCATGACGATATTATACCATGGTTTGAAATTTAGTGTTTTCAGGGGCTTGAGGAGGGCCTTCTGTGTATCAAAAAATCTATATACTGCTGAGATTTCTCATCTTTATGGAGCGAAAAAAATTGAATCTGCTGCTGCCTGTAATGCTCCCCTGCCTCCGATTGCCAAAGGTCATCACCAAACAGTGATACTTTTTTTTCACCGGTCATATCTGGTTTAAGAGAGAGAATCACATAAAATTGTCCCTTATCCCATACAACCTCTTCTTTCTCCAATTTGAGGGGAAGTTCACGAAGAAGAGAGCGCAGTTCCAGGATTTTTCGATGAGGTGAGATGACAAATCTTGAGCAGGATTGAAGGAGAGGAAGAAGACTCAGGATAATCTCACCTATTTCTTTTCCACCCATACCAGCAATAAAAATGAGATTATTTTTTGTATCGATCTTTAAGTTTTGCCCCTTACTATGGATAAGTTCAATTTTGCCATCAGTAATATACGTATCTTTTAGCTTGTCAAAGACGTCCAAGGATGGATCAACCAAGAAAATTTTTTGAACCCTTGGTTCATGTAAGAAGGAGCTTCCCAGTAGTCCATGATCACAGCCAACATCCCAAACATGAGACTCCCCTTGATAACAGGCCTTCAGAGCTTCCAGTCTTTTGATCATGCTTAAAGAAATTCGTCGTAATTTTGCCCAAACTGAGCGTCAAGCTTCTCTGTGAAGTACTTTCTAATGAAGTATTGTCCCGAACGGATGGTTTCAATCAATCCCAGGTTTTCAAGTGAGCGAAGATCGGCCCCAAGCTGTTCCATGGTCACACCCAGGATGGAACAAAGGGTGGCATATGAATTTAAAGGTCCAATTCCATGGGACTTGTAGAGATTGGGTCTGCACCAGATTTGTCTGTACAGATACATCAAAAGAGAAATTTCATGACGGCCCAATTTATAATCCTTAAGGATCAGGTCAAAAAATACATCAGGTATCTCAGACGTTGAGGGAGTGTTATCGGGTCCCGTGCCCGATTTTTCCGGAGCATTGATTTTTTCAGATTTTTTTGTCTTAAACTGGGAAAGAACAGAACGAATATCTTCCATAGATCCCCCTCCCTTTTATTATCTCTAATACTAATCTAAAGATCAATCAAGGGATTTATGGGGGGCAAGTTTTGCCTCAAAAAGTAAAAAATCAGGTTTACCGAATGAAAAACTCAAGTTTCAAAAAAAATATCCGACAAGAGTTAAGAAGAAATTTTTTCAGGAACATTTGATGACTTTTCAGATTGGAATTATCTTTTTTGTCATAATCCTCATCAGCTATTCTTGCTCCTCCACTTTAGTGACCTCCAAAAAAGTTGCACAGCCTCAACATTTAGAATCCTCTAAACATTTTTCGATGGGTGAAATCATACTTCCCCATGAATTGCTTAATAAAATTTTTGATCAAGAGATGGCCCCTTTAGAATGTGTCCCTAATTCCGATGAAGCAGGACTTCTTTTGAGAACCTTAAGACCCAGGATGGAAGTGATCGAAGATGATATAGAAGCGAGTCTTGATGATGATGAAAAAGTGACACAACTGATAGAGGAGTGCCAAAATAATTGCATCTGCACCTATGTGGAGGATCTTTTAAAAGAACATCAGGTTGAACTTAGTCCTACTTTAAAAAAGTCATTGCA
>CANHIY010000026.1 GCA_947461175.1 Bacteriovoracaceae bacterium
AGATTCTGGTTTCTCATCATCATGATGTGCCCTGATGGCGTGGACAATATCCGGAGACTCTCCGTATTTTTTAGCAAAATCTGCACCAATCACAGCATGTGATCCTTCAGCCGAAGCATCAAGAACTTTACCAATATCATGCATTAGTCCTGCTCTTCTGGCCTGTTTGACGTTAAGACCTAATTCAGCGGCCATGTTTCCAGCAATGAAGGCTGTCTCTAGAGCATGTTGATACTGATTCTGAGTATAAGAAGTTCTCCAGTTCAAAGCACCGATAAGCTTTAAAATTTCTGGATGAATACCGTGAACTCCAATTTCCATTTGAGCTTTTTCACCTAACTCACGAAGACGAGATTCAAACTCTTGCTTACATTTTTCGTAGAATTCCTCGATCTTTGCAGGATGAATACGGCCATCAGCGATTAATCGTTCAATGGTCATCCTTGAAATTTCTTTCCTGACAACGTTGAAGGAAGAAATGGTCACAATCCCCGGTGTATCATCGATGATTAAATCCACTCCACAAATTTGTTCGAAGGCACGAATGTTACGACCTTCACGACCAATGAGTCGTCCCTTCACTCCATCATCAGAAATTTCAACCGAGGAGATTGTTTGTTCTGCTACGTATTCTCCAGCGAAGCGTTGGATAGCAATACCAACGATTCTTTTGGACCGTTTTTCAGCTTCTTCATTTGCCTCTTCTTCAACTCGCTTAACTCTTTTAGCAGCATCAAGTTTTGCCTCTTCTTCTATTTGAGCAATGAGTTCATTTTTTGCCTGCTCTTTAGTAAGTCCTGCCACCTGAGTGAGTTTGTTTGCTAGTTCATCTTGGACCTCTTGGTTCTTTTTTATCTCCAAATCTAGCTTTTGAAGTCTTGTCTCAATTTCAGACTCTTTAAGCTTAACTCTTTCAGTGTCCTTCTGAATTTGTTCAACTTTTTGCTCAATAGCTACTTCTTTTTTAGTTAAACCTCTTTCGAGATCTGAAAGATGTTTTTTCTTTTTTTCCATCTCTGATTCAAGCTGATTTTTTTCCTCTCGAACAATCTGTTTGGCCCTTTCTTCAGCTTTTCTCTTCGTTTCTTCTGCATCTGCCTGAGCTTTTTTAAGAATATCCTGAGCCGCACCTTCTTTGGATTTTTGTGCTGATGCATTCTTAAGGCTCACCAAAAGAAAAGCAACCAATGCACCAACAATCACGCCCAAAACGGTCATAACAATTGGATTCATATATTCCCCTTAAAACTTAACTTGCTGGCCTACGTCCCAGCAAAATTCTTCTGTTATTATAAAATCCATGTAACAGTCGTGCTGCTCCATGGGGATTTTTTCTATCACTTGCTCATTCCAGGCGATACCTATGGTCAAAAGATCTTTATCTTCAAGATAACGATCATAATAACCCTTGCCTCTACCTAAACGGGCACCACTAAAATCAAAACCCAACCCCGGTACAAGGAGCCACTGAGGCCCAATCAGGTGATAAGGCCACTCCAGCCAAATTCCCCCTCTGGGCATCCCATTTGGAATTCCAAAAGACATCTGGCCATTGACCAAAACTGGAAAAGCCAAATCCAAGGGTACTGCATGCATCAGTTCCTGATACATAGGTGCAATCTCAGATTTTAAAGGCAAAAAAGCTCCGCCAACCTGATTTGATAATTCAGGAAGAGAAGAGAAAAACTTGATGAGCTGATTGGTTAACCTAAAACTTAACGATTGAATTTCACTGTCTGATAAAGATGTTATCTTACTAAGAAGTAACTTTCTTAAATAATCTTTACCCACAACTAGTTCGCTTCAAGACTCATTGCTTGAAGTGCCGTTTGCAGAGATTCCTCAAGCTTAAGGATGTTTGCTTTATACTCATCCTCAAGTTGCATTTTTTCTGTCGCCACTTTTAGTGCTACTAAAACAGCGATATCAGTATCTCTTAAAAGGGGACGTTTTGACTTTAGCTCCTCAATTTCTTGAAGAACGAACTCAATAACTGCCTTTGCATTTTGACTATCGTTTTCGAGAGGTCGGTACTTAACCTTACAACCTAAAACGTTAAATTCTTTTTCCTGACTTATGGTCATAAATCTAAGTTACGAAAGACCTGTATAAAAGTCAATGAACACGGTTTAATAAATATCGTGAATTCAATATCTTAAGTTGTCTCAAGACCAATTAAAGTTTTTAAGTATGTCTCTAGGTCAAAGGCCAGAAGATCATCCACTGACTCTCCCACTCCAATATAGGTAATTGGCACCTTGAGTTGATCAACAATTCCCACGGCACTCCCGGCCTTGGCGGACCCATCGCACTTGGTGAAAATGATTCCAGTTAAATTGAGAGATTTATTAAATTCCTGGGCCTGCTTTAAAGCGTTCTGACCAGTAATTGCATCCAAAACTAACAGTACTTCTTGCGGAGCTTCAGGAGAAATTTTGGCCATCACTCTTTTGGTTTTTTCTAGTTCATCCATTAAGTTCTGATTCGTATGAAGCCTTCCCGCAGTATCAATCAAGCAGTAGTCATAGCCCTCAGAAAAAGCCTTAGCAACAGCATCATAGGCCACCCCACTTGGGTCTGCTCCATCTTTTGCCCGTACTAAATCAACCCCTGCTCGGTCACACCAAACTTGAAGTTGATCAACTGCAGCGGCCCGAAACGTATCACAAGCTCCCACTATGACCTTCGCTCCCTGGGACTTTAGTTTGGTAGCAAGTTTACCTATTGTGGTTGTTTTTCCTGCACCATTGACCCCAACAATCATGAACACTTGAGTCTTATTGACCTTTCCCTTGAATTCAACCACTCCGGAGCGCATGCCAAGCTGAACTGGCTCCATTTTCTTTTTCATAAAATCATAAACAAGATTTTGAATTTCTTTTGATGTTTTCCCTTTTCCCTCTGATTCAAGATTTTCTAAAAGCTGTTGGACCATTGAGGTAGGAATATCAGCCGTGTAAAGAACTTCCTCTATTTCATCTAATTGAGGAGTGGGACCAGAAAATAAATTTCCGATTTTTCCCCAAACTTCTGACCGAGACTTAGATAGACCTGAATTGAGCCGGTCTTTCCAGGAAATCTTGGGAACTTCGACTGGTTTTAAAGTAGGTGTGACAGGAACTTCTGGCTTTTTTTTATGAAGGATAAAGTAAAAGAGGGGTAAAACAAGCAGGACCAAAATTAAAATAATTAACCAGGTATTTTCTTGAAACACATTTTCCATGCACTTTTCCTTTGATGGTCGACTTACTTATTGCACCTGAAATTTGAAATATGACGGATATAGTATTTAGCTTTCTAACTGGCCATAGTAAAGCTGCAAGAAATCCCAGACAACGTAGGCAGTTGCCCCCCAAAGAAGCTGGGTCTTGTCATTTTGATATTTTGAAATATAAGTCTCTTTTCTGATGGAATGAAATAATATGGGAAATTTCTCGTTGCCATTACGCCAACCAAAGTCCCAATTTTCACGAAGCTTCAAATCTTTCCAAGAATAAGCCAGGCATTCGACCCACTCTCCATTACTTTTAATATTTCTCATAAATTGCTCTGTAGAAATGAGAAGTTCTCCCATGACTGGAACAATCGGCCAGAGCTTGGCCGTTCTTACCACTGACAGATAACCCAACAAATTCAAAACATCAGCACTAAGTCCTGTTTCTTCCTCAAACTCTCTTCCTATGACAATGCGGGGATCAATTTCAGTTTCTTTTTTAAGACCACCAATAAAAGCAATCTGGCCACTATGAGTCGGCATCTCTTCAGATCGCTTAATAAAAAATACGTGGTCTTGATTAAATAAAAAAAGAACAGCCCCTTTCCACTCATCGGGTTGAAGAGTATGCTCTGTTTCAATAATTTGTCTTATTCGGTGGGTATCCATGAGTCGCAAAAACCTTTTTCAGCTTACACAGATTATTCGAAACTTTTTCGTGGAGCAAGGCTTCCTTGATGTTATGACCCCTCCCGCTGTAGAAAATCCCGGAATGGAGGTACATATACACCCGTTCCAGCTTTACTCAGTTCATAAAAAGGAACTTCAACCCCTCTATTTACATACCTCGCCTGAGTTTTGCATGAAGGAACTTCTGGCAAGTGATGAAGATTTTAATAAAATTTTTACTCTCACCTATGCATTCAGAGATGAGGTTTCCTCCCCCATTCATCGACCGCAATTTGTCATGCTCGAGTGGTATAGAAAACATGAAAGATATGAAACTATCATGAAGGATGTGGAAAACCTTCTCCGTTATATTGTAGTACATGGAGCTAAAAAGGGACTTATCTTAAAAGAACCCCAGGGCCCTTTTAAAATGATCAAGATGACCATGCAGGAGCTTTTTCTGGCTGAGCTCAATATTGATATCCTAAACTACCTCGACGTTCCTTCCATCAAAATCCTTCTAAAATCATTCCCTGATGTGCCTGTTCCGGAGTCAGAACTTGAGTGGGAAGATTACTTTTTTCTTCTTTATTTAAACAAAATTGAACCTATGATCTCCAAAAAATACCCCTTTTTATTGATCAGCGAATTTCCAGCTCCTTTAAGTGCGCTTTCCACTTTGAAAAAGTCTGATCCTCGCGTCTGTGAACGTTTTGAGGTTTACATAAATGGTATTGAAATATGCAACTCATTTAATGAACTCACTGACTGTGTTGAACAGAAAAAAAGATTTCTGCAACAAACTGCTTTAAAAAGAAAACTCTATCAATATGAACTTCCTGAGCCAAAATCTTTTTACAAAATCATGGATCACGGATTACCCCCATCGGCAGGAATTGCTCTTGGAGTAGAAAGAGTTCTTTATTCTTTGTTTCTGGAAGAAAGTCCATTTTGGAATCATCAATCTTAAACTTTTGACAATTGAAATTTCAGGTTTTAATTGAGTAATTGAAGCCCATTCATCACCAGATGAGTTTTGATCATGACCTCGGACTTTATGTGCTGAAGTGGCATTTTTATTGCCCATTGGTAGTGGTAGTTGCCAGAAGTTTCACTACGGATCTGAGTCTTCATCAAAGGTCCGTAATCCTGGGCCAGTTGTTCAGAATAAAGAGCATACCATCTGTAGAGCGAATCTAAATCTTTAACTTCATAGTATTCCATAAGATCAAGGAGATGATCTGTAAAAATTCTCTTAAGTGAAAAAGGATTAAGTTTTTTAAGTGATTCAGGACTGAAGCTCTTATTAAGAAATTTGTTTCCAAATTTTACCAAAAAATTAATCAGCCTTTCTGAAGAAACCTCATTCATTCCTTCAAGGCCTGTATAAATTTCATCCAAAACCAAAGCCTGATAGATACCTTCTCTCGATCCCTCTTGTTCTAAAACATTAAGCCAGTTAACAACATCCTCATCGCCGGCCTCAACTTTTCTGGTCACTAAAAAAAGTTCCTGAATAAAGTTGTAGTCATATTGTCTCTTTTCTTCTGGATTAAGCCGGTCAAACTCCGTTTCTTCTTTGATTTTCTTTTCATAAACTTGAGTGTCCGTTATTTTTTTTATCTCCACAGGTATCTCTGGCATGGATATTTTGGATTCAACCTCAAGTGGTGGCACGGTCAATTTTTCCCTGACTTCTTTCCCGATAAATATCGTCAGAAAAAGAAGACTTATTATAAAAATCAGTTTTTTCACTATAGAACCTTTCGTTTTAAAAACAATGGTAATCCGAGTAATACATCTAATCTATGAGGAGATTCTTGCCCTGAAAGGAAGTCTTGTCATTATGCTGTAAGATAGAGATGAGGTTTCTATGTTTAATAAAATCTTTAGAAAAAATAGGTCTAAGAATAAAGATGAAATTGTGTCAGCTGTCATCACTCAAACTGCTACCCTTATTAATGACCTTCAAAGACAAATTGAGTTTAGATTTAATGAAATTTCAGCACAAATTAAGGAAGTAGAATCAGGACTCATAGAATTAGAAACTAAACTTTTAACAAAAGATCTCAAAGACAAGCAAGCCTATGGCCTTCTTCACTATAAACTCCATGAAGTTAAAAATGAAAAAGTAACTGAAGAAATTACTGATTTAACAGATCAGTTAACTCTTAGGAAAGCCCTTCTAGAAAAGAATCAAAAGTAAAAGGATTAGATAATCCTTCCAACCAGATCATAATCAAGGACTTCTGTGATTTCGACTTTGACCAGGTCTCCTGCCTTAGCAAAACCATCATTAATAATGACCTTACCATCAATGTCGGGTGCTTGTCCTGAGTGACGACCTTGTAGAAGAAGTTCCGTTTCTTCATGAGGTCCTTCAACTAAAACCTCAATCACTTTACCAAGATATTCCTGATTAAGTTCCCGTGCGATTTCTTTTTGAACCTCATAGAGTTTTTCAAATCGCTCATCAATAATTTCTTGCGGCACTTTATTTTTTAAACGAACTGCAGGAGTCCCCTCTTCATCAGAATATTTAAATACGCCTAAATGATTAAAGCGGGCAGACTTAATTCCCTCTACAAGGGCCTCGAAATCTTCCTCCGTCTCTCCTGGAAACCCCACAATAATTGAAGTTCTTAGCACTATACCGGGAATTTTTTCTCTTAATGTCTGAATCTTTTGATTGATAACGTTGCCAGTAACTCTACGGTTCATTCTTTTAAGTACACCATCTGCAAAATGCTGGACAGGCATGTCTAAGTACTTTGTTATCTTCTTAGACTTTGACATTAAGTCCATAACATCTTCAGTTAGGTCATCCGGATAAAAATAAAACACTCTGATCCAGTCTATTCCCTCTACCTTTTCTAATCGGGAAAGAAGATCATAGATCATTGGATTTTTCCCTTCTTCCTTACCACCACCTTGAAGATCTACACCATAATCTGAAAAATCCTGTGAAATGAGGTTTAACTCACGAACCCCGGTTGCGGCCAACTGCTCAGCTTCCTTTACAAGGGAGTCCACAGTTCTTGAGCGAAGTTTCCCACGAAGAGTAGGAATAATACAGAAAGTGCAATTTCTATTACAACCCTCAGAAATTTTTAACCATGCCATGTAAAAGGGCGAGGTATTTAGACGGGGATCAAATTCGGTGTGGATGAAGCGAGGGATTTCAACGAAGGATTTTTTTTCAAGTTTTCCTTCCTCCATGGCACGGAGAAGCGGAACAATCTTATGATATTCTCCTGTACCGATAAACATATCGATCTCTGGCATTTCATTTTCAAGCTCATTAGCATATCTTTGGGCCATACAGCCAGACATGACTAGAGCTTTGCAATTACCATCTTCCTTATAAGAGGCCAGATCCAGAACGGTTTCGATAGATTCCATCTTAGCAGCTTCTACAAAAGAGCAGGTATTAACAATAATCACTTCTGCATCCTGAGGTTCATTGGCGATCGTAAAACCATCTAGTTTCAGGTGCCCAAGCATAACCTGAGAATCCACCAGGTTTTTAGAACAGCCCAAGGAGGTAAAATAAAGTGATTTTGATTCAAATTTTTTAGTTTCTAAGTTCATACAAATACCTATAGGAAAGAATTAAAGACTTTTTAGAGGATTCGCTGAAAAAAGTCTTCATATTACACTTAGGTCTGTAAAAAAATCTCACCTAAAGCATCCCTCCAACACTTTCAAGAGAATAAACTTGACCAGTTAGATATTAGATTGCAATAAGTTATACTCATAATGGTAAAATCTCTTTAAGTATTTTTTTTGAGTTTATGAAAAGTTTATGGGTTATATCAGAAGAGGGTTCTCCAAAATCAGACCAGCTTTAAGAAAGACAAAAAAAATTGTCCTCTTAGCTGTTGCAGGTTTTTTTAGTGCTAGTTTATTAGGCGTCATCTTATACAGATGGCTTCCTGTTTATGTGACTCCTCTCATGGTTTTAAGAACCCTTGATTATGCCATTGAAGGCAAATGGGTACCCATCCAAAAAGACTGGGTCCCTTTAGAGCAAATTTCTCCAAATCTTCTAAAGGCTGTGATTGCATCTGAAGATCCTAAATTTTTATCTCATAATGGATTTGATTTTGAGGCCATCGCCAGGGCCATTGATGCCAACAAAAAACGCAGAATTAAAATGGGTGCCTCCACCATAAGTCAACAAACAGCTAAAAACGTTTTTCTCTATCCATCAAGAACGTACTGGAGGAAAGGTTTGGAGGCTTACTTCACCCTCCTTATGGAGACTTTCTGGAGTAAAAAAAGAATCCTTGAGGTCTATGTAAACGTTATTGAGCTGGGTCCTGGCATCTATGGAGCAGAGGCGGCGGCCCGTTACTACTGGAAAAAACCTGCCACAAAACTAAATCTAGATGAAGCCCAACTTTTTGCAGCTATTTTACCAAATCCTAGAAAATGGAACCCAAAACGCCCTACAAATTTTGTCCTAAGACGACGAAACTTTATCAGAAGAAATCTCGTCCTTCTGGGTCACTCTTACTTTAAGCCTCTAAGCGACTCCTGAAAAACCATTTCAGAAGTTTTACCCTAAAAGTTAAATTGTGAAGGGTATGATTGTGAAAATTTTACCTTCTTTGAGCTTTTTTCCCCTTTCGCTTTCAAAAAAGCATATATCTTATTTATGAAATTTTTTTTGTTTTTAATATTTTTTGTATCTACAAAAATACTTGCTTCCAGTTCAGCTGATTGTCATCTGGTGGATGGGATTTATCGAAATAGTCAGACCCCCATTTCGGAACTTAAGTTTCAAACAGTTGTCGATGTATTTTCAATCTCCAATGCTAACCAACTCTCCATGAATCTTGACGGAATAGAGTTAACCTTTCTGAGATCAAACTTGACTGTAAAAAAACAGGTGAAGATGATTTATCTCCTACGAAAAAATGGCGAGGCGATCAGAGCGGCTCATGTTATGCTGGACAGGACTCCAAAAGAAGTTATGAGTGACAGAGAGTTTTATGGAAACATGATTATCTCTGGAGAAATTAAGAACGGCACAGATATATCCTCCATTACTGCCACAAAGAACTTAGTCTACAATTTTTACTGCAGATTTTAATTTTTAAGATAAAAGCAACCCACTGATTTTTGGTTTCTAAGTGAAGCATTTAAAACCATGAAGGCCACCTCAACCCCATTTCTGAGACCTATCAGTTCATCATGAAGTTGGGCATTTTTATAGAATTTAGAAATTTCATCCTGCAGCTCCATGAACATGGCCCTGGCCCGGTTAAGCCTGTTTTTTGATCTGGAAAGACCAACGTAATTCCACATAGTCTGCTTCAGAGTCATCTGATCCTGAGTAATAAGAGCTAAATCAACCTCTTCATGTCCTTGTAGCCAATCTTTAATCTTATTTTCATCATAATCAGTTAATTGTTGAATATAAGTGAGAATATCCTCGGCTGCAATATAACCCCAGGTAAGCCCCTCTAGGAGAGAAGTGGAGGCCAGTCTATTTGCACCATGAAGTCCAGTACATGCAACCTCTCCAACTGCGTACAAGCGTTTTAAATTCGTTCTTCCTTTAAGATCAGTTTTTACTCCCCCACAAGTATAGTGAGCCGCGGGAACAACAGGTATCGGCTCTTTAGACATATCCACTTTGTTTTCCATGCAATAAGCGTTAATCGTTGGAAAACGGTTTCTTAAGTAGTCCTCCGCTTTATTTGTGATATCGAGGTAAACGCAGTCTTCCTTCTCTGCAATCATTTCTTCAAGAATGGCACGAGATACTATGTCTCTTGGAGCAAGCTCAGCATCAGGATGATACTTTTTCATAAAAGCTTCTCCTTTTGCGTTAATAAGTCTTCCCCCCTCACCTCTGACAGCTTCTGAAACTAAAAAGCGTCTATGGGAGGATCGGTTATAAAATGTTGTAGGATGGAACTGGATAAACTCCATATTCGTCACATAGGCACCTGCCCTATGTGCCATGGCATGCCCATCCCCTCGTGCCCCTTCAGAGTTTGAGTGATGTAAATAAAGTGCACCAATTCCACCCGTAGCAAGAATTGTGACTTTAGATAAAACCTTTCGAACTTCTTTTGAGTTTTGGTTTAGAAGATAGGCCCCTAAGACCTGATTCTCTTCATAACGTTGAGTGATGAGTGAACCATGGTGATTGGGAGTAATGAGATCAATCGCTGTATGAGAGGTAAGAAAAGTAACATTAGGAAAAACCTCTTTGTTTGAAAGATAATTCAACAAAGAAACCTGAATAGCTTTCCCAGTCATATCACCGTTATAGATAATTCTATCTTTGGAATGAGCAGCTTCTTTTGTGAAAAGAAGTTCCCCCTCTGCATCTTTTGCAAAATCTGTATGAGATTTATGGATCAAAATTTCATCAATAATTTCCGCAGAACGGGTTGAAAGGATTTTTGCCGCTTCAAGATTGGAGGTATAAGCAGAAGCCTTCAGAATGTCCTCAACAAGATCTTCCTGATCATTTGAATCTTTTGGACTGTAAATGATCCCACCCTGGGCCCAAAATGTATTGGTAATTTCAGGTCGTTTCTCTCTAGTCACAATGGTGATATTTAATTTTTTTTCCGCCAGCTTAATCGCAGACGAGAGACCAGAGATTCCAGTTCCAAGGATGAGCACATCTGTTTTAAAGTCTTTCATACTGCCTTAAACTTTAAAGATATATCAACTCTTGGAGCTGAGTAAGTTAATGAACCAAGACTCAAAGCATCTACACCTTCTATAAGAAAATCCTCTATCGTAGAAAGATTAAGACCTCCGGAAACCTCAAAAGTCATGCCTGGTTTTTTTAGGCTCACCGCCTGCCTGATGTCATCAGGATGAAAATTATCCAGCATCAAGTGAACACATCCAAGACTTAGGGCCTGTCTTAGCTCTTCAATGGAGTGAATTTCAACTACAACATTGTTGTAAAAAGCACCTTGATTTTTAAAGAAATCCCATGCTCCCCCAAGACCTCCTAGACATGATTTATGGTTGTCTTTGATCATCCAGGTTTCCGTTTGTCCGAAACGATGATTAAAGCCACCTCCAACACGTACTGCATATTTTTCAAGACTTCTGAGTCCTGGAGTTGTCTTTCTTGTATCAAGAATTTTAATACCTTTCTTATTTGCAATTTGAACATGCTTATCTGTCCATGTAGCAATAGAGCTCCCATGCTGTAACAGATTAAGCGCAAGCCTCTCTCCAGAGAGCGCAATATGAAAAGGTATCATTTCCGGAAAATCAATAATAGTGGGATTAAGTTTTGTACCTTCAAATTGAGTTAAAAATGAAAAATCAATCTCTGCTCCTAGATGCTTAAAGGTCGCCACAACATAATCAGTTCCGGCCAGGATCAAAGGGTCCTTAACTTTTAACTGCAATTTTACCGGATATTTTGGAAGCGTCCTTGAGTAATAGAAATTTTTAGAAATTTCATCCTCATCGAGCCATTTTTGAATGTCAGGCAGAAGGCCTTTAAGAGACATGTCCATAGTTTGACTTAATTATCTTAAGTCTGTGCTTCCTGCAAGGAAATCAAAACAACCCAGAGCATTAATTAACCATTCATATCCTGTACTTAACATTGACATCAATCGGCAAAAAAGTTGCAAAAAAAGTTCCATGAATAAAAAGTGGCTAATTTTCATATTTAGTATCTCCTTCATCCTCATCGCAGTTCAAAAGCGTGAAGAAGTTCTTCAAGTAGGAAAGTTTTATCGGCCTGAAAAGATCTTAAAACTTCAAAATTTTGAAAAGGCGAAAGTAGACTTGAAAGGAAATGATCTTGAAATGGTGAAACTTTGGGAATCTATACTTACAGGCAGGTCCCGTCCAGTATCAGCGGCCATCAAAGAGCGCTACAAAATGCTGGGACTGAGTCATATATTTACACCATCTGGATTCCATCTGAGTGCAGTTTTAAATCCTATTATGAAAATCATCAAAAATGATCATTATCAAATAATTTTACTTTTTATCATTGGTTTGAGTGTAGGACTTCTCCCAGGTTTTAGTGCTTTAAAAAGGATGGTGCTCATAAAAGGCCATCAAAAAATTTTGGGAACTCACATTGGTTTTATAACTGCTTTGCTGATCGATGTTCTTTTTGGGACGTTTCAAAACAATACCTTAAGTTTTACTTATAGCTTTCTCTTTTTGGGAATCATTTATTCAGGTCTTGAGGGACTGGGGCTCATTTTTTGGTTTTTTTTTGCACAACTTTTATTGGCCTATTTCCAAGGTGACCATGTCTCTCTTTTTTTACTTATTTTTTCACCTATACTTAATTTGATATTTTCATTGATCATGCCCATTCTGTTTCTGATTTCTTTTCCCTTGTGGTCCTGGCAGATTGATTTAGGGATTTGCCTTCTTGATTTTTTTCAATACCTTGTGAATGTTTTTGCACAAATTACCACATTTCTCCCCTCAATAGAGATTCATTCTTTCACTCTCGTGGCCCTTTTATGTTTTCTTCTTAAAAAATTTAAGATGGTCATCTTTATTCTATTTATATTCAGTAATAATTTGAATCTCGATGTAACAAATTATCCTCAGCAGCCAAGATATTATTTTCAGCCAATAGAGGTTAAAAAAGTGATTTATTCAAAAAAAGATTTATTAGTTTATTTAAAAAATGGAAGGTGCCGGTTCAAATTAATCAAGGGATTTTGGTGGGAAAGTTGCTCCCCCAAAAGGAGGAGCAATTATAAGAAAATCAAGAAACTTTCATCTCTTTCATAAGAGCGGAAAATGTTTTTTCTTCACGAATAGCGTACATGAGGTTTTTCTTAACATTTTCGTTTGATTTATAAAATTTAACAATTTCTTCTTTTTTCATTCCAGACTGACCAACCATCTCTTCAATTTTAAGATCTAGGTCCGCTTCAGTTGATTCAACATTATATTTTTTTGCAAGTTTATCCAGGATGAGGCCTGACCTAACCTGGAAGAGTGCTTTTTGAGAGACATCTTCACTCCATCTTTCGAAATAGAGTCCAATCATTTGATCATTGAATCCCTGCTGTTTTAAAGTTTGAGAAAGCTCCTGCTTAACTGATTCTTTCTGATCATCAACCAAAGCTTGAGGAACATCAAACTGGTTGGCCTCTATAAGCTTTTCTAGAATTTGTTGTTGAAGTTTTGTTTGGACTTCTCTCTTCTTCTGAATCTTCATTCTTTCTTTATTCTTAGTTGTAAAATCAGAAATTGATTCGTATCCAAATTCTTTTGCTAATTCGTCAGTCAATTCAGGAATATTTTTTTGCTTAATTTCTAAAACTTCCACATGAAACGTTACCGGTGCATTCCTGAGGGTCTCTTCGTGATACTCAGCAGGAAAAGTAACATGAATATCTTTCTTATCCCCTTTCTTCATTCCAATCATTCCATCCTCAAACCCTGGAATAAATTGACCCGAACCAATTTCGAGCATGTAATCCTGAGCTTTCATATTATCTGGTTTAGAACCATCAGCAAGCTCACCTTCAAAATTAAAAACAGCGTGATCGCCTTTGGAGAGAGTGAATTCAGGATCTTTAACTTCGGCAATTTCAGCTTTACTTGAAAGATAGTTTTTCTTAAGTGTTTCAAAATCTTCCTCAGAAACTTCTTCCGAGTCTTTTTTAAAAGTAAAATCTGAGTAATCCTTAAGATCAATTTCAGGTATAATTTCTACGGTTGCCTCAAAAGCAACAGTTTTTCCTGATTCA
This sequence comes from Bacteriovoracaceae bacterium, assembly GCA_947461175.1. Lineage (GTDB taxonomy): Bacteria > Bdellovibrionota > Bacteriovoracia > Bacteriovoracales > Bacteriovoracaceae > Peredibacter. Next base: position 13,612 of record CANHIY010000026.1, read on the forward strand.
TATTTAGTATTTCCAAACTGAGGGTAACCAATTGCACGAAGGTTTTCTTTTTTAACGGCTTGGTAATATTGGTCGGAAATAAATCTGTAAAGAGCGTCGTTCTCAACCTGAGGACCAAAGAGCTTTTGAACCATCTCCAGAGGAGCCTTACCTTTACGAAACCCTTTTAGGTTTGAGGTCGCCTGTTTTGCAAGAAGTGCCTCTTTAATTTCCTTGGATAGATCAACCTGTTCGAAGTTGAAGACTATTTTTTTTGTACAACTATTAACATTTTCAATTGTGTAAGACATAAAAATCTCTCTTGTTTCCGAATGAAAAAATGAATTGTTGTTTTTAACACAAAGCCTGAATTTGTCAAAGGAATCAGTAATTAACGCGCACCATATATAAGCCATTTGGGGGGGCCACTGGGCCTAGTCTTTGGACCCTGGTTGAACCAAGGGCATTTTGAAACTCATCCAAGGAAACCTTTCCGCGCCCAATATTCCATAAAGCTCCTACTAAAAGCCGTACCATTTGCTTTAAAAATCCACTACCTACAATTCTAAAGACATAATGGGAAGGCAGTACATGGGAAGCATCCGTCACTTCGAGAATCTCACACTCGTAAATTTCTCTCACATTGTGTGAAACCTCTGTTCCCTCACAGTAGAAATTAGAAAAATCATGAATGCCAATAATAAGTCGGCAAGCTTGTTTCATTTTTACAAAATCCAACTCAAAGGGATAATTGTAAATAAGTTCTTTCTGGAAAGGACTAAAGGTTTCGTTGCATGTAAATCGGTAATGATATTCTTTCGACTTGGCAAAGATTGTTGGAAGAAAAGCCTCATCACTTACTTCAACATTGGTTATCCTAATATCATCTGGCAAATTTACATTTAAAGCTCTTCGCAGATTCTCTGGTTTTATGTTTAATTCAATAGCAATCTTTGCCACTTGCCCTAAAGCATGCACACCAGAATCTGTTCTTCCGGCACCCATACTTTTTACATTCTGAGATTTAGAAATTGTTCTTAAAGCCTTATGAAGTTCACCCTGCACAGTTAATCCAGCAGCATCCGGCTGAATTTGCCAACCAAGGTAGGAACTCCCCTTATATTGAATTGTCAATCTGTAATAATAAATCACTTGTGTTCAATTTCTGTTTCATCAGACCAATCAAAAATCCCCTGAAATTTCTTTAGATGTGTCATCCAATAAACAAGTGAGGCGATAACATAAAAAGTAATGATCACTGGAATCATGATTTCTTCATAAATAAAGAGGGTACAGAGAATGAGGAGTATTCCAAGAAAAACATGTTTCTTGTGATTCTTTACCCATTCAGATTTTTTAAAACTAGGAAAAGGAATACTAGAAATCATCAATGCTGCATAAAAAAAGAGATAGCATACAGTAAGAAATTTCATCGAAATAATTTCTGGAAAATTAAAAGATAAAAAAATCAAACTAATGACGGCCGTTGCTCCGCCGGGAATTGGTAAACCTTGAAAATAATCAGATTTATTTTTATCAATATTGGCATTAAAACGCGCTAGTCTTAGGGCCCCACATAGCATGAAGAAAAAGCAAGCTACCATACCTGCCCTGCCAGCATCTGCTAAAAATCGGAAGTAATAAACTATTGCTGGTGAAACTCCAAAAGACACTAAGTCACTCAAAGAATCAAACTGCTCTCCAAACGAAGACTGAGTGTTTGTAAGGCGTGCAATTCGTCCGTCAACACTATCAAAAATGGCTCCCAAAACAATAAACATGCAAGCCTTGTAGAACTCACCATGAAAAGCATAAAGAATAGCAATAAAACCACAGGCCATATTCAAGGCGGTAAAAGTATTGGGGATAAAATAAGCAAGACTTCTTCTTTCTAATAACATTTTTTCACCTTAATTTTTAATAGCGGCAATCACTGATTGTCCGGGGAAAATTTTTTCTTTTTCAAAAATCAGTATATCACTTTTAGCCGGTAAGTAGATTATTACAGTTCCACCAAAAGGGTAATATCCAAAACAAGCCCCTCCTCTTCCTCTATCTCCAGACTTCACCCAAAGCACTGGTGGTAATCTGCCCAAGGAATTGAAGAACTTTAAGATAAAACTGTTCCCATTTTTTGAAGTAAGTGTCAAAACTGAGTACCCAACGTTCTTATTTGTAAGAGACTCCTGTTTAAATGCCGAAATTTCTCCCGCTGTTGGTAAATAAAAACCTTTTTCCTGCCAAAGATTTAGGGAGATTTTTACTTCGTGAAAAATTAAATCTTCTTCCATTGAATGGACAGAATATCTAATGGATTCAACAACCCCATGAACTGGCGAAAGAAAAATTTCGCCATCATTTCTGATTGTTTCCTGATAAAGAACTGAGCTTTTTCTAAAAAGAAACAAAAAGACCAAAGTGATTAAGGGCACAAGGACCTGAACCCATGAAAAATCATGAAGAAATAAATAAATATTTAAAAAGGAAAGACCATAAAATAAAACTTTAGGCAGAAAAAAAAAACGACTCATGGATTTACCTTAAACTCATCTTCTGGAGGTCTAAAATAAAAAGGCTCTCTCTTATGACTAACAAGTGCTTTCTCAAAAATCTTTTTAGGATGTTTTTTAAGTAAATCTGAGGAATGAATTGGATTCTCAACGAGTAGTTGAGAAGCTGTATCTAATGAAACACTAGAGTGAATGAAAAAGTGTTCACTACCAACATGATCCTTTATCTGAGTAGCACTGATCAAATACTGAGACCAGTTGGATCCTGTCCATTTATGAAGAAAGTACTCTCCTCTGTAGGCCTTTGTGAACCAAACACCTGTATCAAAGCCACACCAGTAAGGAATTTCATATGAATATAATGAGTATTGTTTAACGCCAAAAAAAAGAAAGACATCAGAAAACCCCTCTGCCAATCTCAGACCCGTGTAAAATCCCGGGCCATTGACAGTTATAACCCCATTTAAATCCTGCGGCCTAAGGTGAGTTTTATTTATCAATTCAAGAGCTCTGGACTGAATCACCATAGAAGCCTTTTGACCAGCATGATGTTCAAGATCAAGCCATTTGAGCTCATCACTCAAAAGACCAATAGTAAGATCGTAAGTTGAATCAATGAATAAATAATTCAAGCGTTAAAAAAGTTTTGTTATGTCATTAAAGAGAGCAACAAATATTAAGAAGAACAGTATTGAGATCCCAAACCTCTGGGCAATCTCCAGCTTACGCTTAGAGAGAGGACCACCATTAACCAATTCAAAAAGTAAAAATACAATGTGGCCACCGTCTAAAACTGGTATTGGAAATAAATTTATAACTCCTAAGTTAATACTAATAATCGCCATTAATCTGAAAAACATTGAAAGGCTTATATTAAATGAATCGGAGGCAACCTTACCAATAGCCAAAGGCCCCCCAATATTATTTAGTGATACTTCTCGAGTTACTAATTTTTTATAACCACTGAATGTTTTTAGTATTCCATCATAAGTTCGATTTAAGGCTTGGAGAAGTGCTTGACCAAAGTTTTCAGCTTTTACCTCAACCAATTTTGGCTGCACATACTCGATAGAACTCTCAATGCCAATGAGTTTCATCTTTTTCTTATCAATTAATTTTACTTCAGGAAGAAGTGATTTTTTAATAACACTTCCTTGGCTTAAAAACTCTACAGTGATTTCCTGATTGTCCGGCAATTTTTGAAGAGTTTGTCTTAGTTCTTCAAAACGATGAAGTTTCTTGCCACCCAAACTGATTAAGATATCACCCTTTTTAATATTTACCTTATCTGCAGGAGATGACATCACAACATTTTTAACAACCAATTCAAGAGGATAAAACTCCAAGTTCTCTAACATCGAAATTAATGACTGTTCTTTGGAGGTCAAGATTTCTGATTCTGAAGAAAAATCAAGCTGATTCTTGTCATCGGTATTTTTTGTCAACTTATAAAGATAAGCTTTACCATTGAAGTTTGAAATCAATTCTTCAAACGAGGCTGTTGGATTCAGAGGTCTCTGAGTGGGACTTAATAAAAACTTCTCACCATTTTTATTCACAAACAAGGGCATTTTGAGTGGAGAAACTATCTCTATGAAGAGTTGGATAAAAGGCTCTAATTTTATATCAACCGGTACTTCTACTTTTTTCCCGGATCGATCCACAATCACTTTCTCAACAACAGATCCCTTAATATTCAGGTCATCAAAGCTGGTGATTTTTTCATCATTAATTCCCACTAAGATATCCCCTGACCTTAACCCCTTTTTATATAAAATGGACTGTTCCGCTACTTGACCAATCTTTGTCTCAGGAACTTTTTCCCCTCCGGCCAATAATCCAACATAAAGAAAGTATGCCAAAATTAGATTTGCCAAAGGACCGCCAAAGACTATCCAAAAACGTGCCCACTTGCTTTTTTGGTTGAAAGCGACTTTTTTCTCTTCTTCACTGAGTTGAACATCAGAAAAAGGATCATCCCCAAACATTTTGACATAACCACCAAGGGGGATAATAGAAATGGCGTACTGAGTGTTTTTATGAACATATTTAAAGATTTTGGGCCCAAAACCTATGGAAAAGACCTCTACTCTCACTCCAAAAAAACGAGCAAAGAAGAAATGACCTAATTCATGAAAAAAAATTAGTGGCCCAAGAAAAACAATAAATATCAGAATCTTTTCTAACATAATCTTATCCTTATACGAAATTCGCCATCAGATAAAAGGCATAGAGAGGGGCAACAAACATCAAGCTATCAACGCGGTCATAAACTCCACCGTGACCCGGGATCAAAGAAGAGCTGTCCTTAATTTCAAATTGCCTTTTAAGTTTTGACTGAGTAAGGTCTCCTACTTGGGAGCAGAACGCTACTATTATAAAGAATAAAACGGTAAATGGATTCACTTCTTTAATAAAATAATTCCAGTAAATACTTGTAACTAAAACTGAAAAGAAAACTCCACCAATCAAACCCTCTATGGTCTTTTTAGGGCTTACAGCTTCCCAAAGTTTGTGCCTGCCAAACTTTTTACCCGTAAAATAAGCGGCTGTATCAACCATAAAGTTGAGGATCAACAGCCCGATAAATAAAATCTGCCAATTATCAAAATGAATGATGTAAGAGAGACAAATCATTGGAACAACAACATACAAACCGGTTCCCCAGGAAGTTGCTCTAAATACCTTTAGGAGGAGATCTGATTTCTTATAAATAATAAATAAATAAAGAAGGAGAAAAAGATTTAGTACCATTCCCGCTGATATCCAGAAACTAAATGAGGACTGACTAATTTGATAAAAATTGAAAAAGTAGTAGCAAGTTCCATATAAAAGTTGAGCTAACAGATACCTTAAAGAAAACCTTCTCTGATCATAAAAATTTGTAATGAGTTCATCAATTATGAACACTCCAATAATACCAACACCAATTAAACTTGCTCTCTGACCAAGATTCAAACAGAGTGCCACTAAGGCAACAAGGACTGCTCCAGATAATATTCTAGTCGTACTATTAGACATTAAAGCCCCGCTTCCAGGGCAAAAGTTAACTTATTTGACTCCGCTTTACTCATTGACTCCCCAAGTTGATTCTGATCAGAAACATTTCCAAAGCGTCTTTCACGACGAGACACTTTTTGGATAATTTCACAAAATTCCTTAGGGGTAAAATCAGGCCATTTGGTATCAGTAAAGTACATTTCAGCATAGGCCATTTGCCAAATCAGGAAATTAGAAATTCTCTGCTCTCCACCGGTGCGGATCATTAGATCCACATCTCCGATCTCAGGACAGTAAAGAAACTGATTTAGGTCTGACTCTGTCAGCACTTTATTTGGGTTCATTTTTTGAAACAAGTTCACAGATCTAATAATTTCAGACCTACCCCCATAATTAAATGCAAAAATTAAATTTAAACCACTTGCGCCTGAGGTTAGTCCTTCCATTTCTTTAATTAGATTTATGGTCTCTGTGGGTAATGAATCGATATCTCCCATCACCCTAAACTTAATGTTGTTTGAGAGAATACGGTCTTTTTCTTTGATCAGAAATTTTTTTAATAGTTTAAAAAGTGTCGATACTTCCTCAAGGGGACGAGACCAATTCTCGGTAGAGAATGCATAAAGTGTAAGTGTTTTAAGTTTCAACTCATCAGCAGTACTGACAATATCGGAAACCACTGCAGATCCCCTGACATGGCCCCAAATCCTGGGATGAAAACGATTATTGGCCCAACGTCCATTTCCATCCATGATTATGGCAACATGTTTAATTTGAGACATAAAAACCTTAAACAGTTAAAAGCTCTTTCTCTTTTGCCTCAACTACTTTATCAACTTCTTTGATGAAGTTATCTGTAATTTTTTGAATTTCTTCTTGAATTTTCTTGGACTCATCTTCAGATATTTTTTTATCTTTCTCTGAAGTTTTTACCTTTTCATTTTGATCACGACGAATATTACGAATCGCAACTTTAGTATCTTCACCAAGTTTTTTTACATCCTTTACAAATGCTTTACGTTTTTCTTCTGTTAAAGCTGGAAACTGAATACGAATAAAGTTTCCATCATTACCAGGAGTAAGACCAATATTGGCGGCAAGTATTGCTTTCTCAATAGCAGGGATTGCACTCTTATCAAAAGGCTGAATTTGAAGAAGTCTGGCTTCCGGAGTTGAGACTTGACCTAAATTTTTAACAGGAGTTGGAGTACCGTAATAATCAGCGGAAATTCCATCAAGTACAGATGCTGTCGCCCTTCCTGTTCTGACTTTGGACATCTGATTCTGCAGAGATTTGATGGCCTTGTTCATATGATCTTCAAGTATAGGCTTCAATTCTTTCATCATAACCTAATCTCCTTAAACTTTTTTTGTAACAATCGTACCAATATTTTCGCCATTAACAACTTTCGCAATATTTCCACTTTCAAACATATTAAAAACCACAATATCCATGTCATTATCCATGCATAGAGTTATTGCTGTTGAATCCATTACTTTTATTTCTTTATTAAGAACTTCAATATACGAGAGGCTATCAAACTTCTTAGCGTCTTTATACTTCATGGGATCTTTGTCATAGATTCCATCCACTTTAGTGGCTTTCATGATTAAATCAGCATGAATTTCGTTCGCACGTAAAGCTGCTGTTGTATCCGTTGTAAAATAAGGATTACCAGTACCGGCGGCAAATATCACAACTCTTTTCTTTTCAAGGTGTCTTACAGCCCTACGACGAATATAAGGTTCAGCTACTTCTTGCATAGCAATTGCTGAAAGGACTCGGGTATAAACGTCCTTTCTTTCTAAAGCATCCTGAAGTGCAAGAGAGTTGATGACAGTAGCCATCATTCCCATATAATCAGAGGTGGCACGATCCATTCCAGATGTTGCGCCAGCTACTCCACGATGAATATTACCACCACCAACAACAATAGCTATTTCACAGCCCGTTTTATGTAGTGACTTTATTTCAGAGCTAATCTTATCCAAAATATCGCCTGAAATTCCTGATCCTTGATCACCGGCCAAAGCCTCACCTGAGAGTTTAATCAAAACGCGTTTGTATTTCATTGAACCCTTTAAAAGAAAAAGGGGACAAAAAGTCCCCCTTTCTTAAAATCTCTTTTGGATTAATTTTTTCCAGTGAGTTTTGCGATTTCCTCTGCAAAATTCTCTGATTTCTTTTCTACACCCTCACCAAGATTCAGTTTCATAAACTTAGTGACTTTGATTGAAGCTCCAGTCTCTTTAGAAACTTTTTCGATAAGCTTAGCAATAGTAGTATCAGGATCTTTAACAAAAGATTGTTCGTACAAACATACTTCAGAAGCAAGCTTATTAAGCTTTCCTTTAACAATATTTGGAATCATTGCTTCAGCTTTACCTTGCTCTTTTAATTGAGCAGCATAAATTTCTGCTTCTTTTGCTTTGTATGTCTCATCAATTTCACTAGCATTTAAAAATTTCGGATCAGCGGCTGCAATCTGCATGCAAAGATCTTTTACAAGTTCCTTGAACATTTCGTTTGAATTAATGTCCTTATCTGTCTCAAGCTTAGTGAGAACGCCAATCTTACCAGAATGAACGTATGAACCAATCATTCCGTTACCCTCTAGTTTCATCATCTCCACACGTCGAACGTCGATTTTTTCTCCAATCTTAATTGTGAGTTCAGAGATATTATCTTTAACCGTTAGACCATTTGAAGTTTTGGCTTCAAGAAGCTGTTCAACCGTTGAAAGATTTGCATCAACGGCTACATTAGCAGCATTGTTCGCAAAAGCTTGAAAAGCCTCATTTTTTGCTACGAAATCTGTTTCACAGTTAACCTCTACAAGAGCAGCAATTTTCCCCTTTACAACCGCGGAAATCACTCCTTCTGCTGCAATTCTCGACTGCTTCTTGGCAGCGGCAGCTAAACCTTTTGCACGAAGATAATCAACTGCCTTTTGAAAATCACCTGTTTCATCTAATGCTTTTTTACAATCCATCATCCCCGCACCAGTTGTCTCGCGAAGATTTTTTACATCACTAGCTGTATAAGCCATAGTATCTATCCTTTATTAAAAAATTATTCAACGTCCTCTTCACCCTGAAGATCGATATCCTTTTCATACTTAGCAAGAATCTCAGATTCAAGATCCATATCTCGGCTCTGATCCTCTCCAGAATCTTTACGAGTTTTTGCCCCACCTTCAGTAATTGCATTTGAGAAGTAATCTAAGAATAAAGTGATCGATTTTAAAGCATCATCATTTCCTGGAACTACATACTCAATTCCAGTAGGATCGCAGTTAGTATCAGTAATCGCTACAACAGGAATACCAAGAACATTAGCTTCTTTAACAGCGATGTGTTCATTATTTGGATCAATAATAAAAATAGCTCCAGGAAGCTTCCTCATGTTCTTAATTCCACCGAGATTCTTCTCAAGCTTTTCTACTTCTTTTTCGATATTTGATTGCTCTTTTTTAGTTAGAAGTTTGAAATCGCCATTTTCTTTCATCTTCTCAACTTTTCTAAGTTTATCGATAGAAAGAGCGATCGTTTTATAGTTAGTAAGCATTCCACCTAGCCATCGAGATGTTACATGATAAGCTCCACACTCCTCAGCTTTCTTCTTAACCATGTCAGAAGCTTGTCTTTTTGTACCAACAAACAGTACTGATTTACCTTGCTGAGATGTCTTCTTTAAAAACTCGTAAGCTTTTTCAGCAAGAGGTAGAGTTTGTTGTAGATCTATGATGTAGATTCCATTTCTCTCGCCATAAACATACTTTTTCATTTTTGGATTCCACTTGTGTGTTTGGTGACCGAAGTGGGCGCCGGCCTCAAGCAATTGCTTGACTTGTAACTTAGACATGAAAACTCCTTGGTGGTTATATCAAATCACTTATAGCCATCTATAATGATGGACCAACCAATTAAAGTGATTAGATTTCCCCTTATGGGGATGTCATAATTTGGTTTAGACTAGATAACACGGTGTCATGCTTAGGGCAAGAATTTTAAGAATGAAATCACGGTGTTAAATCATTGGGCGGAGGAACTAAAACTTTACGTGACTTTGACCCCTGAGCAGGCCCTACAACTCCATGACGCTCCATTTCTTCAATAAGATTCGCTGCTCTGTTGTAACCTACCCCTAACCTTCTTTGCAAAAAAGAAGCACTGGCAACTCTATGGGTAGCTACATATCGCACAGCTTCTTCGTATTTATCATCTTGTAAAACGCCCTCATTATCCATCGTGACACCTTCAACATCGGTATCGACAATTCCGTTATTTTCAATAAATTCCATTGCCCCAGAGTCATACTGGGCGGGAAGCATAGAAAGTTTTTCCACAAGGGTCTCTATCTCATCTTCATGTACGTAAGCAGAATGCATACGTAAAATATCAATACCTTGCTTAAAAAGCATATCTCCTTTCCCAAGTAATTTTTCTGCCCCAACTCCATCTAGGATGACTCTTGAATCTATGCTGGTAAAAACCCTAAAAGAAACTCGAGTCGGAAAGTTTGCTTTTATAACACCAGTAATAATATCAGTAGAAGGTCGTTGAGTGGCCAATACGATATGAATCCCTGATGCCCTAGCTTTAGCGGCTAACCTGGAAATTGAAGTTTCAATGGCCTTACCATTTTTGGACAACATCAGGTCTGCAAATTCATCAACTACAACTACGATAAAGGGAAGTTCAAATCCTTGTGCCTCAACATCAGGATAGTACTTATTTATTTTATGTAATTCTCCTGAACCAAGACCTGCAATTTTTTTATTAAATCCCTCAATGTTTTTTACCCCAAAGTCTTTGAGTAAAGAATATCTTCTTTCCATCTCATCGATTACCCACAACAATGCAGCAGACGCAATAGAAGAGTCAGTTACTACAGGCATAATCAAATGAGGTAATTTTTGATAAAGTGCAAGCTCTAATTGTTTGGGATCTAGCATAATCAATCGAAGCTTTTTCGGTGAAAATTTAATAATCAGTGAAACGAGTAAAGTATTGATAAATACAGATTTTCCAGCCCCTGTCGTTCCCGCAACAAGTAAATGTGGAGTAGAGGCAAGATCAATCACAGCTGCATCTCCATAGGCATCTTTACCCATGGCGATTGGAAGTTTATAACTTGAATTGTTAAAATTAGGTGATTTTAATACTTCGTCCAGATAAATAACATCTCTTGGATTTCGAGGAACTTCGATACCTATTGTTGACTTTCCTTTCATGGGATAAACCATTCGGATTGGTGCTCCCATTAAGGCAAGGGAGAGATCATCTGTTCTGTTTGTAACCCCAGCAACTTTAACACCCGCTCCAAGCTCAAGTTCAAAGGTATCTACCACAGGCCCCTTTGACACGTTACTTATGTGGGCATGAATATTAAATTCTTTCAATTTTTCTTCAATGGCACGTGAAATAGTTGAAAAATAGGTATCTGAAGGATCAGTTATTTTATATGATTGATTTTTCGGTGCAATACAACTTACTAATTCTTCACTGTCAAAAAATAAATCATTTTCTGAAGAAGCAACAACTTCAGGAGCTTCTTCATCTATGATCTCTAAATGCTCCTCATTTTCAATTTCATCATCTGCAATTTCTGCAATCTTATTAATAGAGTCATTAAAATCAGCTTGTTTATTAATAATTTTTGAAATGGGTAGAGACTGAACTTCACGAAATTCATTAACACTAGGTCCTAATGAAGTAACTAAACTACTTTGTTTTCCAATTTTCAAAGTACTCAAATGTGAACTCAAACTTTGTTTAAGTGAAATAAATGTATTTGAAATTAAGTCCATTCTAAACGATGAAAAATCTAAACCTCTCAAGGTCAAAAAAACTTTTACGATAGATTTCCAGATTAAATGACTTAGCATCTGAAAATTCCTCTTTGAAACTAAATAAAAGGAAATTATGCCATTAAAAAAAATTAAGACAAAAAGAAAGAAATTATTAAAATTTTCTTTGAGTAAAGATAATAATCCTTCCCCTAAAGATTCAGGAAAAAAGAAGTAACTAATACCAATTGAAAATGGGACAAGAAAAAAAATAACTATGTGACTCTTAAAGTCATTAGTTTTCGAGAAAAATAAAGATGATAGTAAGGCAAAGATGATAAAAGAAATTGTTATCCAAATACCACACCAATAACCAAAATTTACTAACAAAGTAAAAAAATAATATGAGAAAAAGTTTATCGATTGATTATGGTATCTAATTTCATAAAAAGTATCGGGTAAATTTTCATGATAATAAAAATAAATTAAATTAAGAATTGATAGTATGAACAAAGAATGTAGCTGAATTTTTAAGATTTTTTTTCCCATACTTAAATTGTAAGTAGTGGCTGGATAAAGTGCAAGGAATAGAGCCGTAGGACCAAATAAAAAAAAAGCCCTCATGAAGAGGGCTTTTTTTATAATTAGAGGGTGCATCTTGCTATTCTGACACCAAGTGACCCTGGCACTACCTTCGCCGCAAGTGAGCTTGACTTCCAGGTTCGAGATGTTACTGGGTATTTCCTCACAGCTATC
>CANHIY010000027.1 GCA_947461175.1 Bacteriovoracaceae bacterium
ATAAATATGGCGAGGGCATTATCCCACAGGCTTAAAGAGAATTTTTTACTGGCTCAAATTGCGGATGCACTCGAGAAAAGAAAAATTTTGTTTTTGATCAGAAAAGGAGTGGTCAGAGGTAGCCTTATTCAGTTAATTGGGGCACTCTTTTTTTTCTTAACCATGAAAGAAAAAAAGAACTAAGCATTGGAATCATAATAACAATAGTCAGCAATACTTCTCCCAAAAGATTTCCCTGTCTCAAATAAACCATAGCAATCATTAAAATATTGAATGCACCTAAAAACATTGTTGTTTGGGCATGAGAGAACCCCAAATCAACCAATATATGATGAATATGATTACGATCCGGACAAAAAGGGGACTTTTTATTTATGAGACGAATGGCAAAAACCCTGATGGTATCAAATAAAGGAATAATTAAAATCCCAATAGTTACAACTGGTACAGAGAGAACTTTATAATGCGCATCCCTATCCATTAAACGGTTCATCTCAATAAATTTTACGGCAAGAAGCGCCACGACAAATCCGACAATCAAGGATCCAGTATCACCCATGAATATTTTAGCGGGTGACCAGTTATAAATGATAAACCCCAAGAGTGATCCCATTAAAGCAAATGCCAGGATGGCATATTGATAGCTACCCATCAGTGCGAACCAGGTTCCAAAAACAGCTGATGTGATAATGCCAATTGTAGCGGCCAGTCCATCAATACCATCAATCAGATTGAATGCGTTAGTAATAGAGACGATGGTAAAAATGCTTAAGATGTAGCTAAAAGTGGTACTGATATCCCAGATGCCGAATAATCCGTAAAACGTGGTTAAACGAATATCCGTCCAATGTATGATGAGAAAAGCTGCCAAGACTTGAACCAGCAGTTTTTTTGAGGCACGAATTGTTAATAGGTCATCTTTTATACCCATAAAAAACAAAATCATAATGGCAGCTAGAATATATTGCAGCTCTTGAATCAGTTTCTGATCAGACCAGAAAGTAAGAGAAAAAATGAGACCAGCAAAAATCGCTACTCCACCAAGGGTTGGAATGCTATCTTTGTGAACTTTCCGCTCGTCTGGCTCGTCAAAAAGATGCTTAACATTTGAAATCCTGACGATCGCCGGGATGAATAAAAAAGAGATTCCAAAGGCTGTCATGAATGCGAAAATTAAAGTTTGCATCTAATTAATCTTTCTTGGAAAAAACTGCGGAATTTTTCTGAAATTTTTAAAAAGAACTGTCAATAAAGGAACATTAAAGTGTTTCGAAGCAATTGCAAGATCTTCTCTCGATTTACGGATGATATTTTTTAAACTTCGATTGCTTTCCCCTCCGACTCTCATCTTCACAATAGTTCGTGGGAGATAACCAATCTTATATTTCTGGTTTAGAAAAACTCTTAGGATAAAATCGTAATCTGCTGAAATTTTGTAATTTAGATCAAAATTTCCGATTTCTTCATAAACCGAACGTTTCAAAAACAGTGCCGGATGAGGCGCCATCCAGCCTAATTGCAACTGAAAAAAGTCCGGAACAAACGCCTTCCAATGCCGAAAGATGCTCGTCGTATTATTCTTAGAGACATAATCTAAGTCCCCATAGACTCCATCGAGGCCAGAATCAAACATATCCTGTACGTCCCTTAGGACTTTATCATCAGCAAAGAGGTCATCGGAATGCAAAATACCGATGATATCCCCTTTTGCCTTAAGAGTACCTTTGTTAAGCGCATCATAAATGCCTTTGTCCCGTGAGGATTCGAAATTGATATAGGGATTACTATTTTCTTTAATAGCTTCAATCGTGCCGTCATTAGAACCGCCATCCATGATGATATGCTCAAAATTGACGTTTTTTTGTCCAGCAACAGACGCGATGGCTCCCTGGATTTCATTTTTGTTATTATAAACGGCAGTAATAATAGAAAAAAGCATATATTTTCCAAACAAATCGATTTAATTTGAGACTATGACAGTTTGCAGGCTTTGCGAAGGGCAAGTTACACCTTCTTTTAAACATAAAATACTTTGTAAGTATGATGTTCAGTACTACTCATGTACTACGTGTGGCTATTTCCAGACAGAAGTCCCTTTTTGGCTGGAAGAAGCTTACACCCAAGTTATTAACTCAGAAGATAATGGAATATTCCGTCGCAATTACTTTTTTAGTGGTTTTCTATTGTTCTGGTTATTTTTTGACAGGGCAAAAAAAGCTAACTATCTTGATTTTTCTGGTGGTTATGGGATTCTGGTTCGTTTGATGCGGGATCAAGGCTTTGACTTTAAATGGACAGATAAGTTTTGCGAAAATATTTTTGCGAAGAATGCAGTGGCAAAACTGGGAAATGAAAAGTACGAACTCGTCACAACCTTTGAAGTAATTGAACACACTGAGCAGCCACGAGAATTCATCAAAGAAATTTTTGCACTCGGCACAGAGAATCTTTTATTTTCGACTCAAGTTTTTAAAGGAAAAGAACCACAAAAAGACTGGTGGTATCTGGGAACAAATCATGGCCAGCACATTGGTTTTTTTAATCGATCTAGTCTAGAAAAACTCGCGTCACTGGAAAACCTTCATTTGATAAGTTTTAGAAATATGCACCTCATTTCAAAAAGCAGACATTCAAAAATATTCTTTCTTTTTTGTTACGTAATTGCCTTTATTGGAGCTCCACATGTCCTTTATTCACTGATTAAGCCTAGAAGCCTAGATTAGAAATGACATCCTCAACTTTAATTTCACAAATTTTAAGCTTTGAACCCTCAGAATACCTTTCTACCATCTCTTGAAAATGATGTTGATTAATTTTTGGATGAAAAATTGGAATGTAGTTCTTAGTCAAATCTAATGGATAAGGAGTAAATCGCCCAAAATTGTTTGCGTTTGAAAGCACAAAAACTGAAATATTCAAAGCGACTGCAATATGGGGGGCACTCGTCTCATTAGAAATCATTAAATCTGATTTTGAAATGATAGGGATTAAATCAACAAGCCTAGTCTTACCGACCAAGTTTATAACTCTGGAGTTTTTTAGTTCTCTCTCAAGGACTTGCGAATCGGACGCGTCCCCTGGGCCGCCACAAATGACAATATCCCCATTGTAATTCCTTAGTAGATATTTTCCTAATTCTGCAAAATGTATTATTGGCCACTTTCTGAAGTCTTTGCTCGCACCTATAAAGAGAATCAAATATTTGCGAGGTAAGTTCAGGGAAGATTGAACAGTCCTCGAATTAATATTGGGACAAATAAGATCAATCTTTCGATTAAGAAGTTTTTCAAAAAACTCCTTGTTTCTATTGAATTCAAAAATTACATCCTTGCTGGTCTGGATTAGCCTTGTGTAATAACGATTTCCTTTCCTTCGTCCCCTGAGACTCATATTCGTCAGATTACTTTCTATTCCAATCTTCTTTCCTGCAGAAACCAATGATACAATCAAATCCTCATAATAATAATCACGACTATAAGTTGGCTGAATAACGACTTCATAACCTTTGGAGGTTATTTCTTTCAATTTTAAATATCTGTATTTAAGATTAAATGCAAATTTCTTGCGATCAATCCAAATAAATTTATCAATAAATTCAGAATCAAGTGATTCGGCTAAACTTTTGCAAACGATATTTCCACAAAATGTAATTTTATAATCTTTATACTGATTATCCATTTTTAAGACTTCAATAAAGTTTCTAAAAAGAACGTAATCCCCAATGGCATCTAGCTTTAAGATAAGAAGTTCCTTTTGGGTAAAAGGTTTATCCTTAACCAGTAGCCCAAGAAAGTAGTAGAATGGAGTTAATACCAAATAAACAATGTATTTCAGCTTTACTTTATACTTAAACATTAATTCGATCTCATACGTATGATCTCAAGGAACCTAAAGTAACACTGATATAGGTTTATTGATTTCTTCAGATAGATAATACATTCTTTAGAGTCACCATGAGCAAACGTGATAATGAACGTAACGCCGTATGAAATAAGAGTCGCGAAACCACACCCTACGAGCCCGTAACTTGGAATTAAATATAAATTCAAACCAATGTTGACAAGTGCACCCATCAGGGATCTAAGGAATATTATCTTTCTATCGCCCCTAACATTTAACCAGACAGCCGTCGAGATACAAAGACTGATAAAAAAACCACTATAAAATAGCAAGTTCAAGAGAAGCTTATCCACCATAAACCTTTCACCAAACATAAAGTGAAATATCTCATCACTAAAGTAGAGCGCAAAACCAATAACCACAAAGGAGATCCAAAGTGTTAGATCAAAAATCAGCTGGACATATCTATTCTCTTTTTCCTTTTGATGAAGCAGGGCAAGAGGATAACATATTGATGAAACAGTCATAGGCAGAAAATACCATGCATCAGATAACCGAACGGCGGCAGAATAATTTCCTAAAGCATTCATCCCCATCATCTTTCCCACGATTAATTGATCTATTTTCATATATAAGATCACGAAGATAGTGGATAAGCAGTGGAAGCCACCGGCTTTGATATAGAACTTAAAAGTATTAAAACTCATGTTTATTTTCTTGATTGGAAAAACTTCACTTTTAATAGCTGTTATCATTACTAGTTTTGTCACAAAGAAATCTAAAACGAATAGTGCAAACAGTAATTTAATCCCAAAATCAAACGTACATAAAATTATTTTCAAAAGAGAAGAAGTGATTTGATAAGTGATTTCAATTTTAGCAACCACATGATGCTGATTTCTGGTCTCCAGTAAGATTCGATTATTATCAAAGACTGAAGCTAAAACTGAGATTCCAAAAAGGATTGAAATCGTATTGATTTCTCCGTTGACATAAAGAAACAAGATGTAAAGGACGAGGCTAAACAATGAGAAGAAGGATTTGAATATGAATGATTCCCAAAAGGTTTCATGAATGTTGTCTGACTGACTAACAAAGAGTCTCATTAAAACCTGATCCAAACCGAAAGCTCCTAATAACTGAAAGTAAGAAACTAAAGCCAATAGGTAACTTAACATCCCATATTGTTCGGGCCCCAAATAACGTGCAACAATACCCAAACTAATGAAAGTAAGCGCTGCGCGCAATATTTTTTCAGTAAAGCTAAAGACAAAGTTCTTTTTTACAGAAACCGATGGAGTCAAAATGAAATCCTTTTTAATGATTCTAGTGAGAAATAATCTTTATCGAAAGCAATCTTTCATCTAAAATCTTCATTATGAAAAAAGCACTTATCACTGGAATAACTGGCCAAGACGGCGCTTATTTAGCCGAACTCCTCCTTAGTAAAGGCTATGAAGTCCATGGGGTTAAACGTAGATCTTCACTTTTTAATACCGATAGAATTGATCATCTGTATCAAGATCCTCACGAAAAGAACGTAAAGCTTAAACTACACTATGGTGATCTCACTGATTCAACTAATCTCATACGGATAATTCAAGAGGTTCAACCAGACGAGATTTTTAACTTAGGCGCAATGAGCCATGTTCATGTTTCCTTTGAAACCCCTGAGTACACGGCCAATGTGGACGGCATGGGGACCCTAAGACTACTAGAAGCGATTCGCATTTTAGGACTGGAGAAGAAGACTCGCATCTATCAGGCATCAACATCAGAGCTGTATGGTCTGGTCCAAGAGACTCCTCAAAAAGAAACGACACCTTTTTATCCACGCTCTCCATATGCTGTAGCAAAAATGTATGCCTACTGGATCACTGTAAATTATCGTGAAGCTTATGGCATTTATGCCTGTAATGGAATTCTCTTTAATCATGAATCACCCATTCGTGGCGAGACGTTTGTGACGAGAAAAATCACTCGTGCGGCTTCAAAAATTGCTCTGGGGCTTGAACAAAAACTTTTCCTCGGAAACCTGGATTCCAAACGTGACTGGGGTCATGCCCAGGATTACGTAGAAGCCATGTGGCTCATGCTTCAACAAGAAAAGCCTGAAGACTTTGTTATTGCCACTGGGGTAACAACGACTGTTAGGGACTTCGTAAAACTCTCTTTTCTTGAAGCTGGCATAGACATAGAATTCAAAGGTTCGGGCGTTAATGAAGTAGGGCTTGTGAAGAAGTGTCACGGTGAATATCAGCTCCCAGTTGGTGAGGTAGTTGTGGCAGTAGATACTAAGTATTTCCGTCCAACTGAGGTAGACCTCCTTCTAGGTGATCCAACCAAGGCAAAAACGAAATTAGGCTGGAAGCCAAGGCATGACCTAAAATCCCTAGTCAAAGATATGATGAAATCTGATTTAGCACTTTTCAAACGAGATAAATATCTCATTGAAGGTGGCCACAAGGTTATGCGCTATAATGAATAAGATGGATAAAATTCTAGTTCTTGGTTCTCGCGGTATGGTTGGATCAGCTATCCTAAGATTGCTTAGATTGGAAGGCTTTAGTAATGTGATAAATCCCCATCGGGAAGAACTCAATCTTTTGAGGCAAGCTGATGTTGAGAGTTATTTTGAAAAGAATAAACCTGACTACGTTTTTTTAGCCGCTGCCAAAGTCGGTGGGATTATGGCAAACAATACTTACCGAGCAGACTTCATCTTTGAAAATTTGCAAATCCAGCAAAATGTTTTCAATGCTGCATTTAAAATGAAAACACCAAATCTTCTTTTTCTAGGAAGCTCATGCATTTATCCAAAAAATGCCCCGCAGCCCTTGAAAGAAGAATACCTGCTGACCTCTTCCTTAGAGCAAACGAATGAACCCTATGCTTTGGCCAAGATTGCAGGTCTTAAAACAGCAGAATCCTTTAGGCGCCAATATGGTCTACACTGGATTTCAGTGATGCCGACAAATCTTTATGGGATTAACGACAATTATGATTTAAATAACTCCCATGTAATCCCGGGACTCATTGCTCGTCTACACCTAGCGATAAAAAATAATGATTCAAAGTTTCTAATATGGGGAACAGGCAAACCTCGCCGCGAGTTTCTTTACGTCGATGATATGGCACGAGCTTGCCTACATATCATGAATCAAGGCAAAGAAGTTCCTGATTTTCTGAATGTGGGAAGTGGTGAAGATATAGAAATTGGCGAACTTGCCAAAATGATTGCCCTCAAGATGGGATTTAAAGGTGATCTTGTTTTTGATACATCAAAGCCGGATGGAACGATGAGAAAACTACTTGATGTCAGCAAAATAAAGGCACTTGGTTGGAAGCCAGAGATCAGTTTAGATATGGGACTTGATATTGCGATTAAAGCTTATCTTTCCAAAAAATGATTATGCCAAAACAGTCAAAGCGAGTCATTAGCTTAAGAGTAAAAAATGGAAGACAAAACTGTTTCAATAATTATAACCGTATTTAATGTTGAGGAATGGATTGAGGCCTGCTTAAATTCACTTATCCCGCTGAATAGTGATACCCAAAATAATCTAGAAAAAGTTACCTTGAAAAGAGTGCAACTTCACACTTGAGCAATTTTTGAGGATGATACCCCGGATGTCCCAGACTAGGCCTCTTTTCGAAAAGTCACACAAACTCCGTCAGCATACTCAATAATCTCTGGTCTTTCATTCCCTAATGCAAGACTCAGATCAATCATCTTATTAGTCCCACGCCCCCATCTTTCAATGAGGCCAGATTTATAGCATACCTCCGCAATCAATCGGTTATTGGGCTTAGAGGGATGGCTTTTAGAGAGCTGATCTACTGTAAGAGAGAGATGGATACCCCCAGGACTCCAAATTGTAAGGTGAGAATCCATCACTTTAACTTGAACGGCATCTGTTGAAAGGTAGCTCCTATGGATAAGAGCATTTAAAAATGCTTCCCTTATTGCCTCTTCTGGATATCCTAGCATTCCTATTCGCTGAAAACCTTTTATCTCAGCCTAAAATTTTATGTATTTATATTTCAAAAGCTCAATTGAATCTTTCAAAGTAAGAATCAGATTCTTTTCAATTCGATCATGTCCAATAAGATCAATTCCATTTTCTGTAAAACGACCTATTTGAGAAATATTTCCTGAATACAATTTTTCAGGGTCTTTTCCAAATAAAACAATCGCTGATTTCTTAAGTTTTTCTTCCCTAATGAGATCTAGTTTTTCTAAAACTTGAATGGTTGTTAATTCATCAAGACTTTAAAACCTTGAAGCCTTATTAATTTCTTTTTTATAAAGAGCAATCGCTTATTCATCTATTTCTTCAATTAGCTCATCCCAGGCCTGTCCCATTTTTTTCAATAAAAACTCAGTTAGGCCAATACCAATTAATTCCATTTTTACACTGCCAGATCGATAATAATAATGATCTTTGTAAGAAATAGGATTTTCATAGGGTGGAACAAGTATTTACCAAATATCTTTGTCCTCTATATTGCGCAAATTTACATCAACTGCAATCTCTAGGAAGAAATTAATTTTGTTGGAAAGAATTTCAAGAAGAGAATTAATATTTTGAAGACCGACTACTTAATTATTATCATCAATTCCAATAATTAAGCTTCCTCCCTTGGCATTGGCGAAAGCACAAATCCATTCAGTGTGCCTATCAACTCATTAAAGTTTGTATTCCATGTTCTGATTTTCATTCTTGTTAAGGATCATTTCCCCCTAATTCAGTTTGAAATTTAAATGCATGTTTGTCTTATGCCACTCTACCGATTTTCTAATTCCTTCCTCAAAAGAAACCTGTGGCTTCCACCCTAAAAGTCTCTCTGCCTTAGAAATATTCGCCCAAGTCTCTTTGATATCTGCAATATGAAATTCTTTGTTCTCAATCACTGCTTTCTTACCCAGCATTTTCTCAATCATGTCTATAACTGCATTGAGTGATATAGGATTATTTCCACCACCAAGATTGATGATCTCGTATCCAACCGGCTTCAGTGCTGCGATAGTGCCTCTAGCGATATCATCCACATAACTAAAATCCCTGGATTGGGCACCATCACCTAAAAGCTCGAGAGGCTTACCTTCATCGATCCATTTGATAAAGCGGAAGATACTCATATCTGGACGACCTGCAGGGCCATATACAGTGAAATATCTGACAACACTCACATCCATTCCATAAAGGAAGTGATAAGTATACGCCATCACCTCTGCTGCTTTTTTTGTAGCTGCGTAAGGCGAGATAGGAGTGTTCACTGGGAGGTCTTCATTAAATGGCATCGGCTGACCAGCATAAAGTGATGAAGTTGATGCAAGCACCATTTTTTTTATTTCATGCTTTTTCATTTCATTAAGAAGATTCAGGGTCCCTTGAGCGTTAGTGCTCATATAGACATCCGGATTCTCCATGGAATAACGTACTCCTGCACGGGCAGCGAGGTTTAAAACAGCATCGAATTTGTGAGAATTGAAAAGTTCAGCGAGATCCTTTTTATTTTCGATATCAATTTTTTTAAAAATAAACTTCGGGTTTGAAATAATTCCCTCTAGGCGATGCTCCTTTAAGCGCACGTCATAGTAGTCGTTCATGTTATCAATCCCGACGACTTCAACTCCATCATTAAGGAGAAATTCTGCTGTTTTGTTGGCAATGAAGCCAGCGACACCGGTAACTAAGACTTTTTTCATAGGTAAGAATTGTATGAAAAAGAATGAGAAGATGTCAGCCGAAATTAAGGGTGAGTAGGGTTAACCTGGCACCTTTATGACATTGACTACAATCAATCTTGCGTATATTTTACGTAAATAAGTATCAGGTGATAAGTTAAGACAATTTTGTTTCTAGGCTTAAATTTATTTTGAGAAAGTTCTGATATGAACAAAAAAGAACTGATGTCCACCTACTTATTAGAAGAGCATGGGAACTGGACAAAACTAGGTTAAGTAAATTTCATGGGAAACTAAGATCGAATCAAAGAAAATTTGGGACCATGGAAATCAGAGACCTCATCCTCTATGGAGAAAGAGAAGTTGAGACCGACTCTTACAAGGGAACACATTAGCTTTATGCCATGAGAAATAAAGATATCTATGGTAGCGACATACGAATACTATTCGATATTGAGAGCTACCCTGATGTGGTAATAGTAACTTTAATGCACGTATAACTATAATAGGTGATGTTATGGCAAAGAAAATAAAAGAGCTGATTGAATCTTATGAATACAACGAACTTGGTTTTCCCATAATTTTAAAAGATGTGGCTATCATTCAGGATCGAGATTATGAATACGCTCAGATAAATCATAAATCATAAATCAGTGATGAATGCCGCTGCTTTTCATTTGGTGGTTCGGCATGAGAACCTTGATGGTGCTAGACTTCATTTTCTGCGGAGATTCATCGGTTATAGCCTTGACCAGCTCGCAAATTTAATATCCATACCAAAATCTACTTTGCATAACTGGGAAAAAGAAATTGGTAAACCAGTCGACATTCCCGATGAAAAACTAAAACTTCTTTTTACAAAAATTTGAAATATTTTAGCTGAACAGATTTCAAGCAGACTTGATCGTGCTATAGTTAAGGAAATTATTAATAAAAAAACTATTACACCGCTAGAAATTTCAGACAGTGATATATTGCTTTAAAAAATTTCACAACTACAGGCGAAAAACCTACTGGCCCAATATACTTAGCCTAAACTAAAAGATCTTTTAAAATCATGCAAAAAGGTGCCATGTAGACTTGCACTAATTATTGAAATGTCATGAAGAAAAATTTCATTTTGTGTCGTTAAAAAATGGTGCTAAGATTTTAATAAATGAAAAGGTGGGCGACAGCTGTGTAATGTCACCCTAAAGCTACTTCATTTCATTCTTAAAATTACAGCAAGCTGTAGCAATAGAATGATTAAAGTTAGCACCCTAATCATTTCTTCCATGAAATCTCCATTTAAGGGCGCCCATCCATTTGGGCGTCTAATGGAAGAACCTCACGGAAGTAACTCATAACTAATCCATCACTCTTATTTTTGTCCTAAAAAAAGCACCAATTTTACTGATTATTTCTTAATTGAAATTTGCTTAAAGTTTATTGATGGAAAAAATTAAATTAGACATCACTATCATCGGTGGTGAGATCGTTGGGCTTACGGTGGCCTTTAAATTGAAAAAGAAGTTTTCTGCGAAAGATGTGACCATTATTGAAGGAGCTTTTTTTCTCGGTGTCCACTAGACTTGCACTAATTATTGAAATGTCATGAAGAAAAATTTTATTTTGTGTCGTTAAAAAATGGTGCTAAGATTTTCATGAATGAAAAGGTGGGCGACAACTCTGTACTGTCACCCTAAAGCTACTTCAATTCATTCTTAAAATTACAGCAAGCTGTAACAAAAGAATGATTAAAGTTAGCACCCTAATCATTTCTTCCATGAAAAACCTCCAAAGAAGGCGCCCATCCATTTGGGCGTCTAATGGAAGAACTCCACGGAAGCACACCTGAATTAATTCATCACTCATACTTTTGTCCTCAAAAATGCACCAATTTTTCTGATTATTTCTTAATTGAAATTTGCTAAGAGTTTATTGATGGAAAAAATTAAATTAGACGTAACTATTATTGGTGGTGGCATCGTTGGGCTTACGGTGGCCTATCAATTAAAAAAGAAGTTTCCAACAAAGGATGTGGTACTGATTGAAGGAGCCCCTTTTCTCGGTGATCACTCTACTGGCAGAAACTCTGGAGTCCTCCATGCAGGACTCTATTACAAAACAAATTCTCTAAAACATCTTCTTTGCCTAGAGGGAATTCACCTTTGGAAAAAAGATCTTTGTCCAACCCTAGGAATAGAATTTCAAGAATGCGGAAAAATCTTATTTGCTAAAAATCTTAATGAGGAGGAAGGACTTCATGAGATTTGGAAAAATGCCCATGAAAATGGAGTGAAAGGCTTAAAGTGGTGCGACTCAAATACTCTCAATAATATTTCTCATTTTGTTCATGCCCAAAAAGCATTTTTTTCTCCAGAAACGGGGATTCTTGATGTCACGGGTGCTGTAAAAAAAATTTCAGAAGCTTTTATCTCAATTGGTGGAATGATTTCTAAAAATACAAAAGTCACTTCGCTTCAAAAGAGTGATGGGTTTCTGTTGAAAACTAATGATTTTGAAATTCAGTCAAAAATAATTATTAATGCCGCAGGCCTAGAAAGCATAGAGATAAGAAAACAATTGGGCCTTAATGACCTTGAAGCTGTTTTTGTTAAGGGTAACTATTTATCTACATCTCAAAAAATACATCACCCACACCTCTTCTACCCTGTACCACCAAAAGACTTAAAGGGGCTGGGTGTGCATTCCACAATTGATCTTGAGGGAAGAATTAAGTTTGGACCCAACACAGAGGATGTCTTCGTGATTGATTATAATGACTCCGGAATGGCAATTACAACAATGGTGCCAGAGATCATGAAGACTTTCAAAGGCATAGATCAATCAAGGCTTTATTGGGATTACAGTGGAATCAGAAGCAAAATCAAAAATTCAAAAACGGAAAAAATTGAAACTGACTTTTGGATTCAAACTCCAATACCTGGTTATATTGAATGTCTTGGAATTGAATCTCCAGGGCTTAGTAGTGCTCCCGCAATTGCGAAATTTATAATTAATCAAATTATTTTTTAAAAATTTTGTAAAAAAATATCTTTATTTTGAGTCTTGAAATATTGATTTTCTGAGGCAAACTAAATCTAATACTTGCAATATAATTACTAATATTTTTCTTATCCAAATCAGATAGCTTGAGTTCACTAATATTTTCCTTAGCATAGTACAGTTCTCTTTTAAGGATCTCTATGTAGTTTTTATATAGAGCATGTATGAAAACTTTATTCTGAAGTGAATCTGTTTTATTCAAGACAATTAGCTTCTGCAGTTGATTTAAGATGGTAATAAATGATCCGGTGGATTTTAAGTTATAATATTTGTGTCTTGAATTTTTAGTAATTGATCCCAATCTATGTCTTCTAATGTAAAAATGAATTTCTAAATAGATAACTCTTGCAGCCTGTGAAAAAATAATTGGTGCAAATAATTCGTCCTCGTGGATGATTGATGCTAGAAATGAAATTTTATTTTTTTTTAAAAAATCCGTCTTGTACAACTTTATACATGGTGAGATACAAAACTCATTAAATTTATTTGCCATTAAATAAAACGTAGGACCATCAAGTATACTCAAAGAGGATATTCTTTCGGATTTTTTCATAACCCCTTCAATACGATCACCAAATTGATTTTTACCATTTCCAATGCTAATTTCGACATCAAGACTAATGGTTTTTTGAAAAAAATCAACAAACTTAGATGAATCAATATGGTCATCACTATCAAGAAAAAATAAGTATTCTCCTAATGCTCGTTCTATCCCAAGATTTCTTGCTACAGATAAACCCTGATTTACTTGGTCTAAAATGTATAAATTCTCAATTCTGTGGTAATATTTCTCACAGATTTTCTTGGTATCATCAGTGGAGCCATCATTAACAACTATCACTTCGTATTTATCTAGTGGCAACGTTGCAATAGAATCTAAACATTGACCTATCCAATCCTGTACATTATATGCCGGAATGATTATTGAAAGAGGAATGTTCACGTTTTCCCTAAGTTAAATAAAATGATTTATAAATTTTGCAAAAATGGTACAGTTCGTACTTTATTTATAAATAAATATCAGTATTAATTAAAGAGAATTATGAATGTATTCGACAAAACTTACTGGGATAAAAACTACTCTGACCCAAAATCCATGGATGGAATTGGAAACGCCAAAGACCATATAAAATACCTTCAATCCTTCCTGGCAGTTGAGCATGTAGACATTAGTTCAGTTATTGATTTGGGTTTTGGGTATGGTTATCTTTTTAAAGAAGCCTTGAAAACTTTTAAACCTTACAGGGCTGTTGGCATTGAGCCCTCTCCTCATGCCTTTAAAAAAGTAAAACCAAATTGGCTAAGACCTGTTCCATCCACTGACTTAAATTTATACGAAGAAGACCTCATCACCTGGTGCCGAAAAAATCGAAAAAATAATAAGTTTGATTTAGGAATCTGCACTTCCGTATTTCAATATATTTCGGATAAGGATCTTAAAGAAATTATCCCCGTTCTTTCAAAGCGTATTAAATATCTTTATCTGACGGTTCCAACTAATGTTGAACTACAAAGACAGGTCTCTGAACTTGAATTTAAAGATGAATACGCTATTCATCGAACTCGAGAAAAATATCAAATGCTTTTAAAACCTCATTTCACTTTTGTTTCATCAAGAATTTTAGAAAGTAAGTTTTTTTTCGATGAAAGATCAACTCATTTCACTGATTTACTTTATCGATTTTAGGTTTATCGTTCTTTACCAGGATGAGAGCCATGGTCCTGGTAATCTGACTTCTATCCCGTTCGGAAAAGTCTTTTCTCGTTTGAGATTTTTCACGAGTTGAACCTTTTCTACTCCTGGCAGTTCTTGAGCAAAGAGATGAAAATTTTTAGATGGTGTCTCATCACTTAATTTCACTTCAATCAGCTTTACGGGTAATGAATCTTTCACGATCAAAAAATCGATTTCCCCATTTCCTTTTTTTGCCACAAAGTGAAGACTCCAATCTTCTCCCAAGCAGTCCTGACGAAAATGAACCTCTTTTAACAGAGAAGCTGCAACAAGATTTTCAAATCTTGTACCTTCATCAGGAACTCTTGCGATATCATAAAAATAGTATTTAGGTTGCTTAATTGTGGCACGGGCGATATTTTTTGAGTACGGACTAATTTTAAACACCACATACATATTCTCTAGAATTTCAAGCCATCTCTTAACAGTTTTATCGGAAACCTGAAGATCTTCAGCTAATGATGTATAAGAAATCGTTGAACCAACTTTGGTTTTTAAAAGATCTATTAATAACTCAATTTGCTTAATATTTTTTACAACCTCTAAATCAATCAGGTCCTGCCTTAAGATAATATCTAAATGAGTTTTTTTCCAAAGATGATAGAACGTTTTTGACCCTTCTAGAAATGGCTCAGGGAATCCTCCTACAGACATAAGTCGATCAATTATTTCTTGAGGTGAGAGTTGATAATTTAGCTTTGTGAGCTCTCTTACATCCAACGGATGAAGTCTGTAATGAAAATATCTGCCCGCGAGTGAATCACCTACTTTTTTGTAAGCGTCTAATCGAGCACTCCCAGTGACAACAATTGGTGGTTTAACTCCCTCGGTATCATAAATGCCTTTCAACCACTGCTTCCATTTTGGCATTTTATGTATTTCATCAAAAATGATGACACTTCTTTTTCTATCCCAAGATTTTTCTTTGATGGTTTTTCTCCCCTCTTCATCATCAAAGTTTACGTACTCAAAACTTGGAAAAAGCATCTTGGTTAAGGTGGTCTTTCCAGATTGCCTTGGGCCCGAGAGAAGTATCATTTTTCGATCTAAGTACTTGGAAAGATGTTCGGTGTAGGTTCTTTTCATGTAACTATTCTGACATGTACTCCGAGAAAGTCAAGACTTTTCCGTAATACACTCCGAAAAAGTCATTGCATCATGAAACCTACAACAACCACCAATCAGTGCAAAATTAACTGTACTGAGATTTGGAAATATTGTTAGATTTTTTCTATAAGATATACACCAAATCCGTGGGAAATTTGATGAATAAAATTGAAAGAAATGATCCCTGCCCATGTGGCAGTGGAAAAAAATTCAAAAAATGCTGCTACCTTCTTAACTTTCCAGATGAAAAAGACCTTATTTGGAGAGAAATTAGGGAGCTTCAAAAAAGCCTTACGTCGAAGTTTCTTCAATACTTAGTTGATAATTTTGAACCTGAAGAAATTGATGATGCGTGGGAAGAATTCCATAATTTTGAAGAGGTTGAAACATTTGATCCTGAACACCCACTGGCATCCATCTTTTTAACTTGGCTCTATCAGGGCTGGAAGCCAGATGAGGATGAATTGAGCATTGGTCAAATGATGCTGTCAGATTCTACGTTGAAAATGGATTCAAAACTTAGGTCATATTTGGCGGAGTGCCTGAGCTCCCAGTTTAAGTATTATGAAGTCGTGAGTTCAATTCCCGGAAAACATATCCTCATCAAAGAGATTCTTGGTTCGGAAAACTATACTGTCCATGAAAAAAGTGGATCTCAAACTCTCAAGACGGGAGATATCATCTTCGCTTATATGGTTAGTTTTCAAGGCATCAATGTTTTCGAGGCACTGGGGCCAATTCCCATTCATCCTAGATTTAAAATTGAAATCATTCAAAATCTTCAAAATGTCTTAGAAGATGAAGATAAAGAACTAAAATTGATTGATTTTTTTGTTGATCTCTATAAAAGAATCATGAACCCCATACCTCCCACCTTCACAAACACAGATGGGCATTTACTAGTTCCTCATAAGATGGTTTTTGAAATTGAATCTGCCAACAGAATTTTTGATTCTATTCATTCTCTATGTTTTAATGAAACGAAAGAAGAACTCCTGGAAACTGCGACTTTCGATGAAAATCAGAATCTCACGGAGATCGAATTCCCTTGGCTTGCCAAAGGAAATAAAACCCATAAGCAGTGGGATAACACAGTTCTGGGCCACATCAGAATCGATAAAAATACAATGACGGTTAATGTAAATTCAAAAGAAAGGAGTGACCTTTTTCTTAAGACTCTTAAAAAATTAGCAGTAACTGGATTTAAATTAAAGTCCACGGTCATTGAATCTATTGAACAACAAGCAAAGAATACAGTTAACAATCAGGATGGTGGTAATAACTTAATGAATCATCCGGAAGCATTGAAGGCAATGGAAGATTATTTTAAACAACACTGGGAAAACTGGATTGATGTGGACTTACCCGCACTTGGTAATCAAAAACCAAAAGATGCGGTGAAAACAAAGGAAGGCAGGGAACTGGTTGATGCTCTGATTTGTGGTTTTGAACGATCAGCAATTGATAAATCCATCCCTGGGCAGACTCTTGAAACATTTAAGACACTTCGTTTTAGGCTGGGAATTTTAAAATAGTAACTCAAATGTGATTACAAGCACTTGTGACGAATAATCTTTTTAATTAACAACTCTGATGTCAAATATCATGATATTTGTTATCATAGATGTCATATGTCACAGGAAATAGAACGAACTTTGGACCTTAGGAATCTTTTATTAAAAAAGTCAGCATTTCTCTTTGGGCCAAGGCAAACTGGCAAAACAAAACTCATTAAACAACAGTTGGGAATTTACAAATATTATAACCTACTGGACCGAGGTTTATACCTTCGACTTCAAAAAGACCCAACCCTGATTAGAAAAGAACTAAAAAAAGAAGACAAAATTATTGTTATAGATGAAATTCAAAAAATTCCTGAGTTATTAGATGAAGTTCAGCTCATCATCGAGGAGTTTGGTATTCATTTTCTTCTCACTGGTTCAAGTGCGAGAACTTTAAAATCAAAGGGAGTCAATCTTTTAGGAGGACGTGCCAGGGAAAGACATCTGCATCCCTTTATTTGGAATGAACTCCAGGATGAGTTTCATCTTCTAACGGCCCTGGACCGGGGCCTTCTTCCATCTATCTACTTTTCAGATTCTCCCTATGAAGATCTTCAAAGTTATTGTGGCCAATATTTAAAAGAGGAAGTTGCCAGTGAAGC
Source organism: Bacteriovoracaceae bacterium (assembly GCA_947461175.1). Lineage (GTDB taxonomy): Bacteria > Bdellovibrionota > Bacteriovoracia > Bacteriovoracales > Bacteriovoracaceae > Peredibacter. The sequence goes on from CANHIY010000027.1 coordinate 17,587, forward strand.
AAAAGTCAGAAATATAGGGGCCTTTAGTAGATTTCTTGAAGTGGCAGGTTTATGTAACGGTCAAATGATCAATTACACTCAAATCGCCAGCGACGCACAAGTACCAGTTTCAACAACTCGTGAATATTTTCAGATTTTATATGATACCTTTCTCGCAGTAGAGGTTCGGGCCTTTAATCAAACAATAAAAAGAAAACCCATTTCAACCAGTAAATTCTATTTTTTTGACGTTGGAATTGCCAGATATCTCCAAGAGCGCCGGGGTCTATCAACTAAATCTCCTGAATTTGGAGAAGCTTTTGAACATTATATTTTTCATGAGCTTTCCGCCTTTTGTTCTTATACACAAAAACCCCCTCTTCAGTATTGGCGTTCCACATCTCAGTTTGAGGTCGATTTTATTTTTAATAAAAGTGTCGCGATTGAAGTAAAGGCCAAAGGGGTGATTAATCAAAGGGACATGAAAAGTCTAAAAACTCTTAGGGAAGAAAATCTCCTCAAAAGATATATCATCATATCAATGATAGAAGATGATTACATTGATGATGGAATTGAAATTTATTATTGGAAAAGTTTTCTTAAAAAACTTTGGAACAGTGAATTTTCTTAAAAAAGCTTAGGCCATCACTTTTACAATAAAATCTTGTGACTTTTAAGCACTTCCTCAAATTTCTTATTTTGGTGTTCTGAAGTAAACTTTAAAGACGTATTAAAATTTTGCTCTTTAACTTGGTTGTAAAACTCTGGATCAAATAATTTGTAAAGCATCTCTATCAGAACTTTTTTATCTGGAGAATCCATCACAAAGTCTCTCGAGCTTCCTTCCAAAATCTCGCTAGCCCCCACCGTTTTAGTAGTAACAACAGGCTTTCCGCAGTACATGGCCTCAAGGACACTTCTCCCAAATTCCTCAATATGGGCAGGAAGACAAAAAACATCCAGAAGATAGTAATAATTTTTTACATCTATCAAAGTAGGAGCAAAGGTGACACTTTCTGAAATCATGTCTTTATATTTTTGATCAATATTTCCACCAGCGATAAAGAGGTGGGCCTCTGGATGGGTTTTGTGAATTTCCTTAAATGCCTCAATCAAAAGAGAGAGGTTTCTTTTTTTAAAGTTACCAGATGTCACGAGACCAATGACGAAGGCATTGGTAGGTACCCCTAGTTTTTCCCGCCATTCTTTTTTAATTCTTTCAGGATCATCAACTTTAAATTTGGAAAGATTAACTTCAGGATAAATGACCTCAACTTTCAAGGGATCAAGTTGAAATCTTTTCACTAAATCATTCTTCATCATATGAGAATTACAAACAAGAAGCTTAAACTTTCCTCTTGTGAGAATCTCTTCATGAATCCTTCCCACCTCATGATTTTTGGGCAAAGACTGGTTTTCAATTAACTCATGGGCAAGATGAACACAGTTGTGAATAAAAAGAACATCCTGATGAATTATGTCTCCATGGCCAATCACAAGATCCGGTCGATTTTTATTTATCCATTTTTGAACTTGAAGCTGATAAAAGCGTCGTCGGAAATATCCCGAGAAGGGCCACCTTAAAGTTTTCACAGGTCTCCCGTTAAACTCCTTAAGCATGGGTTCATTCAAGGTTTCAGCAATGGCATAGGACTCATGACCAAGAGAAGTAAAAAAATGAAGCTCCTGAAGGACTTTTTTTGGAACACCTGAGGCGGTGTCTCTTAGATCTTTGCGCGAGATAAGAACTTTCATAGAAAGAAAATACTATAATTTCAAGAAGCTAGAGTCTATGAAGAACTTTAAAAAACATCGAACTTTCAATAACTTACAAAATCCGCAACACAGCTGCGGATTTTGTATCATTTCCCGCAACTATGTTGCGGATTTTTCATGAATAAGATAAAATCATTTTATGCAGACCAAAATTATTCATCGAATTCTTCCGATTGAAAAAATAATAAAAAGAAAGGGCGTTCTTCTCTTGGGACCAAGAAGAACCGGTAAGAGTTTTTATATTAACCATCAGATAAAACCACATAAGGTGATTAATTTACTTGAATCCGAAACATTTAGAAAAATGTCGGCCCGGCCTGAACTTTTACGTGAAATGGTCAACAAAGAAGATAAGATTGTTGCGATTGATGAAATTCAAAAATTACCAGCTTTAATGGATGAAATTCATAATCTTATTGAAACGACGGATATCAAATTTATATTAACAGGTAGCAGTGCCAGAAAACTTTCAAAGAGTTATACCTCTTTAATGGCAGGAAGAGTTAAAAAGTTACTCATTCATCCCTTTGTGTTTCCTGAAATAAAAAATTTTCACCTAGATAAAGTGCTTCAATTTGGGACTCTTCCTCCAGTCTATAACTCAGAGGATCCCTGGGATGAACTTCGTGATTACACAGGTCTTTATTTAAGAGAAGAGATCCAAAATGAAGCACTGGTGAGAAGAATCGACAATTTTTCGCGCTTTATTGATTTTGCGGCCATGACAAATGGTGAAGTCTTAAACTATGAAGCTATTGGTCGTGACGCTCAGGTGCCTGCAAGAACAATTCGGGAATATTACTCACTCCTAGAAGACACTCTCATGGGAACAATCCTTCAGCCAATCAAAGCGTCCAAAAAAAGAAGATGCATTTCAACTGGAAAATTTTATTTTTTTGACTTAGGGGTACTTAACTCGATACTTGGAAGAAAATCCATTTCTTCAAAAACCAAAGAATATGGTGAACTTTTTGAAAGCTTTATTTACTTAGAATTAAAAGCATTCGTTGACTATTTCTCACAGGATAGCCATTTAAACTTTTGGAGGATTGACTCAGAATACGAGGTTGATTTTATTATAAACGAAGAAATTGCTATCGAAGTAAAATCAACCGAGTTCGTTCAAGATAAACATCTCAAGGGATTAAATAAATTCGCTGAACTTGGGCCAGTTAAAAGGATGATTCTTGTTTCACGAGATCTCGTTAAACGAAAAATCGGTGATATAGAGGTCATTCCTTATACAATTTTTCTCGAAGAACTATGGGATGGTAAAATTTTTTAACTGAGTTTTCCTGAAGCCTTCATTAATTCAGTTTTTTATTTTTTCGCCGAAAAGATGATTGATGGAAAAACTACTTTTTTTAATCATCTTTCTTCTTATAGCAGGAAATTCATTTTCTGTTTGCCCTGATGGAAAAAGTTATGAGGTTTACCTAACATTTGATGATGGCCCACACCCGGTTTTAACACCTAGAATTCTTGATGTATTAAAGGAAGAAGAGGTGAAGGCCACATTTTTTGTCATGGGTTACAGATTTAAGAATGGAAAAACTAAAAATCCCAAACCATTTGAGATCCTGGATAGAATGAAAAAAGAGGGACATCTCATAGGATCACATACTCAGTACCATATCAAACATAACAATATTAAAGATGATGATGAAATTACTAAAAAGCCTTCAGATCCAAATGATTTTTTAGGACCTTTTACTAAAAGGCAGGTCTTTGAAAATATCTTAAAACCTTATTCAAATGTTGATCTCCAGAGGTACTTAACTCCTCTCGTTCGCCTTCCTTATGGTGCAGGCAAAATCAAATCAACTAATCCCACAGTTCAAGTAAAAAATGATTGGGTGATGAATGTATTGGCCACCTCAAAACTTGGACACGTTTTCTGGAACATTGATGTGGAAGACTGGAATGTTCAGAAAGAGAAGTATTTACTAGAGAGTTTATTAAAACAAATTTGTCAGAAGAAAGGCGGAGTGGTTCTTTTACATGATACACAATCAAATACGGCCGAAAATCTTAAATCATGGATTCAGAAAATAAAATCTGAGGGACATAAAATAATTCCTCTATCTGAAGGAAGAAAAGATACGGGCGAAGCCTTAGCACCCGAGATCTGTAAACCTGAACCATCGACTCTTGATTCTTTATATAATGAAGTAAATAAAATCCTTATTAAAACAGGAAACTAGATCATATGAAGATTTACATAATCTTTGCAATTTCATGGACCATCATTTTAAGTAATGTCTACGCAGAGGGTCCCGTCTACACAACTCTAAACTCAGATGGGAAGAGTATCTTTGCCGGAGTAAAGTTAGAAAAAAAGGATTATGAACCTGAAACCTACATCCAAGAAATTTCAGGAGATAAACTTATCTCAAAGAAAATACCATTACCTAAGGAACTTTCTCATCGAGATGTTATTGGGATTTTCACTGCCGAACAAAATCAATTGGTGATCTTAACACAAAGAACGGCGGAACGAGGTGACCATCCACTCTTTTACACTTTAGAGTCAGAAAAAAATGAGTGGAAAAAGATTGGTGAAACAAATTGCATTTCTTTTGCAAAAATAACAGTCGAAAAGGATTCCATGATTCTCCATTGTGTAGAAACAAACGATGAGGGCAAGAGAGTCGAGATACCAAAGAAAGTAAAATTCAAGGGTGTATTATTCACGCAAGTGGGTGAAATAACTCTTCCCATGACAAATATAACTAAGAACTCCCTTCGGGCTGGGCTTTTAGGGGATCCATTTGAATGGAATGAAATTAAAGTAGGAAAAGATAAAAAAGAAAAGGTCTTTCGCCCCTAAAATGGTACTCATCCTTGACAATGGCCAAAGAAAGAACGAGTAAGTGTGATGACTAAATTTAATGAGCTCAATCTACTTGATACTATCTTAAAAAATGTGCATGAAGCTGGGTATGAATCCCCTACTCCCATCCAAGCACAGTCAATTCCCCCTTTAATTGAAGGAAAAGACCTTTTGGGAATTGCTCAAACAGGGACTGGTAAAACGGCAGCCTTTACTCTTCCTATGCTTCAGAAATTGGCAGGAAGAGATTTTTCTCTTACCCCAAATGAACCAAGGTCCCTTATTCTGGCACCAACAAGAGAACTTGCCTCCCAGATAAAGGAACAAATTGATAAGTATGGAAAAGATCTTAAACTAAAATCTTTTGTAATCTTTGGAGGAGTTGGTCAAGGAAATCAGGTAAATGCTTTGAGAAACGGATTAGATGTCCTCGTTGCTACACCAGGAAGGCTAATTGATCTAATGAACCAGGGCTTTTGCAAATTAAACCGTATTGAAATTTTCGTTTTAGATGAAGCCGACCGAATGCTTGATATGGGTTTTATTCACGATATTAAAAAAATTATTTCCAAACTTCCGGAAAAAAAGCAAACCATGCTCTTTTCGGCAACAATGCCAAATGAGATTATCGGGATTTCCAATCGAATCCTAAAAAATCCTGTACGGGTAGAAGTCACTCCCGTTTCATCTACAGTAGAAAGAATCAATCAAAAAGTTATTTTTTGTCAGAAGGCCCACAAGTATCAGCTCTTAAGAAAAATTCTTTCTGAAGAGGGAGTTGAATTAAGCCTAGTTTTTACACGAACCAAACATGGTGCAAATAAAATTGTAGATTATTTGGCCCATCATAGTATTAAATCTGTGGCTATCCATGGAAATAAATCCCAAAATGCTCGGGAATCGGCCTTAGAAAACTTTAAAAAGGGTACGATTAAAGTTCTCATCGCTACAGACATTGCGGCCCGAGGGATAGATGTTCAAGGAGTTTCCCACGTCATTAATTTTGACATCCCAGTAGATGCTGAGAGCTATGTTCACAGGATTGGAAGAACAGCGAGAGCAGGAAGAGAGGGCGATGCCATTTCATTTTGTGATGAAACAGAAAGGGATGCTCTTTCGAGGGTACAAAAACTCATTGGCCTTAAACTTCCGGTTGAAACTTTTATGGGCGTTCCTGAAAAATCCGTCAAGGAAACAAGACCTTCAAAACCCTTCAGAGACCCCAGAGCAAAAAAACAAAACCACTCATCAATTGATAAAAAAACAAAAGTTGGATTTAAATATAGGAATAAGGGATGAAAACTGACTATAAAAATTTAGAGGCTTTATCTGACAAAAAACTAAGAACTCTCAGAAATAATCTGAACAACAGAATAGAGTCATTCATCAAAGGTGGAGAAAAAAATCTTCCTCCAAGCCACATGCTTCATGGATTAGACGATGGTGATTGCAAGAATCTTCTTAAAGAAGTTTTAATGGAAATGAAAAAGCGTGGTGGCGGAGAAAAGTAGAAAGAATCTTTTCTTTATGGCATCATACATCATGCGCAAAAAGATTACCGGACATCTCATTCTTGCCCTCATCTTTTTTTCGATGACATTAGGACAACAGTATTTGTTCTATTATCTTGCAGAGATACCAATCATTTGGCTCACTCCAGGAAAACATATTACCATCTTTGCCTTTTTTCTTTCTGCTACTTTTATTGCTCCTCTTAAAGTCCGTTATTTTATTCTAAGTTTTATTTTTTTATTAAATTATTTCCAAATGGCCCATTTGTCCTATTTTGGTACTCAAATCCTCCCTGGAGAAATACTTCTCTTATTTACTCAAATTCATGAGATTATGGGTACAGTTGTTGTAGAAAAACATCATATCCTGCTTCCACTTTTTTTGACTCTACTCCCTGCATTTCTGGGATATTTTTCCTTAAAACGAATCACAAGTCTTTACGCCACTAAATGGATGGGTATTTTATTCGCCCTCTATTTAGTATATAACCCCATTAGAACCTTCATGACCGGAAACACTTGGGGAAGACAACCCTCAACCAGAGAACTCGGAGGGATGAATGTTTATTTGGCGTTGTCTTATTTTTCCGGCAAACTTCTTCCCAATAAAATCATCAATAACAAACAAAATTCTAAACCCAACTCCTCTCTAGAACTCACCCTTTCAGATGGGGTTGCGTCTGAATGGGATCATGTTATTTTCATTTTGGGCGAGAGTTTAACCCCTCATCATATGTCATTATATGGTTATGAAATCCCTACGACTCCATTTCTATTAACACAAAAAAATAATCAAAATTTTTTCCATACTATTGGTCTTTCAGGAGGAGTTTCTACTGACATCTCTGTTGCCTTCTTGATGAATATGGGATTTGGGGATGCTGGAGGGATTAAGGCTGCCAAGGGAGAGCATTGCCTTTTTAGACTAGCAAAGAAAAAAAATTTCAAGACCCACTTTCTTTCCGCTCAATCTTCCCAACAACTTCGCTATATTTCTCCGTACCTATGTGCCTCGTCCCTGGATAATTATAAATCTCTAGAAGTCATTTCTCCGGAAACACTTAATGATCAGGCCGCAGATGATAAGGTCTTATTGAGAGAACTTAAAAATGTGCTGGATCAAAATGACCGGCATTTTATAGTTCTTCATCAAAGAGGCTCCCATGGCCCCTGGGAACTCAGATCAAACGAAAAGAATAGAAAATTTCCCCACGACAACAAGGTTAATCATTACAATAATTCAGTGGTTGAATTCGATCTCTTTTTTGAGGAACTTTCCAAATTACTTTCTCATTCTAGTAAAAAAACTCTTGTCATCTATGTCTCTGATCACGGTGAGGCCATGGGCCAGGAGGGTAAGTGGGGCCATGGACAACTCATAAGACCAGCCTTTGAAATTCCTATTATCGTCATGAGCTTTAATAAAAATCTCCCCGAAGATGTGAAAAAAATTCCTAAGTATGCTACTCATTATAACTCAACTCTTCTCCTGATGAGAGAAATCGGTTTTATGCCTGGTCATGACTTCCTGACACTTCCAAAAGATTACATGATCTATGGTAACGATATTGACGGATTTGCAGGTAAGGCAGAAATATTATTTAAACCTGACAACACTTATGACTTCAAAGTGATCGACTAAAAATCTAAAACGAACATTATAACCGGCCAGAGATACTCCATATTCCTCATTTGAACTTTTGTCATGACCAGGTCTTGGA
>CANHIY010000028.1 GCA_947461175.1 Bacteriovoracaceae bacterium
CTATTGAAAACATCATTGCTGATAAGTTGTCTGCTTGTCACCGGTTTGCTGGCGGAAACACCAGAATGAAAGATTTTGATGACCTTTGGAGGCTCAGTCAAAGTAAAGTTAAAATTAATAATGAGAAATTATCAACCATAACGAATTCTAGGGGGATTATTTTAGAGGTTGATCAACTCTGGATTGGACCCAGCTTTGATAGAATGTGGAAAACCCATAGAAAACGTTATCCAGATTTACCAGAAAAAATTGAAGAAGTATTTAGGGATCTAAATCGTTGGTTGAAAAAGAGATGAACAAATCCTAACAAAAACCAATTTTGAAGTGAAAAGTCCGAAAAGCTTTTTTTCAATTTTCTTTGAATCATGGCTTTCGCTGAAACTTATCTTCCTTCCAAATAAAAAGATGAGTTTGAAGTTCATTTTCATCACTTTTTTTGAAATAGGGAATTTTTTTTAAGTACAACCTCAGGGCATGGTAATGAATAGAGATAATGATTTGAATTGTAATAAAGGGAAATTTAAAAAGGTTTTTAAGAATTGATAAATGACTCCAAATCTCTTCCTTCCCCTGATAAATGGTCTTTATCTCTAAATTCCCATCTTTATTATGATCATCAATCGTAATATTTATTTTTTCATCACTTCTTTTAATCCTAAAGGTCATTGAGTTCTCAACTGAGGCAAAGGGAGAGATGTAGAAGTGTTTGGGAGTGGTATAGATCCATTCAGAATCTTTTTTACATTCAGGTCTCAGTAAGTAGGGTTTTTGTTCACCGAAAGTGTTCCCTATTTCGATGATGATGTATGGACAGGTCTCGGTTTCAAGAAAATAAAAGGATACGGGGTTAAATGTATAACCCAAAATTCTTGGATTCGTGATGAGTTCAATCCTTACAAGCTTTTCCGTTACTTGGTTTTCTTTTAAAAATTCTGAAATGTTTTCCTTAAGCGTTGAGTGTCCCAGGTAAATGTGATCATGGTCATAAAAGGAAATCAGATTAAAAGAATTTCGTGAAAAAAAGAATGTGTTTTTTTCTAGAAAATCTAATTCATCCAGGTCAAGCCTTGTCCAGAAAAAAGAGAAATTGAAAGAATACTTCTTTGGAATAAAGCGGATGTGCTTTACGAAGGAGGTGAGGAATCCACTTTTCATGGAAGAACTTTTTTCCCAAGTATTTCCTCGCAAAGATTAACTGAAGAAAGAAGAGCATCTTCATGAAAACCGTACCGAAAATAGCTTCCACAAAAGTAAAGGGGAGGTTTGTTTTTGTTTAAACTAAAAAGACTGTTCTGAGCTTTTTTGGTGTGTTGATCAAATAATGGATGATGATAAACAATTCGTTTAAGAATCTTGGATTTATCAACAAATTGTTCACCGTTAATATTGATAAAATAGTCTTTTGTTTCAGAAATTTTTTGTAGCCGGTTCATGTAGTAAACAGTGAATGTATCATTGTCACGGTAAACAAAATTCCAGGAAGACCAATTCTTTTTTGAAACTGGCATGACTGTTTCATCTGTATGAAGGATGGCAATATTCTCCTGATATTTAAAGGGAGAAAGGAGTTCCTTCATTAATGGTGTAGGATTTTTGACAAGGGAGAGGGCCTCATCAGCGTGGCAGGCAAAAATAACATGATCAAATTCCTGCTTGTCCCCCTTGATAGTCATCAATTCCACTTTATGATTATCTTTTACCTCAACTGAAGTCACACCATTATGAACATGAATTTTATCTTTAAATGCCGCTATGATTTTCTGTTTGTATGTTTCAGAGCCCTTCTTCACTGTTTTCCACTGATGTTGAGTATCTAAACCAAGAAAACCATGATTAAGAAAAAACTGAACAAGAGTTTTAATAGGAAAATCTAACATCTTATCATGGGGTGTGGACCAGACGGCGGAACTCATGGGGATAAGAAAGTGCTCCAGAAATTCCTCTCCATATCCTTCTGACTTAACGAAGTCTTTTACTGTAACCCGATCGTAATCAGGGTTTGCCACTAGCTGTGGAGCCATTTTGCAAAGTTTTTGAATATCTAAAATCATCTTCCAGTATTTTACATTGAAGAGGTTTTTCTTCTGGGCAAAAAGACCATTCCAAAAACTGGAGCCATTGTATTCAAGTCCAGATTTTTTATCCAGAACACTAAAGGACATATCACTGTCATAATAGGGCACATCCAATTCTTTGAAGAGCTTTAGAAGATATGGGTAGGTGACCTCATTAAAAACAATAAAGCCAGAATCAATGGGTTTTAATTCATTGTCTTCTGTCACGTAAACCGTGTTGGTGTGGCCACCAATGTAATTATTTTTTTCAAAAAGACTCAAATGGAAATGGTCTTTTAGGAAATAGGCAGCACTCATGCCTGCCATGCCGGTACCAATGATGGCCACATTTTTCATTGTTTTTTCTCCAAAAGATAATGGGAAACAAACCACTCTCTTCCGTTGTCGTACTTCCATAATTCAGCACAGGCCATAAAAAAGATCCGCCAGTATTCAAACCACTTTCTCGCTTCACTTTGACCATAGTGTTTTGAAAAAATTTCCATGATCTTATTCTTGTTTCGGTCAGTGTTTTTTAACCATTCTTCTGAAGTTTTTGCATAATGGGTGCCGTTATAGCGTACATGTTCAATCTGTTTAAATTTTTCCTGAAAATGAAGAAAGATGTCATCAGAAGGCATCATTCCACCAGAGAAAAAATACTTACTCATCCAGTCACTGTCGTCCTTAATCTCAAAAAGATAAGGAGTGTCCTTGTGGACAAAGATATGAACAAAGAGAGTGCCACTGTCCTTAAGCCAAGTTGAAATTTTTGAAAGAAGGATTTCATAATTTCTCATGTGTTCAAACATCTCCACAGAAACAACCCGATCGAATTTTTCTTCTGTGGTAAAACTGTTCATGTCCGCTGTGATGATCCTGACGTTGGTAAGGCCTCTTTCTTTTGCCTTTTGATCGATATGGAGTTTTTGAGTAGCTGAATTTGAGACTCCAGTGATTTGGCAGTCAGGAAATTTTTTTGCCATGAAAAGAGTTAAGGAACCCCATCCACATCCTAATTCAAGAACTTTATCACCGGATTTAATTTTCGCCATAGAAACTGTTCGTTCGAGCATTTTATTTTCGGCTGTTTCCAGTGAGTCTCCTTCCTCAAAGTAGGCACAGGAGTATTTTAAATTTGGTCCCAAGGCATAGAGGTAAAAATCTGTGGGGACTTCATAGTGTTGATCGTTTGCATCTCTTGTCTGAACCGCTAGAGGAGACGTTTTCATCATTTCAACAAATTGTTTTTTTAACTCAAGAAGACTTTTAGGAGCCTCAGGAGTAATGTCCTTGATTCTTTGTTTTAGAAGCCTTCTGATCCCTGACCGGATAACAAAATCTGGTACAAGCCCAGAGTTGATGATGGAGTCTATCATAGTGTGTCCTTTGAAACGTTTTTTTAGATTTAAAAATTCTACGTCGAGTGAAACAAAAAAGTTAGAAGATACAGAGACTTGTTCTGATTATTTATAACTTAATCACCCCCAAAAAACCAACCCCTCCGCTTAAAAAACCACATGAGTCCCACACCAATGAATGTCATAGAGGCAAGGACCCACAAAATCGCTTCAGGTGATTCAAGACCCGGGATAAATTTGAAATTCATTCCATAAAATGAAGCAATAAAATTAATGGGAAGAATGATACTCGAAAAAACAGTCAACACTTTCATAACTTCATTTGCCCTTTGATCATTAAGGGAAATATGTAGTTGAAATAAGTGCTCAAAATTATCAGAAATTTCATCAAGCTCATAATAGATCTGGTCAATATTTTCTTTAACATCCTGAAACATGGATTGTTGCCCTTTCCAGAAATCCTTTGAGCGGTAGAGGGCCTCTTCTGTTTGCTTGAGGATTCTCTTAATGACAAAAATCTGTCTCCTAAAACGGTAAATCCTGGTAAAATCCAGGGGCTTATTTTTCTTAGATAAGATATCTTTTTCAAATTCATCATAAATGTCCTGGAGGGACGTCACTCTCTTCTCATAACTTCGAACCACTTCCAGGATAATTTCATGAACAATTTTTTGAATACTCCATGGGGAGTGATTTTTCTTAATTTTACTAGAGATTTTATCAACACATTCAAAATGAATCCGGTGGATGGTGACCAGCCTGTGTTCTGAAATAAAGATGGCTATTTTTCTCGTTAGTTCTTGGACTGTAATCGATGCGTCCGTTGATTCTTGATCGTAGGCCCTTAGCATGAAAAAGTGTCCTTCCTCAGTAAATTCATACTTTGGAAGATGTTCAGGACGAAGTGTATCCTGAACCAGGAGGTAAGGAAGATTGAATTTTTCAGAGAGGGTTTCAAAGTCTTGTGAATCAGGTTTTTCTACATCAAACCAGCTGGTTTTTTTTCCAGGAATGAGATCTTCAGTGATCATATGCTATTCTCTTAATTTGTTAGGAGTTTTCAATATAAAAAAAAGCAAAAAAAAAGGCCGGATTGCTCCGGCCTTATGATTGGTTTAATCAGTAAAAGATTACCAACGGTTTCCACCGCGCTCACCACGGTCTCCACCGCGTCCGCCGCCAAATCCACCGCTACGTCCACCACGGTCTCCACCACGGCTTCCACCGAAACCACCGCCGCCAGTGCGTGGCTCCATAGGACGAGCTTCATTAACAACGAGTGAACGGCCACCCATGTCTGAGCCATTTAGCTTTTCAATAGCAGCTTGAGCTTCGTCGCCAGAAGACATTTCAACAAAGCCGAAACCTTTTGAACGACCAGTGTCTCTGTCCATAACGATTTTAGCAGAGTCAACTGTACCGAACTTTGAGAAAAGCTCGTTTAAGTTTTCGCTAGTAGCTGTGAATGGTAAATTTCCAACATAAATCTTGTTACCCATAAATACCTCCTTAAGGCCAGGGACGCGCTTTCAGAGAATCATGAGCAACTCGCTCGAAGAACACTTACAGCGGCAAATATAATCGTTAATAACATCAAATCTCTTATCAAGGATAGCATAATCTTCGGGAGATTTGAAATTTAAAGCACTTTTTTCAAAAGAAGCCCTAAAAAAGAGTAAATTTTACTAAAATAGCTAATTAAATATCCGTATAACGCATTGCCGGCACAGGTACTTGTTTGTGCCCTATGCCGGCAAAAAGAGTAGTTTTATCGTCTGATTTGAAAACGTTGTTCCCGTTTTTCAACTGGTCGTGCCTCATTTACGGTAAGGGAGCGACCTCCGTAGTCTGAGCCGTGAAGCTGAGAAATGGCAGTATCGGCAGCCACGGAATCATTCATCTCAACGAATCCAAACCCTTTGGAGCGGCCGGTTTCTTTGTCCATGATGATTTTTGACGAATTTACCGATCCAAATCTTGAAAAGACTTCAGATAAAGATTCGCTTGTTGTTGTGAACGGAAGATTGCCAACATAAATTTTTTTTCCCACAAAACCTCCTTAAGTCTTGGTTGGCGTCGAGAGGACCACAATCAGGAAGTGATGGACTCTAAACACACTGAAGATTAACTAACACCTTAGACCTTTTGAGCGAACTAAAAGTATTCTTAAGTTCTGATATGTTCTTAAACAGATCTTAAGGCTTCTTGAGTTTCATCAGGCGGTATGCAAGAATCGCCTCCATGTTTAATCCATATTTCCCTCTCGTATCTATGACCCCGAAAGGCCTTTATTGTGCTAAGGGTGGTTTTTATATTGATCCCCATCGATCAGTAGAAGTAGCAGTAGTGACTCATGCCCATAGTGATCATGCTCGAAGAGGGAGTAGAGAGTACATTTGTGAAGAGAGTGGAGCAGATCTTTTAAGAGTCAGGCTTGGTAAAAATATTTCCATTAAGACGTATAAGTACGGTGAAATTTTTTACTTAAATGGCGTTAAAGTTAGTCTTCATTCCGCAGGCCATATCCTGGGATCTTCTCAGGTGAGAATGGAGAGTGAGGGGGAAGTTTGGGTAGCCTCAGGTGACTACAAAAGGGATAAAGATCCGAGCTGTGAACCTTTTGAAACGGTTCCGTGTGATGTTTTCATTACAGAAGCTACTTTTGGAACGCCAAAATTTGTATGGCAAAAGAATCTTAATCACGGGGAAATGATCCACCAGTGGTGGATCGAAAATGAAAAAAACGGGCTAAATTCAATTCTCTTTGGATATTCTCTTGGTAAGGCCCAAAGAATACTTGCAGAACTTTATCCTTTTGCCCATAAACCTGTGTTGATTCATTCCTCCATTCATGAACTAACTGAATGCTACCGGGGACAAAACCGAAACCTTGCAAAGACTCAGGTCCTTATGGAGAAAATTAAGGAGCTCATTTTTGATCAGAAGTTAAAGGGAGAACTCATCCTGGCTCCTCCCTCAATTATGACTGAAAAATGGATTCATCATTTAGGTAATTATCAAACGGCTTTTGCTTCTGGATGGATGCAAGGAAGTGGAAGACGGGGTTATGACAGAGGGTTTGTGATGTCAGATCATGCAGACTGGAATGATTTAATTCAAACGATTAAAGAATCCCGTGCCAGAAAAGTTTATGTTCAGCACCGTGATGGAGTTTTGGTGAGGCATCTTAAAAAAGAAGGGTTGGAAGCCTTTCCGGTTGAGGAGTTATTTCATGATCGTTTTTTACCAAAATCAGGTGAGAACCTAAGGCTCCTATGAAGCTAGTTCGTTTATCTGTTCAGGATTTTGCTCATCCAAGTCCAAGGACAGGAAGTATTGAGCCGAGCTCCTCTTTCGCATCCGCTGAAGAAGGGATTCATCTCCATCAGAAGATTCAGGCCTTACGAAAAGAGGAGGAGTCGGCGTATGAGGTCGAGGTCCCGATCACCTGGAGCTTCGAGAGAAGTGGGTACCAGTTTGAAATTCATGGTCGCATGGATGGTCTTATTCAATATGAAACTCCAGTGATTGAGGAAATAAAATCTAGCTTCAATATTTTTGATCTTGGAAAAAAAATCAAGGAAAGGCGCTTTGATCACCCTTATTTCATTCAACTTGTGACTTATGGGTATTTTTATTGGCTTCATAATGGTGTTAAACCTGAACTTATTTTTTATCTTATTTCTTCGAGGAATGAGGAGAGCTTTGATTTTAATCTCTTCTGGGAATTAAAGGAGTATGAAAAATGGTTGGAAAAAAGATTAGATGAATTGGTCAATGAAGCAAAACTGGCAGAAAAAAGATTTCTCAGGCGAAAAAAAATCTCTGAAAATGTGCTTTTCCCTTTTGAGAAGCCAAGATCCGGGCAAAAAGAACTCATCCAATTTATTGAGGATGGTTTTTTAGATAAAAAGAAAATGCTACTTCAAGCGCCGACCGGACTTGGTAAAACCATGGGAGTTCTCTATCCAAGTGTAAAGGATTCATTATCCAGAGGACAGAGGGTGGTTTATCTGACTCCCAAAAATAGCCAACAAAATGTCGCACTTGAGGCGGTGGAATTATTTCAGGAAAAGGGTTCTCAGATTAAATCACTGACCATCACAGCGAAAAATAAAATTTGCATGAAAGCTGAGCCCCTTTGTAATCCAGAGTATTGTGAGTTTGCCAGAGACTATTATGATAAAATTCACATTCATGACCTCAAAAATGAACTGTCAAAAAAGAAGAAGCTCACCTCAAAGGTGATGAAAAATTTTGCTCAAAAATATGAAGTGTGCCCGTTTGAGTTACAGCTTGAAGCTGTGATAGAAGCAGATGTTGTGATTTGTGATTATAATTATGTTTTTGGTCATCAATCTGCGCTTGGAAAAATTTCTCAATCTGGATTTAGTGTCCAGGGAAAACCTAATCTTGTCATCGATGAGGCCCATAACCTTCCCGCCCGAGCAATGGCAAACTTTTCCCCAGAGCTTTCTGGTTATTTTTTGGAAACTCTTCGGACTGAACTTGAAAAAATACCTAAAAAATTCAAAAAACAAGCGATCACTCTTTTAAACTCTTGCTATGAACTGATTAAGAGTTCATCACCTGAAGAAAAAGAAACCAAGGAATGTCGTCCAAATCTTGAAGAGTTTCTGTTTTTAGAGGAAGAGTTGAAATTATTTTTAAGTGATTACTTAAATTCTGATGTAGAGATTAAGTCCCGGGATCCTGTTTTACGGCTAGTCTTTTATTGGAGTGACTTTGTTCAAGTTCTTCTTAGTATCCAAAATGATAACAGTGAATTTTTTATCACCTCTTCCTATAATGGACGTTTCCCTTCTATAAAGATTACCTGTTGTGATGCTTCGGCGCTAATAAAAGAGCGCTATCATCTTTTTGAACAAGTTGTCGCGTTTTCAGCGACTTTAAAACCCTTTGATTACTTTGCACAACTCTCAGGACTCCAAGGACAAGAGATTCTAAAAAAAGAATTTTTGAGTCCTTTTAAAAAAGAAAATAGGAAAGTTCTTATCATACCGCAGATTTCAACTAAATATTCCGAACGAGAGAGAAATTATCCTAAAATTGCCCAGACTATTGAGAGGATTACCTCATTAAGACCGGGAAATTACCTAGTTTTCCTTCCTAGTTTTGATTTTCTCGAAAAAGTTCTAAGTATCTTTATACCGCCAGAAGGTTTTAGAGTCCTAAAGCAAAACCGTTTCATAAAGAATGAAGAAGTCGAACACACCCTGGAGGTGTTGAGATCACAGATCACTCCAGTGATTCTTTTTGCTGTCCAGGGAGGAGTTTTTTCTGAAGGAATTGACTATGCGGGAGACATGACAATAGGTGTGTTTGTGGTTGGGCCTCCACTGCCCAATTTTGATTTTGAACGGGAGAAAATGAAAAAATATTACCAGTCTAAATATCAGGCCGGTACTGATTACGCATACACCTACCCTGCCATGGCCAAGGCAGTGCAAGCTGCAGGCCGGGTGATACGATCTGAAACGGATAAGGGGATTATTATCCTCATGGATAATAGGTTTTTGGAGGGAAATTACAGTAAAACCCTACCCCAGGATTGGTTTGATAGGTCCCCAGAGGAGCTTATTTCACACAAAATCTTGAAAGACCTGAATGATTTTTGGGGTGTAAAAAAAGTATAATTCTTATAGGCTTCCCTCGACTTAAACCTATCTTCCCTTTTAAAATCATTGTCATGCACTCAATTAAAAATCCATCGACTCAACCCGTTACGGAATTTCCAGTTTTCAACAACTGGAGTGTTGTGGCCAATGGCTGGTATTTTGCTATGCCATCTTCTGAACTCAAAAGCTTGGATGTGAAGGCTTTTCAGCTTTGTGGTCAAGAGTTAGTTTTGTTCCGGGGAAGTGATGGGAGGGTCTCTGCTCTCGATGCTTACTGTCCTCACATGGGTACTCATCTCGGTAAGGGCAAAGTGATAGGAAATCACTTAAGGTGCTTTTTTCATCATTGGAAGTTTGACGGAAAAGGTGATTGTGTTCATATCCCCTGTCAAAAAGAGATCCCCGAGAGAGCGAAAGTGCCTTCTTATTCAGTAATTGAAATGTATGAGTCCATCTGGATTTATCCCTCGGCAAATCCATCTCGGGAGCTTTTAGATTTTCAGGAACTCACGCACGAATCTCCTAAAATGATCACTTTTGGAAAAAGCTACGAGAGGAGTTGTCATCATCATGTCACCATGATCAATGGCATAGACCCCCAGCACCTAAAAACGGTACATAACCTTGACATTGAAATGAGTGTCGAGATTAATGAGAGTGAAAGGGAGAGTTGTCTTGATGTCACTCTCAACGGAAAAATAGGGACAGGAAACTCAAAAGAAAAGCTTGCCCGCTTTTTTCTAGGAGATCAATACTCCTACGCCATGAGATATGATCACGGTAATAATGGTTTTTTAACTCTCATGAGAGACGTTTATTTTAAGACCTGGAAGTGGCCAACCCTTCATATGATTTTTGCTTATAGACCCATTGAAAAAGGTCGCATCCTCGTGCAACCAATTTATATCACTCGAAAACGATCAGGGGTCATAGGTTGGATTGTTTCAAAATTTCTTTTGTGGCTTACCAAAAGAGCTTTTTATTCACTTCAAGGGGAAGATGGTGAGGTTTACGAAAACATGCGTTTTTATCCTGGCGCTCTTCTGGCGATTGACCGCCCAGTGGCGCAATATATTCAGTTTGTGAATAAATTAAAACCATCTCCGTGGAAACTTCCTTGAAAAATGCATTGAGGGCAACCACAATTGAGGTAAAAAATCTAAAACGGGAAGAAGTCCTTAGGATGTATGAATTATTCAATGAATACTACATCCACCACGATTTATCACAGTTTGAGCGGGACCTTTTTGAAAAGGATCATGTGATCCTCCTTCGAGACAAGGAAGATCAATCCATACAAGGCTTTTCAACTCTTGTATGCACTCCTTTAAGAAAATCAAGCAAAGAAGTGATAGGAGTGTTTAGTGGAGATACAGTGGTGAATAAAAACTACTGGGGATCAACAGCTTTAGGTTTAGAGTTTTTGAAATACCTTTGGTTTCTAAAAATAAAAAGACCCAGGACTCCAGTCTATTGGTTCCTTATCACTAAGGGTTATAAGACCTACTTAATGATGGCAAAAAATTTTTCTACCTTCTATCCTCGTTTAGAGGAACAAACGCCTCATGAATATAAAAAACTCATGGATGATTTTTACTCAAAAAAATTTCTCCAGCTCTATGACCCAAATTCAGGACTTGTTTGTCATGATGGAGAATCTTGTGCTCTAAAAGAACAGGTGGCTGACATAACTCCGGATCTTTTATCAGAACCGAGGATCAAATTTTTTCAGGAAAAAAATCCTCATTGGGCACGAGGGGAGGAGTTAACCTGTATCGCTAAGATGACTTTTTTGATGCCATTTAAATACCTCTTTAAAAAAATATTACAAGTGAGAAAAAGATGAGAACCGTATTAATAACAGGTGCAACCTCAGGATTCGGAAAGCTTCTAACCG
Organism: Bacteriovoracaceae bacterium; assembly: GCA_947461175.1. Lineage (GTDB taxonomy): Bacteria > Bdellovibrionota > Bacteriovoracia > Bacteriovoracales > Bacteriovoracaceae > Peredibacter. The sequence goes on from CANHIY010000028.1 coordinate 10,952, forward strand.
AGGTTTTTTTAAAACAAGGTGATAGGGTCATCGCTACGGGAAGAAACCTTCTGGAGCGTCGGGATATTTTTGACAAAGACAGGTCCACTTATCAGAACAGGCTTCTTGAGTTTACCATGGATGTGACTAAAAAATCTGAGATAGAAGATGTCATTCAGGTTTTGAAGGAAAAAAATCTTTCTGTGGACATTCTTATCAATAATGCTGGCCACGGGTTATTTGGTGCCCTGGAAGATTTAGAAGAAGAGGATATCCGTCATCAAATGGAGGTTAATTTTTTTGGAACTGTAAATGTGACCAAAATGTTTTTACCTTTCTTAAGACAAAGCAAAGGAAAAATTTTTAATTTTTCTTCTGTTTTTGGCTTTATGGGCTTTCCCCTTACTAGCCTTTATTGTGCCAGTAAGTATGCAGTGGAGGGGCTTACGGAGTCACTTCGTGGAGAGTTATCGCCTTTTGGAGTTCAAGTTTGTCTAATAGAGCCAGGTGGGTACAGGACAAACTTTGGGAACAGCCTTAAGTGGGTGCAAAAAACTTCTTCCTATGAGCTTCAGCTTTCAAACTATAGGGATTTACATAGGAAAATCTCCCTTCGTAAGCCCCAAGAGCCTCTCGAGGTGGCCATAGGAATTCTAAACCTGTCAAAAAAACAGACACTGCCCATGAGGAAAGTTTTTGGTAAAGATGGTAATTTTTCCTATATTCTTAAACGTTTTCTACCCTCGAGTCTTTATTTTGGGATAATGGATCTGGTATTTAGAAAGGTATTTTTAAAGGCGAAAAATTGAAAAATTTCGACGTATTTTTATCTGAAACCTCCTCCCACCGACCAGAGTTTTTAAACCTCATAGAACAAACTGGGAAGGTTCATGGAGAGTTACGGGAACAATTAAAATCTGAATCTTCGATTTGGGATGAGAAATTTTTTCTTCTTGATAAATCCTCTACCTGGAAAAGTATAGATCATAGGACAAAGGAATCCATTTTAATTTCACTTGGAAAAAAAATTCTTCAGGAAGCTTATTATATTGAGTCTGCAGGAATGGCCTATTCTGGCAAAATGATTCTTACTTCAAAAACAAAAGAAGAACGTCAGTTTTATTGTTTTGTTGCTGAGGAAGAGGCAAGGCATTTAAGACTTTTGGAAACCATAGGAGAATTTAAGACTGGACCGCTGGATGTCCCTTCTTTTGCCTCACTTATTGGTGAAATCATACAGGAATCATCCAGAAAGTGTCATTTCTTACTCATCCAGGTACTTCTTGAGGGCTGGGGTCTTGATTATTATAAAGATCTTTCCCAGAGTGCCCTGAATGAAAATGTCGCTAAGGCCTTCAAGCAAATTTTGAAAGATGAAATCAGGCACCACTCAGCTGGAGTTATTCTTTTTTCTGAATCTTCTCAGATGAGTGAAGTTGAGTTTATGGAATTTCTTAAATTCTTGGAACGCATCTCAGTCATGGTTAAGATAGGTCCTTATTCGGTCTGTGAAGAACTTTTTTCTCACATTCCAAATCCTGATCTGAAGATGGTGAGAGAATTATTATTTGAAACTGGAGCTGTCACTCAGACAGAAAAAAAATTAAATCTCATTCGTGACCTTTTAGAGAAAGTTCTTTCTGAGAAAGAAATGGAAATTATAACGCTAAAGAAGATACTTGAACCTATGGATATTGATTCGATGGCAGATTTTCTTTATCAATCCATTCCAGGAACTTATTTGCATCATCCAATTCACTAAAAAGAATCCGCTCTTTTATATCTCCTAGGATCATTCCTTTTGACTGACAAAATTCAAAATATATTTTCATAGGGTTATTGGTTATTTTTATCACTATCGGTTTGAGCTGATTAAGTTCTCTCGCTAAATGATAATGATAAATGGTTCGAAGCTTTTCTTCGAAAGGAAGCATTTTATCCGTCAGAATAAAGTATCTCGGAAGCTCCTCCCGCTGATCGGGGACAAGAAAGAAAGTTCCAGTATCCTCTTTAAACAGGTCCCTTAAAAGCTCCTCTGAAAATTTTTCTCCAGCTAGATCCGTGCATCTTCCTTCTCTTCCCATGAATTCAAGAAGAGGTGTTTTGTAGTAATAACCTGTGACCTTAACTTTGTCGTGAGTGTTATACCGGAGAAGACCATTAAATTGACTGATAAGAAGACTATATGTTTTTCCCAAAACCCCCTCATGTAATCCAAGGATTTTTTCTCCATCCCAAAATTCTATCAAGGTCTCTGTAAGGAGAGGTACAAATCCCTTGGCCTCACTCCAGGGTATTGTCACAGGAGCTTCGGTCATGAGTAACCCTTTTCCCTGAATCATGACATCAGGAAAGTAGGATTTTATTTTTGAGGCAGGAATTTTGGCCTGAGCATGTGTCCAGCAAGAAATAAGTTTAAGTTGGGGCCAGATGTCTTTAAAATCAAGGTCCGTTAATCCCAATTCTTTTCTGTGAGTGTCTATAAATTCCAGGAGAGAAAGGAGATAGGTTGGGCTCCAGACTGAAATGATTTCTAGTTTCGGAGAATGAACGAGCTCTTTAGAAATTTTCAGAAGAAACTCATCTCCATTTTGGGAAATATGGTGATTCGGATTTGAGACAAGAAATGGCGAAAGGATAAAGTTTAGCATTGGAGAGAGGTACTTTCTGTCATCAACTTTTTTTTCACCAATGGTGGGTGAAATACTCATGAAAAACTTACCACTCTTAAATCTTAATCCTGAGTGATTCATGAGATCATCTACCCATAAAAGAAACATGTTCTCAAAGCTTTTTAAAAGTGAAGGAGTGTAGGGAATTTCTTTCTTTGGACCAGAAGAGCCGGAGGTGGTTTCGAAAAATTTCACTCTTTCCCTAGTTAATTCTTTTGCACCGATATAGTCCTTGTATTCAGTGGGGGATTCAGGAAAAGGGCTTTTACAAAAAATTTCGAGCCCCTTTTTGAGATCTTCTTGAGTTTTTTTAGGATCACTGCAGGCCCTTATAAAAGATTGTCTCCTCCTCTTCACTAAGAAGTGAACAAAAAGAGGAAGAAAGTGACTAAGAATCAGTTTCACGCCACTCACCACGCCAATACAACCTAGTCTTTGGTTTTAATTTGGTCTTAGGAGGAACATTAGCCCCCGGTCCCATTTGAGTGTCTGCTCCTACAAAAACTCTATCCCCCAGGATGATTTTTTTTACAACTAAGGCAGGCTTTCCATCAATATCCGCCACCATATGGGAGCAAAACCCTGAGATGTGTCCAACCACGACATTGTGACCTACCTCCATTAATCCTCTGTCCACAATTTCTACTCTGGGAGTCCAGTAAACATTTTTTCCAATCTTACTTCCCCAGCACCTGAGCCAAAGAGAATAAAGACCGGGAACAAAATGAAGAAGAGACTCGATCCAGGGGCAAGCGATGAAGGGAAATTGAAACATATGGGATGCCCACCAGGGGTTGTATTTTTTTTCTGAAAGGATCCAGTATCCGTCCTTAAAAGGGAAAAACATAAAGTGGAGACGATGAAAAATGAGCGGCATTAAATAAATAATTCCTACTAAAACCAGGATTTGATAATAGTGAAAGTCTTTGAGCATTTGGCCCATAAAGCCTAGAACACAGAGGAGGTAGAAGAGAGGAAAGAAGGAAACTATTTTTCCACCAATTGTCATTCTAGGTCCTCCCTGGATAAAACAATTCTTTCAAAACGTTTTGATGAGTCTTTGGGTTTAAGTTTTGATTCTCAACCACTCTGTTTGAGTAAGTCCCGTGTATTTTATCCCACCATGACAGATTTGCACCAAAATTTTTATTTCTTCCCTGGAGGGAATGGTGGAGAAGATGTTCCTCAGGAAGAAGAAGAAACCAGAAAATAAAAGGCTTTATGAAGTTAGGTGTCCTTAGACCACTATGCCGCCACAAATCCAGGCAGTAGGTGAACAGAAGACCAAGCATAAAGCCAGAGTGATCATGAAATAAAAACATCACCATTGCCTGAAACCAGAGATAAATAAATAAGAAAGAGGCAAAAAAGCTGTTCCTTGAGGTTGAAATAATATCAAGATGGACAGAAGAGTGGTGAAGGCGGTGGATGTGCCAGAGCTTTCTTGAGTGGAAGATACGGTGATTCCAGTAGTAGAGGTAGTCAATGATGACAAAGCTTATGATGAACTGAAACAAGGTATGGATTTCGTACCGACCTGAAAGATTGGGTAGAATTAATTTTAGGAGCGGGACTAGGATAAATGGTGTGGCGGGTATGATCACTCCCTGAATAAAAAGTCCTGAACAATCCATGATCCATTCCTTCTTCGAACGAGAAAATGTGATCACCCGATCCTGACCGCTTGATAACCTCAATAGAGCGAGGAAGATAAAAGTTAATGAGAGGATGAAACTATTTAAACCCAAAATTCAATCTCCGTTTCTCTCACGGGAAGAAGTGCAGGATCACGGCCTTCTTCTATTTCTTCCTGGAGAGATTCAATCCAAGTATGAATAATGTCCGCAGGGGAGTTTTGAAAGTGAGCACCATATTTTTTAATAGTTTTCATCTGATTATTTAGGATTTCAACATCCTGATCAATAATAGTTTGGGCCTGCCAGTGCACGAGGGGCCTTGAAATCTTGGTCCATATTCCGTAATTGTAAGTCAGGTCCGTGTAAACGAGGGTCTCATCGTCATTAAGAGGAATGGACTGAGACGTGATGATAAAATGATACCCTCCACCAAACTTATAATGAACACTTGTCACATTTGGTGCAAAAAATTCGTCCGTATGGAAAATTTCTTTTCCGCTGGGATTTAAAAAAAATGAAAACCATCCAAAATTTTTTTTCTCATTTTTATAAATAACTTTCACACTTCCATTTTCACGTCTGACAGTGGCCCCGAAGTGTTCATTCTTAGCATCCCTGAATATTTTTGGATGAACAAAAGTCGTATGGGGGATATCTACAAAATTTTCAGCACAATTGGTGACATTATTTTTGAAAAGATTCTGAAGCCTGATAGTGGTATAGCCCTTCATCTTGTGGCATGGCATAGAGAAGGGAGAGAGTTGATTTTTATGCTGAGATAATCGGACGTAAATATAACCTTCTTTTTCAATAACTTCATAAGACTTAGCACACTTGCCTCCAGGCTTGTGCTGCGGTCCCATGGAGGGGATTTTTACAACTTCACCCGAGGTATTATAAGTCCACCCATGATAAGGGCACTGCAATTTTCCTTCAACCACACGGCCTTTTGAAAGTTGTGCCGTCCTGTGAAGGCATTTATCCTGAAGGGCAGAAATTTTTCCAGATTCATCTCTAAATATTGCAAGCCATTCCCCTAAAATGGATCTTGAAATCACCTGATTCTTGGGGAGTTCATGATCTTCTGCGGCTATGTACCAGTAGTCTTCCTTTTTCATTAGATTTCAGTCTTCCGTATTTTCATATGAGTGTTGATTCTTATCTGGCAAGCAAGTCTCACCTCTTTTCTGTCTGGGGCCATGGCGTTTAAAAATTCATTTTCATCATGGGTTTTTTCTGGAAGAGGAGAATCGGTATGAACAACTTCTATCGCACAGGTTCCGCAAATTCCAATTCTGCATCCAAAGAGGATAGGAGAGTTTTGGATGGTGAGTTTTTCAGACAGGCACTCCCCTTCTTTGAGAGTCACTTGGGGCTTATCTGAATCAATAAAATCAATCTGGTAGTTCATGAAACCATTTCTCTCTTAAATTTTTGAAATTCTTTTCTATTTGTTTTTAAGTGCCTCTCAAGTGAATTGCTGGCCATAAGAGAGAGGTTTTTATTTTCTTTGTTGATGTAATTAAAATCTTGTAGATATGCCTTGTAACTATCTACAGACTCCCGGTGTGTTTTATAGCTCATAAGCATCCCCTCACTTTCCTCACAAAAAGATTTTTCAATGGCATGAGTGGCCTCATCATGTTTCATATTAAACACCTGAGAGCGCAGGATCTTGTAGATACTTTGATAAAGGGCAGGGTCATACCAGAAGATGCCATTAATAGCGGTAGAAAAGTTGTAGTGATCCATCTGACAACCACGCAGGGCCATGTTCCCGATCATGGTTTCAAAACGACTGGGTTTTGGGAGTGAATTGATGACTTCATGGGAAATAACCGTAGAGGTATTAAAGTGAAAGGATTCATCAATAAAATGGTAGTAACTAATCTTGGAGGGTATGGGAGAGTTTTCTTTATCCGGGTGTTCAGAATAATAACGAGAGAGCTGGTGCTGAACAATTTTTCCGTTAAGTGTTCTTAGCCCCCGAACTGTGAAGTACTGGCATCCTATGAACGGTGAATTAGAAGATATCATGGTGAAAAAATTTAACTGCCACTTTCTAAGCAATTGGTTTAATGAATTAAGATCTGAATACAGCATGGTTTTTTCGAAAGGAGTTCTCATGGGGTAAGTAAAAATTCTCTCCCCAAAGTTCTCTTCTTCAAATTTTTCACTGACTGTTTTAAAGGCATTTATATGGGCCCGCTCCTGAGCGGACTCGAGGTCAAGAGTGTCGCAGACAATCCTGAAATCTTCGATTCCATAAAGAGAAGCGGCACTGGTTTGATTGAAAAAAATAGTGGCAATTTCAGCAGAAATAATTTGTGAATAATAAGCAACCCAATAAAGCTGATTAAGTTTAGTTTTTTGTGAAGGGGTCGCATTTTCCCAGATCCAGGTTTTATAAAGAAGAGAGAACCTTTCTGGATTCCACATTTCATCCTTACATTTTTCATAATCAAAAGATTTTGAACTTTGATCCATGTTTGTGGTTTGATCCAGTTCCTTACTGCGCTTTAAGGCCAACTCCATCCTCTTTGATGTTTTGGGATCATCCGAGAGGCAAATATTATGTCTTTGGCTTAGGTTTCGATTCATTTTTTATCCTTTCAGTAACTTAATCCTGGATTTTGAAGCTCATAGTGCTCTACGAAATCAATAATGGCCTTGTCAGCTTTAATGGGGGTCTGGTATTTAAAATTGATCCTGGTGAAAATAATGGTGTCCCCCTTCGCAAAATAATCACCGACAAGTTTTGTGGCAAAAAGAAGAATCGGATTAATAATAAGACCAATCAGTCCTTTTCTTTTTTTTGTGACGAGAATGGTTTGACCTTCCGTTTTACCATCAAGAGTTGGTCTTAAGGCAAAGATAATATAAAAATGAAGAAAATCAGGTCCCACCATCACAGAACCCGTGTGGCCCCACCAATAAGTCATCTCATAGGTAAGAGATTTTTTGTAAAAGCGTTTGGCAAATTTAAGGAGAAAGTTTTTCTCAGGAACGGGAGTCGTGTTTGAAAATTGGATACAACGTTTTGAGAGGGTAGTGACTTTCATCTCCAGATCAACAATAAGCTGGTGAACGGACTTGAAATGCTGAATATCTATGGCATTAATCATGACAACATTAGGATGACAGTTTTTTATAAACCTTGAACCAAGCTTATAATCAAGGGGTATACCTTTCAGTTCAGGCACCACAGGAATTTCCTCCTGATCGTCATTTTCTCCGGTCCAGATCCAGATAAGTCCATAAAGCTCCTGAACCTTATGGGCCTTAAGCCCTGGGATTTTGGAGGTGTCCTTTTGAGCAGGAATTTCAGTGCAGACGCCCTTCTCATCATACTTCCAAAAATGAAATGGACAGCGGATGGAGTTTTTTTCAACAAAACCGTCGCAGAGGTGTGCTCCCATGTGGGGGCAATAGGCGTCAAAGGCCCGGACGACCTTGTCTTCCCCTCTATAGAGTACAAGCTCAGTCTTTAAGAACTTAATAGGATAGGCTTTTCCAGTCTTTACGGATAAAGAACTGGTGAGCCAATACCAGCCTTCCGGGAGAAACCCTTTAGTTCCAAACTGTTTTATTCTTTCATAGTAGGCCATATGTTTAGGATTTTAGTGTAGTGGAGTATTAATCTCAACCTATAAAAAGCTTAAGAGCCTTATATTGATGGTACCGTGAAAAATCTTTCTCTGACTGTCAAAGGACTTTCCACCCTTAAAGAGGACCTTATTAGTCAAAAGTAGGAAATTTTTTCCTATCCCTTGGCCTGTTGGAGACTCAGGTCAAAACCCATTAATCTTAAACAATACCTGATAATCATAAACAAGGATGTTTCATGAAGAGTTTGGTTTTTAGTTTTTTCTTGATGACAGGAGTCGTTCAGGCAGAAGTACTTAAGGTAAAAGTTGCGGATTTTAATTTCAGCTATGAGGATCCCCACGGAGAAGGAACGGCCACTTCATTTTCACGTAATCAATTCATTGATTCCCAAGTTCAAGTCAACATAAGTAAGGTTAATAAGGATTTTCAAGTTATTGTAACAGGATCAGAAAATCATGAGTTTGATCTGAAAAATGCTCCTGATTTTATAACCAATGCAGAAACAATGGATATTCATGGGTTGAACCTCCTCCTTGATCAGAGTTTGGATTTGTCCCTTAGGTCAGCTAGATTTAATTCCAAAAAAAGTTCACTGAAACTTGATCTGTTCTCCCTCTTTTGTCTTCGAGATGTAAATCAGGAAAAACTTCTGGACCAAATAGTCACTGGTTGTATTCAAAAACTAAGCATAAAATCTTCCAAGTTTTTATCTGAGAAAACAACGGAATTGATTGCAAAATTGATTGGGGCCTCAGGTTCTGCTTTAGGGGTTCATAACGTGGATCTTCAGATCAATAACGGTAAGTTTGACCTTACTGCAGAAGTTAAGGCGGACATCTCTGGAAGAGTAAGAGGACGTGGAGTTGCTACCTATGATGCATCCACAGGAAAAATAACGGCCAGGATTGATGAAGTTAAGTTTGGTATTCTTAACATTACTGGTAGAGTCTTAGATGAAATCAAAAAGAAAGAAAACGAAAAGCTAAAAGTTAAAGGTTCAACCATTTACTATAGCTTAAAGTAAGGGTTATTTTTTGCATCAAATCGGAGTTATTGAGGGTTTCTTTGGTCCCTCCTGGTCCATGGAAGAAAGGTTGAGCTATGCTTCTTTTCTATCACAGCATGGAGGGACTTTTTACATCTATGCTCCTAAAGAGGATTCACATCTTAGGCGTCAGTGGCGTGATGAATGGGATGAAGAATACCTAAATAAATTAAAATCTCTCACCAAATGTTTTCAATCTAATAAGATAAGCTTTGGTGTCGGTTTTAGCCCTTTTGGAATAGGCACAGAACTGTCTAATAATGATAAAAATTCTCTTCGAAAGAAGATGATTTCTTTGAGTGAAATGAACATCGATTTTCTGGGACTTTTTTTTGATGATATGCCGATCAACGATAATCTTGCTCAAACTCAATTAGAAACTGTAGATGTGGTTCAAGAGCATTTCAAAAAAAAGATCATTTTTTGTCCTTCCTATTATTCAACGGATCCCATTTTAGATAAGGTTTTTGGGGCAAGACCTGCACACTATCTTGAAGCAATTGGTAGGGATCTTCCGAAGGAAGTTTCCATCGCCTGGACTGGGCCTAAAGTTATTTCAACTGAAATCAGTGTAACTCATCTGACTGAGGTTCAAGACATTCTCAAGAGAAAACCCTTTCTTTGGGATAACCTCTATGCCAATGATGGTCCTAAAAATTGTAAATTTCTTAAATTTAAATTTTTTGAAGGGCGGTCAAAAGAAATCTTATTAAGCTCCGATGGAATCGGGCTAAATATGATGAACCAACCGGAGCTTTCAAAATACCTTTTTTTATCTTCTAAATTGGTCTTAGATGGAGAACATCCTGAGAAAGCATTTGTTGGGGCCCTCCAAAAATTAGCTTCGAAAGATTTTTCAAATTTTATCTTGCAACATAAAGACCTATTTACAACCAAGGGCCTTGACGCTTTATCTTCCACTGAAAAATTAGATCTAATTGCCCACTTAAAGCTTTTTTCTGAACCAGCGGCCCAAGAAATTGTGGATTGGTTGGAGGGGAAGTATCTTGTCGGAACAGAGTGTTTGACGGATTGATTCTTTTGATGTTTTACCTTATTTAAACCATGTCATTAAAAAGTAAATTATGAATCTCTTTATACTTTTCCTTTTCGCACTTTTTTTCATCCTAGATATTTACACAAACTTACAAGAGGGAGTCCCGGTTCCTCATGTGTGGCATGAGGTCGTTTTATTTAGCCTGGCCTTTGGTGCAATGACTTTTCAGATAAGAACAATCTTAAAAAAAAATGCCCGTATCCTTGTCTTAAATAAAGAGCTTCTTCATGCCAAAGAATCATATCAGGAATGGAAAAATAAGAGCCGTGCCTCTGCAAGAGAGCTAAGAACTATGATTGATCAGCAATTTTCATCCTGGGAGTTGTCTATTAGTGAAAGAGATGTTGCTCTTCTGTTAATTAAAGGTTTTTCAATGAAGGAGATTGCTGAATTCAGAAATACCCATGAAAAAACAGTAAGGCATCAGGCGACGACCATATACAGAAAATCAGGTCTCCCTGGTCGTCAGGCCCTGGCAGCTTTTTTTCTCGAAGATATATTGGGATTACCAGATTAATTGAAAGACCAAACAATAATACCAGTAATAATGACCCCCAAGCTTAAACCATTGATGGGTGCTAAAAGGTACTTGTAAACAGTTTTTTGTCTAAGAGTTTTAAGTAAAACATTCTTATTAATGGTATAAAGAAGATTCGTTGCAATGGTGTAACTGGAGAGAAAAATGATTGTTTCAAAACGAAGGTCACCGATTGTATTTTTAACCAAGAACTGATTGTTGAAAAGTTCAGAGGCTGCAAAGTTTCCAAGGAAAAAGAAGAAAAACCATAGGCAGCTGATAACTTTTTTGTCCGAATCAAAAATCTTAATCCATACTTTTGCTACCAGTGCGACCGCAATGAATAGGACAAAACAAGAAATTCCAAAAAGAAAAATTCGTATTTCAAATCTTCCGTTTAAAAAGAATTCTTTCGCAAAGGAGGCACCAAGGATAAAAGAACCCAGTAGAGTTGCCACAATCTCTACCTTGTCATCTTTTGACGTAGTATCCTCTACGTCAAAAAAAGAATTAAGAGACTTAGAACTTTCTTGGGGTTCCTTCATATAATCTAATATTTTACCAAACTCTTGAAATTATGAAAGAAAATCCTTCAAAAATAGTGAGGGATTAAATTTAGTTATAAATAGTTAATTAATGTGCCGAAATATCAACTAGTCCTTGAGACCAAAGAGGTTTAGGTTAAGGATGAATTTAAAAGAATAAATAAAGGGTTAGGATATGTTCCATTGTACTTAGCTCTTTCCTTGGGACGTATTGGTTCATATAACCTATTTCATAGCTTAATTCATTGAATTTTAACCTTGTTCCAACAAAAGCTCGGTTTCTTTCAAAAGTTCTATTTCCAGTCCACGATTCATTTGTGATGTTTAAAAAAATCTCTTCCCATATCACTAAATTGTAATTTTGAGTTACAGGATGCAACCATCGGAATTGGGATCTTAGTCTAATAGAATCGGATTCATTATTTTCAATGTCTCTAAACTCCAAGCGGTTTCTTAAAGAAAAATTATTTTCAAGCCAGTTTTTCTTGTAGGTGTGATGTAAAGTAGGTCTGTACTCCTTAGTTAAACCTGTTTGAACGTAGGCAAACAGGAATCCAATTTCTTGATCTGAATTGAGGTTCTTAAGAAAACCAAAACGATTGAGCGTCTGATTCATGGTTTGTTGACCTTCATCATGCCTCAGCTGTACTTCCATCCATAAATCATATTTCTGAGTTATATTTTTTCTTCCAAAAAATCCAACCCAGGTACGTTGATCTTCTATGGTTTTGGCGGGAGCCTGGTAGGAGAGAAGTAAGATGATGATTAATAAAAAGTATTTCACTGTTAAGACCTCTTGAAACTGATACTTTTGTGGAAGTAGATATTATCTCAATTTAGAGGAAATGAAAAAGAATTGATTACGAAGCATTCTTCCTAAACACTCTCTTTTTAAACCTTAAAATTTTATAAACTTTAAGGTTCTCTTAAGAACAAAGACCAATCCGCCCTGTGACTTTATGGGTAGTATTGGTTATTTTTTAGGCCATGGAACAGGCAACAACTTCATCAATTGTATTCTCTGCAAAAAATCTAAAAAAAATTTATCTTATTGGTGAAATTGAAGTCTATGCTTTGCGGGAAATCAATTTAGAGCTTTATGCTGGTGAAATCGTTGTACTCCTGGGGCCTTCTGGGAGTGGGAAATCCACCCTCTTAAATATCCTGGGAGGTTTGGACAATCCATCTTCCGGTGAGGTTTTTTATAAAGAGCATAATCTTGTAACGGCGTCACCTCATGAATTGACACTTTTTAGAAGAGAGCATGTGGGATTTGTCTTTCAGTTTTATAACCTTATCCCAAGCCTCACAGCAGAGGAAAATGTTGCACTAGCAACTGAAGTGATTCCTTCGCCAATGCCTTCGATGAGTGCCTTAGAATTAGTTGGACTTCAAGAAAGGGCCCATCATTTTCCTTCCCAGCTTTCCGGTGGAGAACAGCAACGAATTGCCATCGCCCGTGCAGTGGCAAAGCGTCCTGATATTCTTCTCTGTGACGAGCCCACGGGAGCCTTGGATTATGAAACGGGTAAAAAAGTCTTGGAATCCATTATCAAAGTGAATAGAGAAGTGGGCACTCTCGTTGCTATTATTACTCATAACGCTTCCATTGCAGGACTTGGTGACCGAGTGATTCATCTGGCTAACGGAAAAATCACCTCTATTGAAAAAAATCATGAACGCAAAAAAGTGGTAGATATCAAATGGTGATGAGCGCACTCAATAGAAAATTATTGAGAGATCTTAAATTACTGCGAACACAGACTCTTACCACTGCACTTCTACTCATGTGCGGAGTTTCTCTTCTTGTTTCCTCTTGGAGTGCCTATACTTCTTTGAAGAAAGCACGTGATTCCTTTTACGAGGATTATCAATTTGCGGACATCTTTGCAGAATTCAAAAAGGCTCCATCCAGTATTCATCACAAGTTAAAATCCATGGCAGGTGTGAAGTTAGTTCAGGCGAGAATTTTGATAGATGGATTAATTTATGTTAAGGGCCAGGAGGAGACTGCGGTTGGGCGTTTCGTCACTCTACCTGAAGAAAGTAAGGAATCACTCAATAAGCTTTACCTGAGACAAGGGAGATTTCCCGAATTGGGAGAAGAAGTAGAGGTGAATGTACACGAGGCTTTTGCTCGTGCTCATAAATTAAAGATTCATGATGAATTAACCGTGATCATTCAAGGCAGGAGTCAAAAAGTGAGGATTGTTGGTATTGCCATATCTCCTGAGTTTGTTTACGCCTTAAATCCTTCAGCTCCTATGCCCGACAATCTTCACTTCGGAATTTTCTGGGTGCCAAGGAAACAGCTAGAGTATCTAGCGAAGATGAAGGATGAAGTTAACAGTGTCACTCTTCAATTAGATCACACTCTTCAAGCTGGTGCTGTGATAAAAAAAATAGATGTTTTACTAAAGGTCTATGGCAACAGAGGGGCCTATGAAAGAAAACATCAACTTTCAAATATTTTTGTAGAAGATGAAATACGACAACAAAAAACTATGGGAATGTTTCTCCCAAGTATTTTTCTTTTGGTTGCCGCCTTCCTGGTGAATATTGTGATTGCTCGTTTGATTTCACTACAAAGACCTCAGATTGCAACACTTAAGGCCTTGGGATACACCGATTATGAAGTGTCCTCACATTATTTAAAAATTATATTTGTGATGATGCTTGTTGGTACAATACCGGGAATTTTTCTAGGTTGGACCATCGGTAGTTTATTGATGAATACTTATAAAACATTTTTCTTTTTTTCAGACTTAACTTTTTATCTAAGTCCCTTGGCAATCCTTATCGGCCTATTGGCAGGGATGATCCCTTGCCTGTTGGGAGGATTATTTAATCTAAAAGCTATTTTTCAACTTACTCCCGCTGAGGCCATGAGGCCGCCGATTCCTGCTCAATTCCAGCCTACATTCATAGAACGATTTGAACTTGAAAAGTACTTTGCGATCAGGTCACGCATGATTTATCGAAACCTACTCTTAAGACCAGGACGTCTAGTGGCCCTCATTTTAGGGTTGAGTTCTTCAATTGCGGTGATCATCATTGCAGCTTCATGGGAAGACATGCTGGATTTTGTCATCTCCAATCAGTTTAATCGGCAACAAAGGCATGATGTCAGTGTCAGTTTTCAAAATCCACTTTCAGAAAGTGTTATGAGGGAACTTTTAAG
>CANHIY010000029.1 GCA_947461175.1 Bacteriovoracaceae bacterium
GATCTTTAACATTAGAGCTCACCCTTCTGAGGTTGATTATTTATTAAACGTTTTGCGGGAATACTTTCCCCACTCTGAGCTTTCAGAGGATTCCATCATTTCAACTTACGCAGCGGTTAGACCCCTGGTGAGAGAAGAAGGTGGGCAGGAAAACCTAAGTAAGGTCAGTCGGTTTCATAAGATTTTTCGGCCGGACAGTAAAACTTATGTTCTTCTAGGTGGCAAGTACACCACCTTCAGGCGCATGACCCAGGAACTGTCCCAAGAAATTGTTCCAAGACTAGGGAAGAAGTACCAGCCAAATCTAACCCTTAACCCTCTAAGACAAAAATCCCTCATGCCCACGTTTGGGGTAAGACCTCCCCTGACGATGGAGCTGGTCAAAAATATAATTGAAACTGAAAAAGTCACCACCTTTGAAGATCTTGTCCACAGAAGACTCTCTATTATCCATGACCCTGAGAAACTTCATGATGTTATGGGATTATCGGTGGATGAGGTAAGAAAATTATTTCACAAGCACTCTATCTGATAGATCATATCATTATGCTTAAGTCTCAAAAACTCATCCATTTTTATCTCTTCAGCTTCATCTCTTTTTTTTGGCTCATCATCCATTATGACCTGATCCTTCTTGATCCCATCCTGGGAAGAGATGACCTGTCGATTTTAAAAAATATCATGAACACTAAAGATCCCTTTGATTACTTTCAAAAAATGATCAGAGGAGACTACTGGGACTTACAGCCTGTAAGGGACCTCACTTTATTTATGAATAAATTTTTACAAATCCATCTGGGATTTGGGGCCCTCCATCTTTTTAATGTCATCCTGGCCTTGATGGTTTTGATAAAACTTAAAACCTTCCTCCTATTAAAAAAAATTGACTCCCGTCTGGTCCTGGTCATTATCCTTCTTATTGCCTTTCACCCTTTATATCAGGTGATTTTTGCCTGGATCACAAATCGAAAGCATCTGTTAAGTTTTTTCTTCATCCTGTGCTACTTAATTGAATGGGAAAAAGAGAGAAAACTTAATTATAAAACAACTTTGTATATGACCTTAAGTTTATTGTCCCAGCCTATCACCCTCTTCATCCCCCTCCTCACCATGGGTTATGAAGTTGTAGATAAGAAAAAACTTAATCTCCAGACATTCATTGATCTCCTAGTGATCCTCATCATCATGGTCTCAAATTATTTCTTTTATAAATACATGGACCTCTTTCAAGCACGAAATCTCATGGCCGGAGGATTTCGGGATTTTGGTTGGGTCAACAATGTCGCCAGGGCCTTTTCTCAAATTTTCATCCCCATAAGCTTTGCCATGGAATACGACGTGGGTCATCCTCTGGCCCTAATTGGAGTCATCCTAGGGGTCATGACATTTGCCTTCATTTACAGGTACCTCCCAAGAAATCCCAAGTCCTACCTACTCCTCCTCATGGCATTTTCAACCATGTACCCCATCCCGGTGTACAACCTTAGAGATGCCTATGTGCTGGGAGCTCTTTTCCTTTTAATCACTTTAGGTGTGATATTAGCTGGGAGGTTTTTAAAAGAACAAAAAATCTTCTACCTTATGTTACTCTTACCTATTCTTGGTTTTCAGTCTTATAAGTTTGTGGACATGTGGGAGAGTGACGAAAAACTCACTGTTCAGTCTTATTTAATAGAAGGGGGAGCCTTCAATCAGACAAACCTTGGGTTTTTATACCGAAAATTAAATCCAAATTTTGCCTATCAATTAAGTTTGGATTTAAGAGAAAATTATCCTGGAGGGGCGAGCTACAATTTATTTTTATTAGTGGCAGAATCTTATTACTACACAACCCTCAAAACCACCGAAGAGAAGTTAAACACCTATCTTCAGAGTGAAGGCAAAGGGATCTTTCACCTCTTCTTTAAATATAAATTTCTCAAAGACCACGAGCGCTTCCTAGACGCCAAACAAACTCTTCTCCATTTAAGACAGGAACTCACACTTAATAAGGAAGAAATTCCGGTTTTAAAAACCATGGTCTGCGTCCATTATAAGGAAGACTGCAGCGAGATTTTTAACCACCAAAATTAAAATTTCAGGATTTAACCTTTCTTAAAATCTGTAACCTAAACCTACCATTAACCGAGGGCCACTAACAGTTTTGGTATACACATTGGTCTGGTCATCTTCGTCATAGCTCTCTGATCGGGTGTAATAATCAAGAAGAACTCTTGCGCCATACCCATGATGAGTGAAAAATTTATACCCAAAACCCACTGAAAAACCTCTGGTGGAGCCACTGCCAGAAAGGTCATCAATGGGGCTGTTTTCTGAACCTTCTGAATAAGAGGATTTCGCAGTCCCCAAGTGAAAACTAAAATGAAGATAGGGAATAAAATCCAGGGTAAGGCTCGGTAGTTTGGAAAAATGCCAGTTTGTCCCAAGGGAGACTTCCGTGATGTCGTTTGTGGATGATGAGCCATTGTAGCTTTGGTTGTTTAACCTCATAAGATTTAAGGAAGTTACCAGTGACCAGGCAGAGTACCACTCCCGCTCTTTTTGAGAATAAAGCTCTCCCCCAAGGCCAATGTGGTGGTAACTTTGTGAGTTCGTGTAGGAATCTCCTCCTGAATCAGGAGAAGTTTTTGCGGATAATGAGGAGATATTTAAGATTGTAAAGAGTTCAAGATTTTTTTCGGGGATGATTTGTGAGACTTCACTTCTCATGGCACTAAGCTCACTGGTTTCATCCATGGAATTTTTTCCAAGATCATCGGCTCCCTCATGGAGGGGGATGCCAAGCTCTTTAGGATCCTCGGAGGTATTGGAGGGAGTGTCCTCTTGAACCAGATTTTTTGTTTCATCTTGAGTAATTTTAACAGGAGGTGAAATCTTTATGGTCATCACAGCATCATTAACAATTAAGTCAGCGTTGACTAACCGATAAATGGACCACACAGACCTTGTAGGAGAAACCTTGACCGCAACTCCCCTTCCTGCAATGCCTGCTGTGACAACAAATTTGGCATGATCTCCCTCTGCCAGACCATCCTCTACCCCTCGGTTGACCATCACAGTCTTTCGAGATTCAGAGGTGCGAATAATTCTGACGGTTAGTTTTTCGTCCACCTCTAGAGCAAAAGCATTAAAAGTGAGGATCCAAAAAATCACAAAGAACATCTTCATACTTCCCCTTAGAATGAATAAGCGAGCCCAAAATTCATCTTCGTTTCAAAGAGAGTTGCTTTTTCAGGCAGAATTGTTGTTAAGCTACTTTGCTCATACCTGTATAAGTTTAAGGACTCCATAGTCAAAGCAACCCGTAGACCAAACTTGTTCTTAAAATTATACCTCATCCCGGCCTTAAATCCGGGAACACTTAAAAGAGTGTAGTTTGCTTTTTCATCAACCACAGGGGCCTCAACTGTGGCGGTTCCACTCCTGAGATACGCCCCCATGAAAACGGTGGGTGCCTCAACAATGGAAGGAGAGTAAACAGGGTACCAATTTAATCCAAAGACTCCGGAGATTTCATCTAAAGAAGTATTACTTCCTCCTGCTTCCATGGCAGATTTATTCAACCTCACTCCTCCATTTAAACTAAAGCGCTCTAATGTGGGGTGGCCAAAGATAGGAACACCCTCAAAGTCAAATTCAAGGGAATAAAGTCCAGAGCGTCGATAACTCGCATCACCATCACTCTGAGCATCTGTTATGTTCATGCCATAATTAATGGAAGAGCAAAAACGCTTTTGATCCTGAACGATATAATTTCTTCGGTCTTTTTCCTGAAGGACAGAAATCTGGTTCAGGACAAGCTTCAATTCCTCATCAGAAAAATCCTCCGACCAACCCTCTCCTTTTTCCAAGAGAGAGCGGTAGAGCCTGGCATCTTCCGCCTTCTTTTTCGCTTTTAGAGCAAGAAATTCTTCGTACTCCGTAGAAAAAGAGGACCTGACCCTCATTCCAGACTCAGACTTCATTTGTTCATCATAGAACTGATGGTAATTAAAATTTGGGTCATTTACTTTCTTAAGGTACGCCGTGACTAATTTTTCAAAACTCTGTAATCTCAATTCACGACGGAACTCATCCTGATGTGGGCTCTTATATAGAGGGGACCGGTATCTTTCACTCTTATGCTTTCCCCACTTTTCTACATCTACAATATCGATGTCTTTATCAGATTTATATTCTTTCCCATGAAGAGGGACAAGCTCCGGATACTGATGCTTTAATTTTGACAACCGATCCTGGTCGTCAGAAAGAGTGGCATGAACTTCCCGGACCACATCCTCTTCATTTGTGACAACACTGATCCTGCCAAACCTCGGATCCCTGCGCCCGCTGAGCATATGGGACTCAGAAAGAAGAAGATACTTCTCTCCCTTGATTAAAAGCTCTTCATCCATGAGCTTAAAAAGAATCCAAACGGAATTGTTAGCATTAATTTTGATATTTCTTCCTCGGGCCACGGGAACAAGCCTAAGCCCTTTGGCCCCCAGGGGCTGAATTTGTTTAATGATTACCGCATAATCCCCGTCCTTCACACCATCATGAAGACCTAGGTTAAAAATCACTGTTTGCTTACTCTTTGAAAGACCCACGAGCCTTGCCCCAGACAAGGACCATGCGGGTGCGACTGTAAGCATTAACAGAAAAAGGAAAGGGCAAAACTTAAAACTCATGAACTTATTGTGTCAAAGATTCAATATCATGAAAACACTCAAATTTATCCGAGGCCCAAAGATTGAATAGGCCCTTGATAAAGCACAGCAAAAAACTTATAAACTACAAGACTGTCTTCAAAGGAAAATACATGAAACGCAGGCGCGAAAAAATCACCTACAACTACGAATGCTCCCTGAGCGGGGAACAGTTCACTCTGACTGAAAGGGCCTCTCACCCAAAAGAGCTTCTTTCTGTGAAGGCTTACTATGAAATGAATCCAGACAAGGATGACCGTCCGGCGATTGTTAAGAAAAAACTTGGGATCCCTGAAACTAGCGAACAAAAACACTAAGAGGAATTTGTGGAAACTCGTAAAGTCATCATTATTGGAACTGGACCTGCGGGACTTACGGCCGCCATCTATACCGCAAGAGCTGACTTAAAACCTCTGATCCTTGAGGGACATGAGCCTGGGGGGCAACTCACACTCACCAC
This sequence comes from Bacteriovoracaceae bacterium, assembly GCA_947461175.1. Lineage (GTDB taxonomy): Bacteria > Bdellovibrionota > Bacteriovoracia > Bacteriovoracales > Bacteriovoracaceae > Peredibacter. Next base: position 5,149 of record CANHIY010000029.1, read on the forward strand.
AGAGGTAGAGAATTTTCCTGGATTTGAACATGGTATCATGGGCCCGGAGCTCATGGGGACCATGAAAAAACAGGCCTTGCGTTTTGGTGCAGAATTTTTATCAGTGATGTGTACTGATGTGGATTTATCTAAACGCCCTTTTAAAGTGACTACTTCGAAGGGAGAGACCTATCTTGCAGAGACAATCATCGTCTCCACCGGAGCATCAGCGAAATGGCCCGGTCTTCCAAATGAAAAAGAACTCACAGGGCGTGGTGTTTCCACCTGTGCCACTTGTGATGGATTTTTCTATAGAGACAAAATTGTTCACGTAGTGGGAGGAGGAGATACGGCCATGGAAGACGCCACCTTCATCACAAAATTTGCCAAAAAAGTTTACGTCATCCATCGAAAGGATACCCTCAGGGCCTCAAAACCCATGCAAGAGAGGGCCTTTAAAAATCCAAAAATCGAATTTATCTGGGACTCAGTTGTAAGCGAAATAAAGAGCAATGAATCAGGTGTCTGTGGCATCGTGGTTGAAAATCTTAAAACCGGAGAAAAAAAATACCGCGATACGGACGGACTTTTCTTTGCCATAGGCCATACCCCCAATACCTCATTTCTCAAGGGGCAACTTGAGCTTAATGAACAGGGTTTCATTAACACTCATCATGGTCCTGAAACCAATATTTCCGGAGTATTTGCTTGTGGGGATGTTCAGGACTCCTATTACCGTCAGGCCATCACGGCCGCGGGTTCTGGGTGTCAGGCGGCCATCAAAGCAGAGAGATTTCTCGAAGGCCATTAATGGTCAAGACTTCTCAATTCATCAAGAAGACATTCATTTTTTTAAACCAGCACCGAAAGGTGTTGGTTTCATTTTTGGTTTTTCTTTTGGGCTTTTTCATCGATGTCCTTACCATAAGAAGAATCGACAGCCCTTTTAATCTTTTCCAGCATGGTTTCTATCTTCTCATCCTGGGAATTTTTCTCGTCTTCGAAATGAGAAAACAAAACCTCTGGAAGCACCATGATCTGGTGGTTCACTTTCTATTTGGTTCTCTGTTATCCCTCTCTACAATTTTTTACTACACCTCGGCCTCTCTCTTTTCTGGTTTGTTGTTTCTCCTTCTTCTTTTGGGTCTTATGCTCGCAAATGAAATTCACCAAATAAGGGCCTATGGATTACCAGTAAGAGTTATTCTTTTTTCTGTCTGCTCACTCCTCTATTTTTGTTTTTTGTATCCCATCATCCTGGGGAAAATTGGTGTTCTCCCTTTTTGGTTAGGCATTTTAACCTCGGTGTTTATCCTTCTCATTCTTTGGTTTTTAAATTTTAAAAGAAAATTTAAACTGGACACGAAACTTCTCCTCCTCTCCCTAGGCGTTCACGCCCTATTCGTTATGGCCTACTACACGGCACTTATTCCTCCAGTTCCCATGGCCATAAAAAAAATGGGTGTCTATTACGGTGTTGAGAAAAAAGAAGATCAGTACATTGGTCAATACCTTAACCAGGATTCCTATTTTTTTACAAAAGAGTTTAAAACAAGACCCGATGATAGAATCTTTATCCTTGTTTCTATTTTCTCCCCTACCCACTTTCGTGATCAAATTCATTTGAAGTGGTACAGGTATGATGATCAAAAAGGAAAGATCCTCGAGGACAATATTCCCCTTAACATCCTTGGAGGCAGAGATGAGGGCTTCAGAGGATACGCCTCTAAGCAGTATTATGCTGAAGGGAAATGGGAAGTTTTCGTGGAGACATCAGATGGAAGGGAACTTGGACGTCTCCGTTTCCAGGTAGTGAAAGATTCGTCTCTGATTGAGAGGGAATTTCATGAGGATATTTTCTAAAACAAAAAACTCACCTTTAAGAAGGAAAATGATGAGATTCTAACTCAAGCTGCTTAGGCCATTCTCGTTGTTAACGTAAGGGAAATAATTTAGCTCATAAAGATCCCATTTATCACCGAGGGAAATGCTTCTGTGTTGGGTACAACTTCCCCTGAGACCACTCATCAGGGAGGGGATGGTAGAGATAAAACCTGTTCTTAGTATTTCCAAAGATCTGGCCCCCACAGTTTCTCGCCCAAAAATATCAACCAGCTCTTCTTTGGGAGAACCTGAAATGAATAATGTTCCAGGTTGCTGTCTTTCAATTTTCCAGACGTAATTTTTTTCAATAGAAACTGGGGCATAATCGATGATGAGTTTTTCAAGCATATTTTGGATAGAATTCATTTTAGCTAATTCCTGTCCATGAACACCCCTAGAGTAATGGGTCATTGAATTCTTTCCCATGGATTCTACATGTCTCTTGCCATGATAATCTAATACATAATCAGCAATATCAATTCCCAGCAGGAGGTTATTTTTTTGAGAAAGATCCCTGAAATGAGAGGATTTTAATTGGAGGTGCTGTCTGGTAAACGCTGCTGAGGTTTGACCAAATTCTTTTTCAATATAATCGAGCATATAAAAACCAGTAAAGCGGGAACTGTAGGGAAGAGTGTCTATATACTTAGAAGGTAGAATGTCATCAGAATAGAACTGATTTTTCATGGTAATGAGGTCTACCTTGCCCTTCACCACATTATCGATGGTCACGTTCAATTGATTAAAAACTCCCACTAAAGAGGTGAGAGAATTCTCGGAGGGTTTTATGGAGGTATTAATCCTAAACTCATCAAGAAGATTTAAAAAATTATCTCCTAGTAACTCATTTGATTGTGAAAAGAAATAATTAATTCTTTTTTCAACGGTTCTCTTGTCGGTGAGTTTCATTAACTTGCTAGCTTAAAATAAATGGTATTTTCTTTTTGCTGAATTTCAAATTTATCATCCTGAAAATTTCTCATCTTAAGAATTTCCTGAAAGGATTTAACTTTAAAGTTCATATAGATTTGTAAGTCTTCCATTTTAAATATTTCTGAGGCTTCCAGAGAAGGATGAAGCTCGCAGGAAATACTCTTTTCATTAATCTTCGATTGAATCTCAAAAACATTTTGATAATAGGCCTGACTATCCATGACTGCTTTTAATAAATCTACGCCCGATTTTTTTTTTAAGTACTCATATTGAAGAACACCATGAGAGTGATCTTTTCCCACCTGTCCTAACGCCCCATCCAGAAGATCAAAACCATGCTTTTGTGTGTCCTTCCTGAGATCGACAAGGAAGTTCAATGAAATCTGAAAATCATAAATGAGAAAGATGTCTGCTGGGATGCCATGGTTTTTTAAAAAATCTAACCAGTACTCGTTACCTAATTTTTCAATAATAAAATCTTTAAAAGGAATCAACTCTCTTACCTTTAAATAAAAATCTCCCCTGTACCTCATGGGCAGAGAAAAAGCTGAGTCACTATGCAACCGGTGCTTAAATTTTTTCTTTCCATCAATATAACCAAGTTCAAGAGTTTTATGAGCGTCAAGACCAGCAAATTCACAAAACCTGTACCAATCACTGGCACTGGGCTCTAGTAACATAGATTCATACTTTGAAATGCTTGCCTGAGACAGACCAAGAATTCTTGAAAGCTCTTTTTGAGTTTTCCCAGAAAGAAGCCTACCTGCACGCCAGACTTGAGCAATTTTTTGTAATTGGTTTAATTGATCATCCACTTCATCAACTCCCTCTTAGATAAGCTTATTTTTCAAACATTTATGATAAAAGAAAATCTTTAAATAAAAAAGAAGTCATTATAGAATATTTGAAGCAGATAAAATATCGAAATCATGGGAGAACACATGAATAATGCAAGAACAACTGCATCCACATCAGATATTTATCCAATTATCAACAAAGAAAAATTGGGTCAATTGTTCCAGATTGGATTTTGGTCTTTCAAAAAGAACGGAAAAAACAATTTCACTCAGGAAGTCTTGATCCTTCTCTCCCTTCCTGGATCTTTTCCAACCATAGAGAATTTTTCTTCTACCATCATCAATGAGGACATGGAGGATTTTAAAAATTCTCCTCTCTATAAAACCGTCACTCACTGGAATCACTATATTGAAAACAAAAGATTTGATTTTGAATTTAGGATTAAAAAATCAACTGGTATCCGCTACATCCATGGGAGAGGTGTTATTCATTCTGGAAATAAAAAAGATGATCTTACCGTGGAAGGGTACCTTGAAGATGTGACAGAATATAAAATGGAGGAAAGGAAAAAGTTTGAACACCTCTCAAGAATGGGACTTCTGGGGGAAGCCGCATCGAATATTGTGCATGAAATTAATACACCACTTACAGCAATTTCATTTTATGCCAATTATTTATTAAAAAATTTAAACGAAAAAAAAAATATAGATGAAAAGTTTCAGGAAAAGTTAAAGATTATAGAAAAAATAACAAAACAAATGAGTAAAATGGTCGGCAGCATGAAAACGTTCATGAGACCTGAAGATAGAAGAGTTTACGAAAAAAAAGATCTTAATCAAATAATTAAAGACTCACTTGAACTTTGTGAAGAGCGCCTTTCATGGGCCCAGGTAAAAATTGATGTGGATATACCTGAAGAGATCCTTCTCACCTGCAGGCCGTATCAAATCTGTCAAATCTTGACCAATCTCATTATGAACTCCATTCAATCTATCAGGGTAAAAAACGAAAGATGGATAAAAATATCTGCTCATCACAAAAACGGATGGGCGTTTATTGAGATCTTAGACAGCGGAAGTGGCATTGATCCTGAGATAGCCCGAAACATCATGAGGCCATACTTTACCACAAAATTTCAAGACGGAACTGGACTGGGGCTTTTTATCGCCAAGGAGCTCACAGAACAGCATGGAGGAAAAATTTATTATGATCCATCCTCTAGATATACATTATTTATCGTTGAACTCCCCTTAGAACAGAACCCTGTAAAGTCTTCCGAGTAAATCTGACCGCTTTTTTTCTTCTTTGACACTTCAGGTGAAGATTTGAAAAAATAAAGGAGAGATAAACTTTTTTGCCATGGAGTGGTGAAGAGTTTTTATACACAGGGTAGAAAACCAAGGATGGTGAAATGCAAAGTTTTTTTAATTACCTAACCCTCTCTACGCGGCTGGAAAAGACCACTCGTACACTTTTTGTCACTCTCAATCGACCCGATTGGCAAAATGCTCTACGACTTGAAATGCTCTTTGAACTTGAGGGCCTTCTTGCCTGGTGTGTGAATAAAGTTGAGATCAACTCCATCTTCATCAATTCTTCCTCTCCTTTTTTTTCAAATGGTATCGATCATCACTCCCTCAAAGATTTAAATGCCCAGTCCTTGGAGAGGATCAACAATAAACTTCAAAAAATTATTTTTGCCATGATGCAACTTCCGCAAACCATTATCATGGATTTAGGGGAAGGCTGTAGCACCCTTGCCAGTGAGTTTTCTCTGGGTGCAGATATAAGGATGTGCTCAAGGGAGGCAAAAATAAGTTTCAATCACTCTCACTTTGGGCTTATCCCGGCGGCCGGGGGAATGAGTATGCTGTCAGTGCTTGTTTCACCTACCTACGCCAGAAACTGGGTCTTAAGTGGAATGCCCATTGAAAAAAAAGCACTGATAGAATCAGGATTTATCAACCACTGTTATGATAGTGACTCCCGCTCTTTCAGAGTTCAAGAACTTTTACAGCACATAAGCCTTCTGGCCCCTGTTCAAAGGATTCAATCCAAGCTTGGTCTCTTTGAATGTCTTCGTCCTCAGTTTGAGGCCGGTATGGCCATGGATAAAAAGATCTCCAAGGCGTCCATGGTTTCAGAAGACTGGAGGATGATAAGACCAGATGAAAAACAAGCTCAGTTCATGCCTGCAAAGTCCATGTCTTACTCAGTAAAACTTTCTCTTATTAAGACTGAGGATACTCAGGTGAAAATGGAGCATTAAAGCTCCTTACACCTCATCATGGCCGTCATAAAGGCATTATGAGACCAGGTAAGTTCATGGGCCCCTTGCATATAACCATTCATGTGATTAAACTGCTCGGAAAGGCCTCCTTTTCTATCTGAATGAAAAAGAACCCTCGAAAATTGTTTCTCAATAAGCTCATTAAATTTAGGAGATTTTGTTTCTTCCTGAGAAAGGCAGTAGTACTCCCCTAAGGCCAGGGTGGAAAGAAACCAGGGATTCCCTACTCCTGAGGTTTGGTAACCATCGTAACGGTCTTCCGGATAACGACCAAGGCTTACACCTAGGTCTTGGTAGCTTTTATTGATGGTATAGAGTCCTGAAAAAGTTTCAATAATTTTTTGAACATACTTTCGGACTGATGTTGAACGAAGAGTAAAAAGTTTTTGATAAGGTGAATTGTGAAGAAGAGCTAGAAGAGGGGCCACATCTAAATTTGAATGCTTGTAATGAAGTCCTCCGTTCACTTTTTGAATGGTGGTCTTAAGACCCAGGTTTTCATCCAGGAAATCTTTTTTTAATTTTTCACCAATTAAAAAAGACTCCCTCTTATAAAAGGCTGAAGCCTCTTGATCACCTAATTCGTAAGCAAGCTTAGCTCCTTCCTGAAGGGCCGTATGCTGGGCCAGGAGGGTGTAGAAATGCACTCCATTCTCTTCTTCCCAAAGATCAAAACAAGGCTCTCTCCAGTGATGGGCGGTGTATTCAAGATCTTTTTTTATCACAGAATCAGAAGCAAGATTTCCATGATAAAGGACCTTCAGCACATAGTCCTGATTTCCTTCTTTAAGGAGGATGTTTGCAAATTTTAACATCGAAATGGCCCTTAAAGCAGGTCCATCATTCTGAGGGCGCCCCCAACCACCGGTGTAACCAGAACCATCTACAAAATACTTAGGCTCACCAAGACCAGTGAAGGTGGGTTGCTTTTGTCGAAAGGCTTCCGCTTCAATCCAGGTAAAAATCATCTTCTTAATTTTAGGATCTTTTTTTAGTTCATAGTAATCAATAAGGGCCCTATAAGTCAGGGCCGTGTCTCGGACCCAGTCAAAATAGTAATCAGGATTTTGCCGGCTAGGGCTTGCCACTACCATACCTGGACGCACATCCGGTTTTGTGGCATTAGAGATCACAGTTTGAAGGCTATAATTAAATTGCGCCTTTTTTGTTAGTTGAGCAAAGGAGGAAAAAGAGAGCATCAATAGGATCAGGACGAATTTCATTTAAATCCCCTTAAGTCATCAGTGCCTAGAAGTGACTTCATCTCTTCAAGGTTGTATTTTTGGCTGTGACCCAGGATAAAGCCTCCTCCACCCGCACCACAGAGCTTTAAAATATAATCACCTGTTTCAATTCCTTTTGTCCAGAGGGCCCTCTCTTTAGTGGGGATCATCTCCGGAAAAAAATCCCACTGAAGTTTAGAGATGTGCCACAGATGGTGGGAGAGGTTTGTTTCATCATTTTTAATCACCGCCTCGATGGCGAAATTGACCTCTTTCGTGAGGACATCCACACAACCCTGCTTGAACTGGGGGTCCTTAAGCTTTTCCTGGTAAATGCTCACGAGAGGACCGGTTTGTCTGGGTCTTTTGGTATTTAAAAGAAAAAAATTCTTAAGCGGAGGCATCTCTTGAAGCACTTCTATGTTTTGAAAGTGATGGATCAGAAGAGGACGTTGCAAATGACTTACGAGGGGATCAAGACCAGAACTTGCACCATGAAAAAAGTCTTCCAACTGAGCAAGCTCCCTTTTATGGTCCTCAAGATGTCCCGAAGGTTTTCCATAATTTTCAAAAATTGCCGCAATCACAGCACCGGAACTTCCTAGCCCATAGCCTTGTGGGATAGAGGACTTAAACCACATTCCCCTTAATAAATCCTCCCTAAGTTTCTCCCGATCGATGGATCCACTGGATGATTTTTCGAGAAAATTTTTAAGACTTTTTTGAGAACTCTCCCGGGCCTCATGGTCAATTTCCTCAAATGACCACTCACCTTTAAGATCCTCATAGGGAAGGGCCAGGGCCCTTGAACCATTCAGGATGGTGTACTCACCTAAGAGAAGAACTTTTGCCGGGAAACTCTTTAACATTTCCTTGGCCCCTCACCCCGCTCATCTTCAATAACTTTTAAAGACAAAGGAGAAAGTTCATGATGAATAAAAGTCTGAATCTTATGGGATTGATCCTGAGGGTAAATGAGATGAAGGTTAGGGCCTGCATCGAGAGTAAAATAAAGAGGAAGTTTTGTTTCCTGTCTAAAGGCCCTGATCATCTCCATGGCCACGAGAGAATTTGGTTTTAATAGAACGTAAGGTGTTGGGGAGGTCATCATCATAGCATGAAGAGACAAAGCCTCCGATTCCATGATTTCTCCCATAAGCTCAAAATCTCCCCCTTGAAGGGCACTAGTCATGAGACCAAAATGATTCCTCGCTTGATCAAAACGGGCCTTGGCAAAAAAATGTTCGGCCATTCTGCCGTGACCTGTGGTGCTTGATACTTTTTTTTCAGATTCATCAATGACAAGGATCGTATCTTTTAATTCTTTCATGTCACCATGAACCTCAAAAGGAGTGGCATACTCATCACTCTCCTTCCCCCAGGTGGTAAAGCCTCCGTAAACAGAACGGCAGGCACTTCCACTGGCCAGCCGGGAAAAAAAACTTGCCGTTTGAAAAAAATCACCTTTTTCTGGGGCCAAATGAAACAAGTACTCAGTCAAACAAAGGGCAAAGGCAGACAGACCCGAGGCCGAGGAAGCAATGCCCGTTCCATGAGGAAAAGTATTGTGAGTTTCAATCCTTATTGAATGCCTGGAGAGCCAGGGAAAATCTGTGAGAGAGAGGAGGTAATTTTTTATCTTTAAAGCAAATTTATCCTCTCTAATTCCCTCCAGAAAAAGCTCCACTTCCAAAGAATCTGAGGGTGCAAAAAAAACTTTCGTGGTTGAGGTGCACTCTTTTAAAGTCATGGAAAGGGAGGGGTTTGCGGGTAGCTGATGACCTTTTTTACCCCAGTACTTAATGAAGGCAATGTTTGAAGGAGAATTCCAGGTGGTTTCAAAACTTTTAGGAGTAAGATTTTCAAGATAAGGAAACAGGCTCATGGAGTCACATCCGAATAAATAAGTTCCCGAAAGGGAATCACCGTAGAAAAACCTTTTTGTTCAAAATACTCACGAGTCTCCTGAGCGCCACGGTCAGAAGTGGCCATAAGAAAATCTCCTCCCCAGGCCCCAAGAGATTTCACTTCACCCCAGTAATCATGAAAATGAAGATCCTTAACTTTTTTATAACCAAGGGCCTTGGAAATAATCTCTTCATGGGAACTTATCGCCTTATTAAAGGTTCCAAGTTCCTGAGCGTGAATCATCTCCCTGGTAAGCTGGGAGATTTCGGAAATAATCTGAGATTTGTTTTCAATTTTTAGAGTCTGGTATTTTGAAACTTCTTTTTGGGAATTTTGTTTTTGTCCAGAATAGATGAAGAAGATTTGGTCTTTAAACGAAGGGTTAAAGCCAGCCGCTTCCCATTGAGGCTTACCATCGTATTTAACATATTTAATGGAACCCATAGCCTGAGCACAGGCAATATCGTAACCAGATCCCCCAGTAGTGTTTTTAAGTAATTCAAAGGGTCCCACATAGGCCCATTGGGCAACGTTGTAGATGAGAGAAGAGCTAGAACCCAGTCCCCACTCTAAAGGAAATTCAACCTTCGTTTCTACAAAAACATCCACGTCATCCCGAAGGAAATGGGGATTCTGACCCCTTGCGGCCTTGAGGATACCCGAGATGAAGGTCTCCGTGGCACTTTCAGTGGGTTTAAGAGGTTTAAAATGCCAAAACTCATAATTTCCCTCAAACCAAAGATTTCCCATATGATCATAGGACTTCCAGTTAAGCACAGGCCGATAGGACTGACGGTGCTTAACTTTCAAGCTCTGACCTACAGTTGTGGGAAGGGCCAAGGCATGGGCACCATCAAGAACAAAGTACTCACCTGATAAGAGAAGTTTTCCGTGTCCGTAGAAATATTGATCCTGCATGTGTTAACCCCTGATCATTTTAAGAAAATCACGGACTCCGTTATAAGAGACCACTTTATCAGAAAAATATGCCTTTCCTCTTTCAATCTCTTCCTGACAGGCATCGAGCTGATTAAAGATATTTAGGAGGTGAAGCTTCATATGTCCCTTTTGAATGCCTGTGGTCACCAGGGACTTTACGGCGCTAAAATTTTGAGCGAGCCCAACACTGGCCATAATCTGCATGAGTTCAGAAGAGGAAGGGTGGTTTAAAACAGCCAGTGAGGTTTTGGCCAAAGGATGAAGTGATGTGAGTCCCCCCACTGTTCCAACGGCCAGGGGAATGGTTAAAGAAAATTTAAAAACATCACCTTCAAGGCCTACACTCGATAGAGAGCGGTAGGATCCATCACGGGAGGCGTAGGCATGGGCACAGGCCTCAATGGCGCGAAAATCATTTCCAGTTGCGATCACAACTGCATCAACACCATTCATGATTCCCTTATTGTGAGTCACTGCACGGTTGGGGTCAATTTCTGCAATACGAACGGCCGTGGAAAATTTTTCTGCAAACTCCCTGGCACTAAGACCATTTACCATGGGACCTAAATCCTCAATGGGGCATTCCACACTGACCTCAACCAGACACTCAGGGGTGTAGTTGGAGAGAATGCACATGATCACATGGACTTCTTTCTCCGTGCTTTCAAAACGCCCGTCAGAAAAAACCAAGTGCTTAAAAACTCTGGCAAGTTCCTCTAAAAGAGAATTGATAAAATTCGCCCCCATAGCATCACATGTTTCGGCCACGAGTTTTAGCTGATAATAATTTTCAATCTTATTAGTCATATCCAGCAAAGAGAGGTCTACTATTCCGCCTCCTCTTTTTTCCATATTGGTCGTCAGAGGGGCCACGGCATTTAAAAGATCTGACTTTCTTTCTTCAAAAAAAGCCTTAATTTTTTCGTGGGGGCCTTGCCACTGGAAGTGGATCTGTCCCACTTTTTTAGTAGAGAGGACTTTGGCCTTAAAGCCACCCCGCTCAAGCCAAAACTTGGCCCCGAGGGAAGCTGCTGCTACCACAGAAGATTCTTCAATCACCATGGGGACTGAATAAATTTTTCCATTAATTAAAAAGTTGGGAGCAATTCCAAAAGGAAGGTCATAATTTGTTAGAGTATTTTCTGAAAACTCATCGAAACGCTTCTGAACCTCCTGATCTGGATGCCAGAAGTTTGGCATATTCAGGACAAGTTGACTTTCATTCTTACCGAGTTGTTCTGAGAGCCACTTAATTTTTTCAAGTTTGGTCATTTTAGAAAAACCACTGACAGTCTTCATCCTTCCTCCCTCAACTCTAAAGAGGCCCTAGCGGTGAGAAGGGCCTCCACCTGATCCAGGAAAAATCCTCTTAGCTCTTCATAACTCATCAATGCTGGTCCTAGGAATGCAGAGGCCATACCAATGACAGAATTTCTTTTTAATTTGGATTTTAACTCATACCCATCGAGCATGGATGAGATCCCACCAGAGATGATGATTTCTTTGTTCCTCTCAGGCAGGGCGTTTAAGATGCTGATCATCTCAAGACAACTATGCCCCACATGAATAAACCCTTCCCGAGAGGAGAGGTGATCTCCCCGCATTTTTTCCAGGAGAGTAAAATTTGTTCCCCCAAATCCTGCCAGCTCAATTCCCGCCACAGGTAATTCCAGGAGTGCCTTTAGGCTTTTGGGCCCCATACCCTGGCCCACTTCCTTTACGATAACAGGATAAGAGCATTGGCCCAAAAATCTTTTTAAGGTTTCCAAAGGAGTCACTTTAAAGCGGTCTCCACCTGGCTGAAACCACTCCTGCAGAGGATTAATGTGAATCACCAGACCATCGGCCTCTACCATGCTCACAAGTTCATGGAGCCGGTGAACACTCCCCTCTCTCACACACTCCTCGACCTGGGCAATACCAATATTGGCAAACAAGGGAGACGAGGGCATAAATTTTTTCACCTTAAACTCACCCAAACGGGACGGATCATGAAGAAGAGATCGGCAGGACCCAAGCCCCATGCCTAAGTGAAATTCTCCACAGAGCTTTGCTAAATTTTCATTAATAACCTTGGCGTGGTTAGTTCCCCCGGTCATACTGGAAACCCAGATGGGGTAATCAAAATTAAAACCTAAAAATGATGAAGACCACTTTGTCTCAGAAGTAGGGTGAGTAAAAAACAGGGGCTCATAAAAAAAACGACCATCGAGTTTTGAGACGTGGGTCCGAGCGTTTTCCGAGAGCTTAATATGGTCACTCTTTCTTTGGGCCAACTCATCGGAATGAGTAGGTTTTAAAGGTAATTTCATAGCTTCACCATGTATCAAATAAAACGCCAAATGTCATGAATATGATAAGCACCACAACAATTGGTCTAATAACATGATATTATTACAGGTTTTAACGTAAATCTTACCCGTTGAAGTTGAGTTTAGCTAAGACTTGAGATTTGTCTAATTAGGTAGACTGGTCATACTGAGGTGCAACAACCAAAACAAACTCCCTTTTTTCACCCTCTTTAAGGGATTGATAAATTTTGGAGGCCTCTCCCCTGAGAAGTTTTTCCGAAGGGGCCCCAAGATCCATGGCAAGAAAAATCTTTCTCTTGACTCCCATTTCAATCAGTTCTTCCATGAGTTTTTTTAGTCGATAAGGTGTCTCCATCCAGATCATGGTAAGGGGATTTTTAAGTTCGGCCTTCATCCAATTCATGCGCTCAGGAGATTTAACCGGAATAAACCCGGAGAATGTAAAACGAGAGTGAGAAAACCCAGATAAAGCCAGGGCGAGAGCAATAGAGTTGGGGAAAGGAGTGGAAGTCACTTTTAATTTTTCTTCGTGACAAAGGTTGACTAAATTCTGTCCCGGGTCACAAAATGACGGAAGACCACAATCACTCATGAGGTAAATTTTTTTTCCTCCTTTCAACTCTTTTACAAGAGGAAGGCACATTTTTTCGGAAGTATGCTCATTATAGAGCTCAAATTTTTCAATCGCCTCTCGGGGAAGTCCCCACTTCAACCAGCGGTTCCGGGCCACTTTATGCTCTTCAACTAAAAGAATCACATCATTCTTTAGACAATCTCGTCTTAAAATTTCCAGGGCCACTGTCTCCAGAGGCAATTCATCTGTCAGAGGTGTGGGAACGAGGATCAACTCACTCATGGATTTTTAGGGGCAAAAAAAACTCTGGCCGATGAAAATCCGGTGATGGTTCTGGATTAAGTTCCAGAGCATAATACTCACGGGGTTCTTGATCAAGACAGGCAAAAAAACTTCCAAAAATTTCGACTTCAGCCATACTGTGGGTAAGAAGTTCTGAGGGAAGAGTAAACTTCATCTGAGTCCTCCAGCTACGGCCCTCAATATTTACTTGATGTGAGAACTTAAGCTCTTTAGGTGGATAAAAATGTTGCCGGGGCTCTGTGATAATCAAGGCAAAAGGAGAGTTATTCGGTGACACTTGAAGCTCTAGATAAGGGGCCTTAAGGTCTTCGGGATTTTTTCTTAGTTGGACAAAAACTTCCACCACATCTTTATTCCATAGTCCCCAGTTTTTAGACCAATCACTGGTGAAGGCTTCATCAAAAAGCCAAGGGCGAGAGGTTCTTTTGTTCACTGTAAAATCAACAATAAATTCATCTCCAACAACCGACCACTCAACCTTAACTGAATGATGAGCATGTCCATCGCCGTGTTTTTTTAAAAAAGCTTGCATAGACTAAAGAATACACCTTAAGGCATAATTGGGCCATGACATACCGTCTTTTTCTTATTGTTCCCCCTGGATTTGAAGAGCTTTCTCTGTTGGAACTTGAGTCCAAGTGTCCCGTATCAAAGTTCTCACTCACCAAGGGTGGGATTGAAGTTGAGACAGATGTGGATTGGATCGTTAAGGCTCACTGTCTTCTAAAACTTCCCACCCGAATACTTTTGAGAGTCACTGAATTTAAGGTGAGGGATTTTCCAAGACTCCATCAAAAACTAAAAGTTTTTCATTGGAACAACTTTCTTTCGCACCCAACACCATCCTGGGAAATTTCATGTGCAAAGTCCCGCCTCATGCACACAGGGAGGATTGAAGAAACTCTGAAAAGTTCACTGGATGAGGCCCTGAAAAGACAACCTCTGGGACTTGACTGGCAGAAGAAAAATTATCCACCTCAGACCTTTTATGTAAGGATCTTAGACGACATGTTGACTCTAAGCCTTGATCTCACTGGAACTCCTTTATACAAGAGAGGAATTCAAAAAATTAAGGGAGAGGCCCCCATCAGGGAAAATCTCGCCAGTGCCTTACTGATGGAGTTATGTGAAGGGATTAAGGAAGAAGTCACTCTGGTGGACCCCATGTGCGGTTCGGGAACTTTTCTAACAGAGGCGCTTTTTTTTCATAAACCCCTTCACTACAGAAAATATGCCTTTGAGACGGCTCCCTTTTTTAAGGGAAAAATGGTGAGACTTCCTCAAGAATCTGTGAAATTGCCTGTGAAAAAAGTGCTGGGTTTCGATAAAGATGAAGAACTTCTCTTAAAGGTAAGAAAGGAAACAGGGGTCGAGCTTATTGTCAGGGACACTCTTTTGTCCCCTCTCAATATTCAGGAAGAATTTATCATGATGTGCAATCCCCCCTATGGAGAAAGGATAAAAATTCATGGCAAGCGGGGAACATTTCTAAACGATGCGTTTAAAAAATTTCTCCACACCGACCGGCCCCTGCGCTTCGGGTGGGTCCTACCCTCGGATATGGATGATCTTTTCAAGACACCCCCTCACTACCAATTACTGAAGAAAAAATCATTTAAAAACGGGGGACTCCCGGTGAGCTTTTGGGTGTGGGAAAGACTAACATCCCCTTAAACTCCGAAGTTTCAATTGTGATGGATTTAATTCAAAAACCTGGCCTTCTCCGAAATTTCTTTGCGCCTTTCTGGAAGGCAAAGAGGGTACTCTTGCCCTTCTTCTTTCACTCGACACAACCATGAAAGGGCGTGTTTCGCATAGGGAACAATCCTTAAGGCCTCTCTAAGATGAGCTCTCATGGAAGGAAGATTATTTTGACTTTCCTCATGAACGGCCTGGGCGAGGTAATAAAAAGAATACTGCCAATACAAGTAGGACTTGGTTGCGGCCTGGGGGCCGGAGGGAAAATCTATTTTTTTAAAATCAATCTTTAAATCTTTGTCAAAATAAACACCACTTCCCTCCTGAACGACTCGTCCGAGCTTAGTGAAAGTCACCTTGTACCAATCTCCTTCCTTGTAGTCTCTCATCAAGACAAAATTCATGGAGGGTAAGTTTGGTTTTATCACTTGAGAGGGGAGACTTAAAACCTTTTCAGAAAAAACCTTTTCCTGATCCAGAAGTTTAAATGTGGGCATTTGTTGTTGAATCTTTTCCACATACCAAGGAAAGAAAAGGAGAGAGGGCGCCATTACGACAACTTCTTCCTGAGGAGAAAAGGATTGAAGATAGCGAAGGGCAAAAAAAGATGAATCATTGTCGGCGAGGATAACCCCCGGTTTGTACTTCCGAAGAACCTTAAGTAAGTTTTTTGAGTGATCCTCAATGAGAGAATCGTGGCGTAAAGAAAAAAAATCTGGCAGGCGGTAAAAGTTTAACAGTAAAACAGGCGCAAAAAGAAGTGTGAGGTTGGGTGTTGATTTTCTATCTAAATCGAGAACTGAAGTGAGGTAAGTCAAAAGAGTAAACAAAAGAACCAGCGGCATCACATGAAAGCGCCTTAAGATTTCCTCTCCCATGTAAACAGGGGCCACATTCATGAGAAGCGGAAATAATAGTGTGATAAGGAAACACAAAAGAAGAGTTCTAAACTTTTTATCCGAACTAAATATTGTTTTTCCTTTCATGAAAAGAAATAAAAATACACCCAGGTAAGGTAAAAGAGACTTCAATAAATAAACATAGGCCCCTCCATCGGGAAAATCCCCATGGGCAGACAGCTTAAATGTACCGTACTCCTTTCTAAGGATATGGGAGATGAGGGAAGAGAAGTCCTTTAAATTTCCCCAGGAGTAGGGATGATCCGTACGAAGGAGAAAGAGGCTTAAATATAAACCACTCGCTGCTAACACACCCAGGATGAGACCAGTTAATAAGAGTGGTTTATGATCCTTTCGTCCCTCCCAGAGAGTAAACAACAGGCAGGGAAGATAAAAAATGATTGTATGGTGGTTAGAGGCACCAAGAAAAAATAAAAGAGGAATAAAAAAAAATCTTCTAGGATGATGAACGTATAAAAAAAGCCACCCCAGGAGGGCCACCATCAATCCATGTAAGGCAAAGACATCTGGGAGGACACTGGCCTCAATAAATTCACTCTGGGTAGCAAGACTCAAAAGAAGAAGAAGTCCCAAAAGAGATTTTCTTTGGGGGAAGATGACCACACAAATTGCTCCCAACCCCATAAGGGAGTTTAACAAACTTGCTCTCCAATACACTGTTTCTACTTGAAAGACGTGGGTCCACAGATGCTGGAACCACAAAAAAAGGGGGTACCCTGGGGGGTGAGGGACAAGAAGGTTAAAACTCGCATTAACAAGTTCAGCGGTATCTCCCCCCTGAACGTAAAGTGGAAGGATGGAGAAATAAAAAGTTGAAACCAACAATAAGCTTAATGTGAAGAGTATGATCATTCTTTTATCATATGATAAAAAACCTGAGACTTCACCCAAACTCCTCCAACGTACTGTATGAGGGCCATTTCACCGTAGGGAACAATTTCGACTTGTTCATCCGAAAGGTTTTTTAAGGAAAAAATCCCTGCAAAAATAACCTCTCCCTTAGGATGGAGGATCTTGAGTTGATCCGTTTTCTTAAGACCTCGTGGATTTTTAACCATGATGGCAAGATGAGAGCCCTTTTCTGCTTCGAGAACTTCCCCGATAAAGGTCCCCTCTCTTTGCTGAAGGCGTGAGTTTTTTAGTTTCGGAAAAAGGATATCTGTTTTGTTCACCAGATAAAACCCTCGCATGAGGTCCTGGGAATAGGAGGATTTAAAGTTCTCAAACTGATCCAGAGAAAACTCTTCTATTAATTTTGAAATCTTTTCAACCTGAGAGGGTGTTTCAAAGCGTTGATCAATTCTTAAGTATCCAAGCCCCATTTCTTTAAGTTCAGAAGAAAAATCAATCAGACAAAATTCTTTTATGTGAAACATAAAAGTGCCATGGTGATTTTCAAGGATAGGAAATCCTTTGTGAGGGGACTCCTCACTCTCACCCAGGGCCATAATAAGTTCATTTTGTGATACTTTTTCAGGAGCTAAAGCGCTCAGAAGAGGTCTTGGGGTGTAGAAGAGAAGAATTCTTCCAAGACCCAAGAGTTCACAAGGTATGGTTAAATTTTTAATATAATTTTTCAAAAGATCTTTGGAAAGCTCTAGGGAAACAACAACTCTCTCAAGCCTACCCTGAGAGAGTTCCACCCAACCTTCCAGAGCTTTAAGGTTATGATTTCCGTTTTCTGCAATAAATTGGATGGGGTGATAAGTGTTTTCTAGACACCAGTGAAGGGCCCCTGGATCCTGAACCCTGATAGCATCGGCAAAAGGTAAGAGAGCTTTCAGGTGAGGTAAAACAGAGACAAACACGTCCTCCGTCATTAAAATATCCCATTCTAGTAAAACTCTGAAACCAAGATCCCTGGCCCGGGTAGACAGGGACATGAAATCTTCGGGAGAAAGAGTCCCAAATCGTGAAAGAGTTTTGGGGCCCAGGATCACTTCATCGTAATTTAAATTTTTTAAAACACTCAGGTCATGAAGGTTTCCAGCATAGGTCGTGAGTTTCATGGGGAGATCCTGTGCCGGATAAGGTGCATTTTTTCAACTCCCTCTACATACGGGAGCCGCACCAGAGTGGTGGGTTTGGTTCTTAATATCTCTTTTCGGGACAAATCCTGAATCTCACTGGCCACCAGAGAAATATTTGGTCCCTTAAAGGGAAGAATCTCTAGCTCATCTCCTTTATTAAAGGCATTTCTTACTTCCACTACAATACCTGCCTTGGGATTGGCCTCCACCACGGATCCCACCATGCGCCACTGCCCTTCAGTGGAATTTTCTCTTTCATTAAAAATCGACTGGGCACCGGCCTTTTCCACAAGACTTGCCTGAGTGTAGTCACGGTGAGAAACCCTCTTAAGTTCTTCTTCCCATCTTAAAAGATCATCACTCAGAAAATGATGATGTTCTGAATAAAAACCTAAGGCCTCTGAATAAACTTTGGACATCGTCCCAGCATACAAGTGAGACTTCATGCGGCCTTCAATTTTTAAGGAATCAATCCCCTCCTCAATGAATAGAGGAAGAAGACGAAGTCCTTCAAGGTCCTTGGAACTCATGAAGTAGGCCTTCTTCTTTTCCAACGTAGAGAGATCCTCCAGAGAATATTCAAAACGGCAGGAATGGGCACAACCTCCACGGTTGGAATCCCTACCCTGGGTAAAATTTGAAATCACACAGTGACCAGAATAGGCCATGCACATGGAACCATGAATGAACATTTCAATTTCAATCTGTGCTTCACGTTTAATTTTTCCCGCCTCTTTCACAGAAACTTCTCGACCCAAAACAATTCTTGAGGCCCCGGCCTTCTTCCAGAGTTTTGCGGAATGAACATTTAACGTGGAGGCCTGGGTGGAGATATGGATGGGAATCTGAGAGTATTCCCTGACTGTTTTAACCACGCCTAAGTCGGAGACAATCACGGCGTCCGTTTTTATCTCCTCAAGGTACTTTACAAATTCAGGGAGCTCAAAAAGATCCTTGTCATGAAGGAAAGAATTCAAAACCACATAGACCTTCACTCCCCTTTCATGGGCAAAATCAAGACCCGCCTTAAGCTCATCCAGAGTAAAATTATCAGCTGCTGTCCGAAGACCAAATTTCTGGCCCCCCACATACACGGCATGGGCCCCATAAAGGACGGCCACTTTTAATTTTTCTAATGATCCAGCAGGTGCAAGTATTTCAGGTACAGAAGGGTGTTTCATAGGAGTTCTGTTTACCAAAATTCCATCGTAAGTTAAACTTTAAGTACAAATTATGTTCTAAAAGGATTTTTTAGTTTGAAAAAAATTCTCTCTCTTTTATCGGCGGCCTTCCTGACTATTATCCTAACTGTCGGATTTCTCGTTTGGGATCGGTACCAGAAAAATTCAGAGGCCTTTATCCCCTTTCCCTACGAGTTTGAAACCAGCAACACCAAACTCGAAGTGGACTCCCCTATCCTGATCATCGGGGACCGCATGGGAGAGAGGCTTTTGGATTTTAAAGTTCATCTGGCAGAGACCATCTCAACTGGTCTGGTTAACCCCATAAAAATTCAAGGTCTTGCCAAAAATGGAAAAGGTATTCACAGGACAATTCAGGATGTGGAGTCTCTTTCGAAGTGGCCTCAAATTCTCATCTACCAAGGGGGGTCAGAAGAGTTTTTAGAACAAAAGTTTTTAACTAAGGATTTAAAAAACATCCATTCAAATTTTCAACTTTTTAGAAACGACAAAATCCAGACTCTTCTTATTTTGTATCCATGGTTTTCAAGAATCCTATATTGGCCAGTGGAAAAAGTTCAGTTTAGTGAACAGCCTTCTCCCTCTCAAGAAGTTCTAGATGAGACCGAATATCTAAAACGCTTAGAGTTTGAACTTCTGTTGTTTGAGGAGCACTTAAAGCACTTGGTTTCTATTACTAGAGACCGAAATGCCCTTTTAATTCTTACCACCACTCCCCTGAACTTAGATGAGGCGCCTAAAAAAAGTTGCTCCTTTTCAACCTCTTCTGAACTTCAAAAAGAACTAGGGAAATTACGAGATTTTTTAAGGGACAATAATCCTAAAGAGGCCTACATGGAGTCATCTAAACTCATGGATAAATTTCCTGGTAACGCAGATCTTTTGTACCTCCATGGCCAAGTGGCCAAAAGATTGGGGAAAGCAGGTGAGGCCCTGCCCTCA
>CANHIY010000030.1 GCA_947461175.1 Bacteriovoracaceae bacterium
ACGGAGAATTTTCACCAACAGTCGTTAAGACAGCGGTAACTTTCATCGATGCCACTTTTCTTAAGTTGTATGATGGTGTCAACATCGAATTGCCCGAAGGCATGGATCTATTAAAACTTAAGGAAAAAAATCACATTATCCTGGTTCCTAATCACCAGTCTCATGCTGATTATATTGCTCTTACGTACTCCATGTATAAAAAATTTGGTGTGCCTCTGCGGGTGGCCGCCGGTATTAACCTGAATGTTTTTCCTTTGGGACAAATCTTTGGTAAGGGGGGAGCTTTTTTCATCAGACGCTCCTTTACCGCTGATCAGCTTTATAAGCTCACTTTTGAGGCCTATATTTTTTATCTCTTAAAAACAGGTCAGATCGTTGAATTCTTTTTTGAAGGTGGAAGAACCAGGACCGGTAAACTTTTAAAACCTAAGTACGGTCTTTTCCAAATGCTCCTTGAGGCCCATTCTCAAATTCCCGATAAGCCTTTGATGTTTGTTCCTGTTTCACTTGCTCATGAACACATTCCTGAAGAGAAGGCCCATGCCAGGGAGCTTGGTGGTGGAAAAAAAGTTCCGGAAAATGGAACTCAGCTTTTAAAACTCTTCAAACTTTTTAATAAACGACTGGGAACTATCCACATCCATTTTGGAGAACCCATTATTAAGACCGGCTACAAGGGGGACCTAAAGGAAGCGACTCAGAACCTTGCCTTTGAAAATTTTAAGGCCGTGGGCCGCGGGATGCCTATTACCCCTTCTTCTCTTCTGGCCCTTGTGATGCTCGATGAACCCTCCGGAGCTTTGACCTGGAAACAAATTGAAGAGAGCTCAATTGATGTGATTGATTATTGCCGGGCCCTTAAGATTCCCATGACTCCAAGCTTATCTTGTGAAAACTTTAGAGACTCCATCCGCAGCGCCTTAGATATGTTTATTGGTAACAAAAAAATTGAAGTGATTAACCGGGAAAAATTAAATCAGGTTTACTACGCCATCCAAAGTGAGAGAAGGGTAGAAGTTCTTTATCATAAAAACATGATCCTTCATCATTTTCTGGTACCTGCCATCATCAATGCGACTTGGTTTAATGTCTGGAATGGTTCCATAAAAGATGGAATGCAGCTCAGTCGATTTTTGATGTTGAAGAGAAAAGAGCTTAAGTATGAATTCTATCTTCCCAACATAAAAGAGATGATTCAGGATGCCTTGAATGTTATTTCTTATGCTTTAGGACGAAAAATTGAATCCCTTGAAGAGTGCATGAAGCTTACTCCCCAGGAACTTTATCAGATTGCCAGTAAAGTAAGACGCTTCTCCACCGCTTTATCTTATCTTTATGAGGCCTACTATATTTCAGGTCTTGCTATAAAATACTTATCTTCTGAAAACTTTAACCAGGACCGCTTCATTCAAGTGGCCAAAGAATTATTTACTTTAGAAATTGAGCATGGAAGATTCATCAAATATCCCGAATCTTTTGCTGTCCCCATCATTAAGGATACTCTTTTTTATTTTCAGAACCTCAAAGTTATAGAAACCACGGATGATAAAACCTTTAGGGTGGTGGATCTAGTGAAGCTAGAGGATTCTATAGAAAAATTTATCAGGGATCTTAATGATCAAGTGGCAGTTAATTTAAAATTTAATAAGGCCCTACCCTAATGATTAAAGTTCTCTTACCAAATTTGCGCTGGGTCTGCGTTCCCTCTGAAACTCTGGGGGAGGATTGGTTAGAAAAAAGCCTTACTCTCGATCAGTCTCTTCATCTCCAGGGAATGGATTTGGCGGAAGAAGCAGTATACCTTTTATTTTCTCTTGGGCCCCAGGATGTGCTAGACGGTCGGGGAGAGTGTTTGATTGCTCGTTCCGTCATAGGCCCCAAAAAAGCACTTCCTCCTCCTTTTTGTTTAATGGATTGGACATCCACAGAGGTTTGGAAAGCAAACTTAGAGGGTGAAAATCTAAGACAACAACTTGAATCCCTTGAAGTTTTAAGAACTCAGTCTTCTCTTAAGGCCCAGTCATTTATGGTGTGTGTGAGAAGGCAATTAAGGCCTCATCTTAGTGTTATGGTTGAGGCACTGTTGTATGAATGACTTCTTGTCAGGTCAATCAAGGCATTGTATTTTCTGATCTATTTTATTGGTATAGACCCCGTAAATTGCAATGGAGGTGGGTTATAAGCGAGAAAGTTCAAGAACCTAGAGTTAACGAAAGGATCCGTGCTCATGAAATTCGACTCATTGGTGACGATGGCAAAGCCTATGGGGTGGTGACACTGGCCCAGGCGAGAATTATGGCGGACTCCGAAGGCTTGGACCTTATCGAAATCTCCCCCAACGCTAATCCTCCCGTGGTTAAAATGATGGATTACGGAAAGTACAAGTACCAAATCCAAAAGAAACTAGCTGAAGCGAAGAAAAAACAAGTTGTTATTGATGTTAAGGAAATGAAGTTTCGACCTAATATCGAGCGCCATGACCTTGATGTTAAAATTCATCACATAGAGAAATTTTTAGATCAGGGTGATAAGGTAAAACTTCTCATGCAGTTTCGTGGAAGAGAAATGGCCCATAAAGAGATTGGTCTGGCCAAATTTGATGAAATTGTGAAAGCTGTCCTTGAGAAAGGGGCGATTATTGAAGCTCCTGCCAAATTTATGGGAAATCGAGTGATTGCTATGGTTGCCCCAGGAAAGAAAAAGTAAATAATTCTTTATCTATTAGATCTTACATGTTAATTTCGTGCACTCTTTTAAGGGTGCATTTTTTTGTTTTAGGAGCGATATATGTCGAAAATGAAGACTAAGCGTGCAGCTGCAAAGCGCTTTAAGGTAACTGCCACTGGAAAAATTAAGTTTAAAAAGGCCCATCTTCGCCACTTGTTAATCAACAAGTCTAAGAAGGCGAAAAAAGATAAAGGGACACCTGGTTACGTAAACCCTGCTGACTATAAAAATGCAGCGGGCTGTATTCCTTACCTCGTTTAATTTCAGTGAACTCTCAAGAGTTCACAATTTATAATATTAACCATCGAGAGTAGAGAAATAGGGTTAAGTGGTCTAGTGACCCCCCTATTATTGAAGAGGAGATTGTATGTCACGTGTACGCCGCGGCTTTAAGGCCCGCCAAAGAAGAAACAAAATTTTAAAACTTGCTAAGGGGTTTCATTTCGACAGAAGAACGAAGTATAAGCATGCTTCTGAAACTGTTCGTCGTGCCCTACACTACGCATTCATTGGACGTCGCTTATTAAAAAGAGACATCCGTAAGCTTTGGATTGTTCGAATTAATGCAGGTGCTCGTATGCTTGGCACTTCATATAGCCGATTCATTTCTGGCTTGAAAAAGAAAGATGTGATGATCAACAGAAAAATGCTTGCTGACCTTGCCGTTCATGACTTTAATGCCTTTAAAGCTATTTTTGACGCAACTAAGTAATATTGAATGATTCGGGGGCCCATCGGGTCCCCGAATTTAAAATCGAAAAACCTCAGTCAAATATTCTTTTTTTCTTGAACTAATTCTGTTTACTGCTAACCTATTAATAATTCTAAAAAATTAGGCGATAAGCTTTTGAATTTCATGGGAGAATTTCAATGAGCATGACGAAGGCAGACATAGTAGAGCGCATCTATAAAGAGGCGGGCTTTTCCAAAAAAGAAGCTGCTGAGCTTGTAGATTTGGTCTTTAAAGTGATTAAGGACACTCTCGCTAAGGGTGAGAAGGTTAAAATTTCTGGATTTGGAAATTTTAGCATCAGGGATAAGGCCACTCGGGTAGGGAGAAATCCCCAGACAGGTACGGCCATGAATATAAGTGCCCGAAGAGTTCTTACCTTCAAGCCATCCCAAATTTTAAAAGAAGACATCACTGAGCGCTTCTCCCACCGTCTTGATGATCAAGGGAATGAGAATAAAGCTCTTCCTATTAAAGAGGCCACTCCAAAGGCCCTGTCATCATTTCTTAATAATATAGATGATACGGTTTATCATGATTCTGATGATGAAAATGACGACGAATAGTTTATTCGTTTGATAACATTAAATCATGATACCAAATAAATCAGTTTTTAAATTTGAAGAATTAACTCCTATAACAGGAGTTAAACCCTATGTTTTACGCTACTGGGAGACTGAATTTCCAGAAATCGCCCCCCTTACATCAGACTCTGGGCAAAAAATTTATTCCAGAAAAGATCTAGAGGTCATTTTAAAGATCAAGAAACTTCTTTTTGATGACAAAATGAACATACCGGCCGTTAAGGCCCATGTGGCAAATGAAAAGATCACGATCATTGAGACAGAGGAAGAGTTCTTTATGGATCCTCAACCGACAAATATCCTCACGCCAGCAATGATAGAAACCCTGCACCTGATTGAAAATTCTCTCCATTTTATTAGGGAAATTAAAGCTAAACGAAACTGGTGATCCAGTCTTTTAGGTCATGATTTTTAGTGCCAAGGTTTGTTTCTAAACATTCATAGTTGGCCATGAGTTTTTTCTGATTATCTTTCAAATAATCTATGATCATCTCTTCCACGTGAAAAAGGTTGTACTTAGAGATGATTTTTTTCAACCTGAGGTGAGATTCTTTTAAGATGAAGAGGGCCTCACCACTTGAATTGAGAAATGGGTTGATTTTTTCCTCATGGATTGAAACTTCTGGTGACGTTAACTCTGACAAGTCATCAAGAAGTTGAAAGCACACTCCAATTTCTCTCCCAAGTCTTAGGAATTCTCTTTTTCCGCGAAAGTTTATCTCCTCAGTCAGAAGATAGGCCCCAAGAGTGGCAAGCTGAATAAGTCTTGCAGTTTTTAATTCGTGAATCCTCACCACAGAATGAATGTCCAGGTTTCCCTCGGAGGCGAGGTCTCTAAACTGCCCATGGATGAGACCCTTTGCTCCCGTAGACCAGGCCATCAATTTATTTAACAAACGAAAATTTGAATGGGAGATTTTATTCAATTCATCAAAGGAACAAATAAGTAGAGCATCACCTGCCAGAATGGCCTTCCATTCTCCGAATTGGGCATGGGTAGAGGGCTTTCCCCGGCGGAATAAATCATTATCCATGGCCGGTAGGTCATCATGAACTAAGGTGTAGGCATGGTGAAGTTCAATGGAGACGGCCAAGTGAAGATGATTTTGAGAAAAGCTTTTAGTTAAATCTAAGGCCACAGCTTCAACTAAGCGAGGTCTAAAAAATTTGCCTGTTCCTAGGACAGCATAATTCATGACCTCTAAAAGTTCGGAGTCATGACAAGAGTGTTTAAGGGCCCTCTCCAGAGCATGTGACAGCATAAAAACCTTAGAGATTCATAAGTTTTGGCTGACCCAGCATACCACCTAAACGGATCTGATAGAAACCATCTTTTTGAAGAAAGTTTTGAAAAAATAAATCAACCAGAGGAACTGTTTCTTTAAAGGATTGAGCAAAGGCAATTTCTCCCGTGAGATTCAGGGGAGAAGAGCCTAAGTTATTTTTTTGAAAATCAATGGTACCTTTAAAATTAGCTCGCATGGGAGAACCTGGGTCTCCGAGGATCATTTTTTTTACGTTAATTTTAGATGAATTCTGCGCCGTTGCCTCAATGAAGAGGTCATTCACTTTAATACTAGGGGTGGTGAACCCCTCAATATTTTGCGGCGGAATTTGAAGGTCTTTGGTCTGGGCCTTAAAGGCGAGCTCCAGGAGAGAGTTGCTGTTACTGAAGACACCATTAAAGTCTAATTTCAGATGTCCCGATAATTTGAATTTTCCCCCTATAATGCTCTCAAGCCTTGAAAGAGCGATGGACTGATCCTTGATGCGGATAAGCCTTTTTCCAATTCCTTGAACAAAATAAACAGAGAGAGGCTGACCATTAACTTCAGTTTGAAGTTTAAAGGGGATTCCAAAGGGAGAGAAGCTAATAAGGTGAAAATTGAGATTCACATAACTAAACTTTAGGGGGTCACCGGTTTTGCCCAGGCAGGAGGAGGGAAGTGTTAAGTCTGTCACCACCAATTTCGGCATGAGCCATTCAATTCTTAATTCATCGTAATCCGGAAGACAGGCACTGCCTTTGAGATTTTTTTTCATGTAACTTTTTAATTCCATCCCAATAGGATAGTAGTTTAAAAAGGCAGTCACAGTGATGAAGGGAATGATGAAAAAAAACCAATAGCTTTTGATTTTAGTTTTATAATGAATATCTTCAAGAGACTTAATTTCTGTCATTGTCGCCATTATTCTTCCTCAACATTCTGATTGTTTCCGAGGTGAATGGCATGGAATTCTCCATTGAGAAAATTTGTATCTGCATTTCTTACAATGGATAAATTTTGAATCCGGAATTTTTCCCTCTGAATCATGTTGATAAATATGTTCATGAGTTCATCTGTGGAAATGTTTGTGAATTTGAAATCAGCTTCTGATTTCATAACACCCGAGGAAACAAGTTCACCTGTATAGTTATCAATCTGAATTTTTCCCAAATCCATCCCTAGAGTTGAAAAGATGCTGGAGATCCGGGAGGACATCATCTCCTGACCATCAATGGGGTTCTGAGAAAGAATTCCAGGGCTTATTGTTCTTAAGCTCTTTTTTTGTCCAATAATTTCATTTGCTTTAGAGACCAGAGCTGTTCTTGTGAGAAGATCTTTTTTGAGATTGTTATTTTGCCAATAGACCATGCCTAAAAAAATGGTTGGGAGAAGAAAGATAGCGAGAAGTAAAAAAGCCTTAAAAACTTTTTGCTGTTCCTCATCCATACCATTGTAAAAGTCCTGAAGATTTACATAGCTGGGAGTTGTTTTAAACTTATCAATGTGCTCGAACACAGCTAAGTCAATTTTTTTCAAGAGAGGAGTGGAGGCATTCTTCAATTCTTCCATGACTAATTTCCTAGTGCACTGACTTTAAGTTGAAGCTTTTCGTTATTAACAGTTGCCTGAACTTCTAAGAGGCTTGATTGTTCAAACTGTTTTTTAAGTTTATTAAGATCATCCACTGTTTCTGCAGTAAAAGTAGCCGAGATATCACCTGTTTCACTTGATTTAAACTCAATGAGCGTAGCACTCTGATGACCAGCTGAAATTTGACTTACGGCTAGAAGGGGTGGGAGAGAATTGAGCTCAATGGCCGACTGGAGGATGGAGACTTCCTGTTTGATTTCTCTTTGTTTACTGATGAGTTTATCGAAAACGGGTTTCGGATTTAAAACAGCTTGTCTTTTAAGCCTGCCAGGGAGCTGGAGCTCCTCATTTTTTAATATGGAACTCATCTTGGCGTTGATGGAGGTGATGTCTTTTTCAATAAAAAACCTTTCTGCAAAAAGTGAAATGGTGAGAATGATGGTCACAATCGCCGCTCTCACACTAATAAAGGCAAAGGAGTGTAGGGGAAGTTCAGAATGACTTGCTTGAGCAAATCTTCCGGTTAACAAGTTGATAAATCGGTTCTTTTGACGAAAACCAATCGCCATCATGTTCACAAGGGCATACTTGGATTTATTTGTGGCATTGGCATCAATTTTATCCACTTCAACTTTATCAAAAGTTTCCAAAAGACTGGCCTTAACGTCCCACTTTTCACTGATGTAGTTGGCAATATTTTTTATATTCGCTGATCCACCACAAATGTAAATATGCTGAAGATTCACACCCAGGTTTAATTTAAACCCAATCTTCCACCTTAAAAAATCCCCGGTAAGGTTTGAGAAAACTTTATCCATGGAGGCAGCAAAGTCCCTTTGCTCTGGCTCCACTTCGGCGTACTGAGAAGAAGTTAACAAGAAAGCGTGCTGGTGCTTATAGATCACCGCATCGTCCATGTTTATTTGATAATTTTCAGCAATCATTTCATTGATCTGCTGCCCTCCTACATAACTGATGTGGGACATGAGTAAACGGGAGTTGTAGAAGAAGTAGGCCTTGGTTGTGGTATGGCCAACATCTAGGACACAAAATGGTCCTGACATGGGAATTTGATGGAAATAATTTTCGACTATGGAAGATTCAGTCGTGAGAATATTTGGGAGAATGTTCTTATCTCTCAAGGGATTATAGAAGGGCTCAAAAATAGCATTCTTCACAAGTTCTATCAGGGCCGTATGTTGGCTTTTCTGGCCCTCCATCCTATAAGCAAAGTGGATGTCACTCATGGGAAAAGGAATATCTTCCTCAAGCTGAAAGGGGAGCATTAACTCAGCTTTTTTCTTGCTTTTAACCGGTAACGTAAGAAACCTGGTTGTCATCATCCGTTGATCAACCTGGTAGATAATTCTCGTATCTGGTCTTGCATTTAAATCGATAATATCCTGAATGATTGAATTAAGTGCTTCTTCAGGAGTTAAGTCCTTGTGATCAGACATGTAATCCCGGATCACAATCTCACTCATGTCTGCATGATAAATCTTCTTACGTTCCACATAAGAAGAAAGGTATTTAACACTATAAGAACCTGCGTCGATGGCCAGTATATGCATATGGAGTATTGTAACATACCCAGCACATCCGAAAAGCTAAATTAGTTAATTTGAATCTCAAGGACTCTTGGTTCGAGTAGTTGACTTGTTTGATTCGGGGGAGTGGTGTTCACTCCAGGTGGGTTTGGGGTACTATTGGGATCAGGAGGAGGATTCGTATTGGGAGTCGTCTGAGGCATATTTTTTGGCAAGAGAACATAGGCCACTAGGGTATAGGTGGATCTATTGTAAGTTCCTTCCGAAATAACTTTAAAAAGATTGGGGCTAGAACCAAATGTCACACCACTCTGTTTGAAAAGTTTCATTCTGTCATCAAAGTCAGTGTCATTCATAAGTCTTTCTTGATCAACAATATATTTTTTAAAATCTATTTCACTATTAATAAATTTGGGATGATTAGGGTCATCTCTCCAGATAAAAAAATCCTGAATATCTTCCTCACTCATAGTCGGGATAAGTATCCTCAGCATATTTGCAGTTAGCTTGTTAAAGTCGATTTGAGCAGTAGGGTAAACAGAAAATTCATTTTGAATTAGTTCGATCAGCTCATCATTCCAGCCTGGAATAACATACAGTTCACTGGAAGAACTGAGGGGACCATATTTAGGAGTTAAAGGAATTCTCTGGAAGGTTGCTTCAGCAAAGTCAGCTAAAGGATCTTGTGTCATACTCCCAAAATCAGACATATAAAATTTTAAGGCCGTTACCATTTCCTGATAGTTAATGTTGGAATAGCGTTCATTAAAGGATTCATCTTTTTCTTTTTTTTCATCCACGAGACGTTTTAAAAGAAAAAATAAAGATTGATCCACGGAAACATCAGATAAAATGGCGTTATCGGACATATTAAGCACTGATGAGTTGTCCCTTTGGTCATCAAAGTCAGCACTTAATTTTGTCATATCTACTCTTAACATATTGAGATTCATGCGGTTTGAAATATTTTGAATGGTCACTTTCATTTCACCATCAAGAAGACTTTCATCGGTAAATTTCTCAACGGAATCTTTAAAGCTAGAGTTTGCACCCGCACCTATGGGAATGGGGTAGATGAAGGGAACTTCCCAGAGCTGATTCAGGAGTTGATCGGGGACCATATTTTTTATACTTTGATTATTTTGAACGGCATTATAGGCCTCTTTATAGAGCTTAAGTCTTGTCATGGCCATTTGTAGCCCTGATTCGGCAAGAAGTTTTGACTGGGACTTATCCATGATGTTGGTGGCCTTAAGGCGTGCCACTTTTGAGTCAAAAGTAAATTCTCCATAAACGGCCATGAGAAGAATAATGGCCGTCATAATTAACATCAGGGCCACTCCTTCCTGATTTTGAAGAATTTTTTTTAGATCTTTAAAGAGTGCCATTAAAGTCACCTTGAGGGTTTGAGAGCTGGTCGTTAACCTGACCGGAATTTATGTCTGAGGGGTTAACTGGAGGCCATAAAGGCCTAAAAATTCTTGCGGTTGTTCTTTTTGTGCCAAAAGAATCATACCATGTGATGAAAAATTTAACTCCTCGGATGATGTTCTCTCCATTTTGGACTGAGCGTAGGGATGTTTCCCATTTTCTTTTAAGCGGATCCCAAAATTGAAATTCAATTTTTTCCACATTTCTCAAAAGGACAGCTCCTTTTACTTTTTCTTCATCATCTGTGTCGATTCTTTTGTCTGAATAGGGGTCATCTGCAGTGAAGTACCTCACAAGACTTTTAAGAGATTTTGGAAGGTTGGGGTTTTGTTCCTCTTCTTCTGTTTGCTCCTGATCGGCCAGTGTGTATCTTACCCAAGCAAAATGGGACTGTTTTTGGTTTTGAATTTTTCTTCTGCTAGAAGCAGTGAAAAACTCCAGAACATTTTTTTCAGGTGAGTAAAAGCGGGGAATCGGATAACCTTCAGAGCTCACTGCAGAGAAGTGCTCATTTCTCTCAAACCGACTGATTAATTGTTCGTAGTACTGTTGTAAAACTGGGTTTGGTTGTGCCGTTTGATTGTTATTAGGTGTTCCTGAGTTGTTTATTCCTTGAGAAGTGCCTGGTGTGGTCGTCGTGGTGTTTTGACCATTTTGCAAAGAGTTCATGTTCATGACATTGGAGAAGTACAGGGGAGAATAAATCTGGGAGAAATCCCATTCAAATCTCGCCATGGCGGTTTCGATCTGGAGATTGTTTTCATTCGTCTGGCTTGTCCGTTCTTTGGTTTGAACAGCATTATCTGTGATGTTGACCACTCCCAAGGAAATAAACGCCAGTAGGGTGATGGCAATGAGTATTTCTAAAAGAGTAAAACCAGCATCATTAGATGCCGATATTGAGTTGTATTTTTTCATTATGATTGGTGATAAAAGTTGAAAGACTAAATTTATATTTAGTTTCTTTGTTAGTAATGGTCACTCTTGCCTGCCAGAGGATTTTTTCAATATTTTTTTTCAGTTCATTGAAAACCATCTTTTCAAGTTCAGAGTTTCTCTGCCCTGTGGTGTTTTCATTGAAGTAATTTCCTTCATAGCTCTCTTCGGCATCTTTAGTGGCCCCATCTTTTTGTGAAAAAAGTTGAGCAAAATCTGGGAGAATTATTTTCCTAATCTCAAGGGTGTATTCATAATTTTTAAACTCACTTTCTTCAAATGTTTTGGTTTCATTCAGGTTTGCAGTTGCATTAGAAAATTTCGGTGGATCCAGGATGAGTTCGTTTATTTTTCTCTCGGCCAGTTGCTGGAGGATAAGTTGTTCTTCAGATAAACGAGAGTCCTCAACATTGTATCCCTGGCTGGTTAAGTAGGCCGAAACAAAAAAAGCGAAGAGAGTAATGGCAATCATCACTTCTAATAAAGAAAAACCTTTCTCCGGAGCTATCTTGTGAGCCACTCTTTATATACCTCTTCTAATTTAGTCTGAAGGACGTCTTCTAATTTCGCAACGCCAGAACTCTTGATTGTTTCAAAATAACTTCTTGTCTCCGACAAGAAAGGTGCAATTTCAATGTAAGCAATTTCTTCATTGGTGGATAAAACAATGATTCCACCGTCTTTTTCTCCCGTCGGGAAAAAATACAGATTCGCTTCTCCCTCTTTCATGAGCTCTTTTTGGGATGTGGTGGCCATGCCTAAGACAGTTACGTAATGAGAGAATTCATGTTTGATATCTTCAAATTCTTCAACTTTGTTAAACTGCTGATCAAGGCGGGTCCTCATTTCTTTTTCTTTTTTTTCTTCCGCCAGGGACTTCTGGGACTTTTGGGGCAGGTCTGGAAGGGGTAGATTTCCCGGCGGGCCATATTCTACCGTGTATTCAGTAGGGGTTTTATCCAGTGAGAGCCTCAGGCGCACCACTGAGTTTCTTAGGACAGATTCATTACTTGCAAATTTTACGGCACGTTCAATGTCGTCAATGGCAGTTTTAAGGTCCCGGTGTCTTTGAACATGATCACTGGATGGAACAGCAAGAAAAATAAGTGCGGCCAGCACTAGTGCGACCAGGATTTCAATGAGGGAGAAACCCTGGTCATTTTTGATAGGATTAAAGATCTTTTGAACTGATATCAGCATCAGAACCTTCACCACCCTCAGCATTGTCTGCACCAAGAGATTTTATTTCGAAGGTTTTTCCATCTGATTCGTAGATGAATTCTTGGTCCCAAGGATCCATGGGAACTTTGCCTCCTTCAATATAGCCACCAGGAGCATATCTTTTGCACTCCCGGCCTCCTTCAGGCTTACTGATGAGAGCATCTAGGCCCATGTCACTGGTTGGGAGGAAGTTACAGTCCCTTCGGAATTCTTTGAGCCTGTCACCAAGGGATTTAATCTGGATTTTAGCGGATGAAACCTTTCCTTCTTGTAATTGATCAAAAACTTTTCCACCCACAAACGTACCGGCCAGGGCCAATAAGGTGAGGGCAATAAGAATTTCAATTAAGCTCATGCCTCTTTGAGATTGGAGGATCATTTTAGTATGAGAAAACATATTTATTCTCCTTAACGAAGCGAGTTCATATTCATCATTGGAATGACTACGGCAAACACTATAAATCCAATGGCAACACCCAGGCAAATCATCATGATGGGTTCAAGCACACTGGTGAGTCCACTGATTTTAGATTGTACTTGATCCTCATAGTTTTCTGAAATGATTTTTAGCATGGGTTCCAATTCTCCTGATTTTTCCCCCAGTTTTATCATGTGAGTCACAAGAGGAGGGAAGTGTCCACTTTGAATGAGGGGCTGTGCAAGAGAGGCCCCTTCGGAGACAGATTGACGTGCTTTTTCAACAGCATCTTTCATATGAACATTGGGGATGAGATTTTTCACAATGTTTAATGCCGTGAGAATGGGCACACCGGAATTCATCAGAGTCCCGAGGGTTGAGCAAAATCTTGAGACATTAATCATTTTAACTAACACACCAAGCACAGGAAGTTTAAGCTGAAGAGAGTGCCAACGGGACTGGCCGTGGGGTGTCTCGATGTATTTTAGGATACTATAAAGACTCACTACGATACCAATGATCACGAGCCACCAGTAGCTCACCAGAAAATTAGAAATGGCGATACAGATTTTTGTGATCAGGGGGAGTTCTTTTTTCATGGAAATAAATATTTTTGCAATTTTTGGGATAACAAAAATAAAAATAACGTTCATCATCACAAAACCAAAGGCGGCCATGATCACTGGATAGGTCATGGCCCCTTTGATTTTATTTTTGAGCTTAACTTGAGATTCGGTAAAGTCTGCTAAACGTAACAGAACGATCTCAAGAGTTCCTGAGGCCTCACCGGCCTCTACCATGTTGGAGTAAATGGAGTTAAAAACTTTTGGATGATCCTGGAGGGCCTTGGCAAGACTCGCTCCCTCGTTCACTTTCTGACGAAGATCGGACAAAATAAGCCTTAAGTTGGGATTTTCAACCTGATCAGTCAGGGCACTTAGGGCCTCAACGATTTGTATTTTGGCCTTAATCAGGGTGGAGAGTTGCCTAGTCATCATGGCGAGGTCATCTACTGGAACGGACCCCCCCACTCTTAAAAGAGTGGCCCCGCCGGATGTCCCTTGGGCCTTTTGTTCCCGGATATCAATTAACATCACACCCATGGACTTGATCCGTTGTTTTGCCGCAACGATATTTTCCATATTGATGGTGTTCTTTATTTCTTTTCCAGCGCGGTCCAAACCTTTATAAGCATAAATTGGCATATTATTCAGTCTCTTCTGCGTTCACTGCCCGCATGATTTCTTCCACGGATGTTATCCCTTCATAAATCTTATCCATGGCGTCTCCACGAAGGGTTCTCATTCCGGCCCGGATAGCAGCTTTTTTGATGGTGGCCGCATCAGCTTTTTGGATGATGAGGGCCCGTATTTCATCGTTGATTAAAAGAAGTTCCGAAACCACGGTTCTGCCTGAGTACCCTGTTTGAGAACAGCGGCCACAACCTACGGGCCTAAAAATAGTTGCACTATCCGGCACTTCATTCACATCCAGCATAACCTTTTCAAAATCAGAAAGGTGAGTCCGGATTTTACAAGCACTGCAAAGGGTACGGATGAGTCTCTGTGCCAGTACTCCTACGAGGGAAGAGGAGATCAGAAAGGGTTGCACACCCATGTCGATTAACCGGGTGGGGGCCGAACTGGCGTCATTGGTGTGAAGTGTGGAGAGCACAAAGTGACCGGTCAAAGAGGCGTTAATGGCCATTTCAGCTGTTTCTCGGTCTCTTGTTTCTCCTACCATCACCACGTCGGGATTTTGACGAAGAATAGAACGTAGGGCCACTGCAAAGGTGAGATCAATTTTATGATTAACCTGAATCTGTGAAATGCCGGGTATCTCATACTCCACTGGATCTTCAACGGTGATGATCATTTTATCTGGAGAGTTGATCCGGTCAAGGCAGGCAAACAAAGTGGTTGTCTTACCATGTCCTGTGGGGCCAGTCACGTAAAGAACCCCATGCTTTCGTCCGGCCAGTTCCACAAGGGATTCCAAAACTTTTCCCCTGAAGCCAAGATTTTCAAGTCTTAAAACGGTATTGGTTTTTTCTAAAATACGCATCACAATCCGCTCTCCGGATTGGATAGGGATAGTTGAGAGTCGGATATCAATGTCTTTACCTGCGATCTTGATTTTAATTCTCCCATCTTGAGGGAGTCTTTTTTCTGCAATATCCAGACGGGCCATGACCTTAATACGAGAAGAAACTGCGGCATGGGTTTTTTTAGGCTGCCTGAGAACCTCGGTCATCACACCATTGATTCTGAATCGATAAACGGTCTCTCTGTCATAGGGCTCTATATGGATATCCGAGGCCCTTTCTTTTACCGCCCGGAAGATGATGGAGTTCACAAACCTAATGACCGGGGCTTCATCCGCCGTTGCATCCAGGATGTCAATGGGGCCTTCTAAATCCAGATTTTCTTCAAATTCTTCATCTTCAATGGAGTCAACAATATTTCGATTTGCCTTTTCATAGACTCGGTTGATGGCGTCCTGGATTTTGAGAGAAGTCGTGCAAACGATCTTAACTTCTTTTTTATAGATCATAGAGAGATCGTTAATGACATTAAATTTAAATGGATCACTCATCAGCACAGTGACACAGAATTCCGTCTCCATACAGGGAAGGATTTCATGGTTTTTAGCGTAGTTAATGGAGAGGTCTTTGACGGCATTGGCATCAATCTCTTCAACTTTAATATCCGCTTGATAGGGGATACCAATTTGAAGGCATACAACTTTTATCAGGTCATGCTGGTTGATGAAATTCTTTTTCACCAGAATGTGTCCGATGAGCCCACCCTCAACTCTTTGTTCCTCTAGAGCTTCCTCTAGTTGAGCACGGGTTAATGAAGTGTGCCTGATGAGTAGTTCACCCACCTTTTCTTTTGGCTTTTCTACGGGACTATTGTCTTCTGTATTTAAGTTCATTTATTGCACCGATTTGATAATTTCCTGATAGTCCGGAGTTTGAACCTCTTCAGGACTGGCCGCATCCGGATCAGGTCCAATATCCTCTTTATTTAAATTTTTGTAGTGATCCGCATCTGAAAGGTCATACAATGGACCTTTAATTTGTTGATCAAGTTTTACACTCAAATCTTTTGAAACTTGGGCATTGGGATCTATTTCCCCCTCTGAGAACATCTGCTTCATCCCTTGAGTGCGGCGTTCAAGAACTCCCTTAGTATTCACTGAAGCAGTCTTAGCATAGGGGGCAAGTATCTTAGGAGTCATGAAAAAGAGGATGTTAACTTTTTCAACTGTTCGGCTCTTGTTTTTAAATAACCAACCTAAAACTGGGATATCCCCCAGAATAGGAACCTTGCTGTTTGAAACAATTTCTCGGTCTCTTAATAATCCACCCATGGCTATGGTGTCCCTATCCCTGACCATAACTTCTGTGATAGCAGTCCTGGTGGTGGTAGGAAGACCGACTCCAGAACTAGGATCTCCCTGACCACTTTTAAAATCATCAATTTTTTGATTGATCTTTAATTTCACAAAGCGAGTCACCTTATTAATTTGTGGAGTTATCTTTAGTGATAACTTTGCTTCCTGGGGAGTTGAGCTAAAATTTTGAACTCCACCCTGGGCAATGGTTGAATTTCTCACCTGTACCGTATCACCCACTTCAAAAGTCGCCTCCGTGTTATCCAAGGCAAGAATTTGAGGAGTCGCAAGAATATTCGTACTGGAATGAGAAGCCACGGCCTTAATCATAGCATTAAGAGCATTCACCTTGACTGTACTCGTGGTGGTGCCGTTTGTGACCTTTACATCTCTTGTTGGACCAAGCCCCACTCCAGCGAGAAATCCTCCCATGGATTGGGGGATTCCAGTTGCGAGTAAGTTTAGGAGACCATTGGTGGAGGAGGTTTGAGTGGTAAAACCACTTCTTTGGATATTGCCTTCTCCGTAGGCCCCCACATATTCAACCCCAAAAGCTTTATTCTTTGAAACGTTCGCCTCTAGGATAAGTCCTTCAACATAAACCTGATCCCGTGGAATATCAAGTCTTCCAATCACGTCCTTAAGAGTCAACCAATCCGTTGGAGAGGCCGTGACGACAAGAGCATTATTATTTTTGTCAGATGTAATTTTCACTTCAGCAGAAAAAATGGGATTTTCACCACTTCCCCCTCCTGGTCCGCCCACGGAAGTAAAACGGGTTGACCCCCCCGCACCTCCTGGACCACCGGATTGAGTGGCACCAGTCACAATACTTGAGAGGGTTTTTGCTAATTCATCGGAGTCACCGTAGTTTAAATAATAGACGTGAACTCTATTTGAACTTGAAGAAACAAGTTTTACATCGAGTTTATAAATGAGATCCTTTAACTGTTTTGCCCCTTCTGCATTTGCCATAGCAATAATGGAGTTTGTTCTTGGTTCTGCAATAATTCTTGAAATAACGGAAGTGGATTCAGTGGCCGTCCCACCAGCTGCTCCCGCAAAACGAGGAGTGGCACTCCCGCCCCTTCCTGCGGTAGCATTTCCTCCACCTTTAAGAATGGTATCGAGAAGTTTGGCGATTTCCTGGGCCGAAGAGTTTTTTACCTTAACAATTTGGAGAGATTCTTCGTGTCCTGGAACGTCCAAAAACTTCACCATTTTTGCGAGACGGTTAATGTTAGATCCAGTGTCGGCAATAATAATGGTGTTGGTCTGTTTAATATCAATAATCCGTCCATACCTGGACATGAAAGGCCGGAAGTTTCGTGCAATCTCTGCTGCCGAGACAGACTTCAGGGAGATCACCCGCATGACATAGTTTTCTGTGTCCGGAGTATAATTTCCTGTATAAATTTTTGTAGGGGTGTAGCGGATGTCCCTGGCGTTTATTACTTTATAGAAAGCACCGGTTTTTATGAGTGAGTATCCGGCCATATTAAGAGCAGCAAGGTAAGCCTTCCAGGCATCTCCCACGGTAATAGGAGTGGGGGCGATGATCGAAACTTTTCCTTTTACATCTTTATCAAGAATTAAATTAATCCCCGTAAGTTTTTGCATGTGTTTTGTGATTTCCATAATGTCGGTGTCTGGAAAATCAAAACTTTCTACAATCTCAGGGCCAAAGGCCGTTTCAGGATTAAGATTGACGTACTTATTTGAGGCTTTTTTATCTTCCCCTTTTGGCGGAGCACCTGGTCTGTCACCAAAGGTTTCGGCGTTGGCCTCATCATCTTCAGTTGAATCAAAGGCCGATTCACTTTCATTCGGGGAATTGGGTTGAAAGTTCTCAGCTGCTTTTAGTGCGGCATCGGCATCGTCGGTAGAGATAGATCCTTGATCTGGTGGGGTAGTGTTGCTCCCCTCTGACTGGGGGCCCTGTGCATCGGGAGTGCCATTAGCAGAGGGATTTGAGAACCTGGTTTGAGAACGGTACTTGTTAAATTGTGACCTCGCCTCCTGACTCCCGAGTAAAAGAGAGACATAAAGAAGAGAGCAAACTAAAGGTTTTTTTCGACATCTTGTCTTCATTACCATTGGTCCTTATTTTTTTATACTATAATCCAGGACGGAATCCGTTCCTTCCCGTTTAACACCCAACTGAAGTTTATCAAGGTTTTTGATGCGGCCAAAAAGACCCATCACTTCATTCATGTCGTAGATTGGTTTTCCATTAATGCTTGTAATAATATCCTGATCCTGAAGTCCAATGTAGGGAAAAATTCCTTGAGGATCCATTTCAGTCATCTTAAAGGCCATGGTTCCGTCCGGGTTTTGAATTTTAATTGCCCTTGCCTGAGTTAAGATAGCTGAAATATCCTTCATCTTTTCATCAAGTAGTGCCTTGGAAATGATGTATTTATTGCCTTCGTTCTCGATACCGGCCATCTTTTTTGAGGCCTTAAACTCACTGCTTTTTGCCGCAGACATGACAGAGAGGGGAGAAAGAGTTTCTTTAGCATTTTTTGATGTAATGGATTCGCAAGCACCACTATCTAAGTTCTTAACAAGAACTTCCATGCGGGAAATTTTAAAAATTTTTGCCATGCTAGAGATCTTATCTCCTTCCCGTACTTCCTGGAGGATTCTGTCTCCTCTGACCTGAACGGAGGCCATGGACTTCACGGAATCTTGAAGGACTATAGTATTGACGAGTTTAATAGGAAGACTACTCTCTTGTTGCGCTTTCTCGCACTTGGTGTCTGCCATTTTTTTCTTAACACCTAGCCCGGTGTTGGTTCTGAAAATATTAATGGTTTTGACTTGTGCTAGTGTGGCCGGATTAAACTCCTTGTCTAAACTTATGTTTATATTAAAGTCCTTAGAAGTCTCAATCTGTGGGGTCCCTTTTAAAAACAGAGCTCCCCCTTTTCCTAGAGCATAGAAAAAGGTGCAAATAATGATGACCAGTGAGCCCTGGTGGATTGTTTCTCTGGCACTTTTTGAGAGAATTTTTTCAATCGCCTTACTAATATTTGGAGAGAGTGAAAAAAGACTTTCAGTTCTTTTATTTTTTAAAAGATCCCGAAATTTTTCTTTAATAAAACTAAAATCAAGCTTGAAACGAATTTTTTCCCGGTTAAGTAATCCTTTAGATTCATTTTGATCAACTGTCTTATCTGGTTCGAATTCAGGGGGAACGTCTGTCTGATCTTCTGTGTAATCAGTCTCAGAAGATACTTGATCTTTTCTTTTAAAAAATTTTTTAAAGAAGTCTTTGAATTTATTTATCATTACCTCATTGTCATCAAATTTAATGTTCTGTGCAAGTGTGGAGCAAGTATTGATCTCTGTAGGGAATAGTGAACTGTAAGAGTCGGGTGAGTGTTTGCTTTGAATTTAAGATTTTTATTTGACCAAAAACTTTGGATTCTCTGTATTTTATCTTCTTGGCCTATTATAATAAAAGAAATGTATTTTTCATTATTCCAAAGAGGGATTTATGTCTGCAAATCAAAGTTCAAAAGAAATTCCGTCAATCGTTAAGCACATGTTCTATGGAGAGGTCCTTGAGGATGAGGTGTTCCCTTTCCCCCACTTAAATGAAACTCAGGTTGAGATGGCCAAGGCCATGATAGATGCTGTTGATAAGTTTTCTCAAGCAAGTATTGACTCAGCAAAACTTGATAAAGAAGCTAAAATACCTTTGGAAGTGCTTCAAGGACTGGCCGGTTTAGGTCTTTGTGGTCTGGGTGTGGAGGAAGAGTTTGGTGGTCTTGGACTAGACACCACTCTTTATGCCAGAGTTTTTTCTCAGGTAGCCGGGGTGGATGGGGCCATCGCCACAACCCTTGGTGCCCATCAGTCCATTGGTTATAAGGCCCTCTTAAATGAAGGAAACGATGAGCAGAAAAAACAGTGGCTCCCAAAGCTAGCCTCTGGGGAAGTTTTTGCGGCATTTTGTTTAACTGAGCCGGGCTCTGGCTCTGATGCTTATTCCATTAAAACAAAGGCAGTTAAAAATGCTGATGGCACCTACACCCTGAATGGCCAGAAACTTTGGATCACAAATGGAGGACTTGCCGGTTTTTATACTGTGTTTGCAAAAACAGAACACGATGAGGAAGGTGGAAAAAAAGTAGAAAAGATCACTTGCTTCATTGTGGAAAAGGAAAGACCTGGAGTCTCTTTTGGTGAGAAAGAAGATAAAATGGGAATCCGCGCTTCTGAGACCAGGGCCGTTTATTTTGATAATGTGATTGTTCCTGCCTCCAATATTATTGGTGAACTTGGTAAGGGTTTTAAAATTGCCATGAACGTTTTAAACACAGGGCGTTTGTCATTAGGTTCTGGCTCTGTGGGGGGAATGAAAAGTATTTTAAAACTGGCCACTCTTCAGGCTAAAACAAGAAAGCAATTTGGTAACACTATTGATAACTTTGGCTTAATACAAGAAAAGCTTGCCACCATGGCGGCCAATATTTATGCCAGTGAATCTATGGTTTACATGACCACTGGTAAAATCACCCAGGGTATGAGTGAGTTCTCTCATGAGTCAGCCATTTGTAAAGTTTATTGCTCCGAAAAACTCTGGGATACTATTGATAAGGCCACTCAAATTGCGGCCGGCAATGCCTATATGAAGGAATATCCCTATGAAAGAATCATGCGGGATAGCCGCATCAACCTCATTTTTGAGGGAACAAACGAGATCCTTAGAATTTTTACGGCACTCTCCGGTATTAAAGGCCCTTCCGATGATTTAAAAGAGCTGGGGAAAATAACTGATGTCTCCAAAGCTTTTCAAGATCCCATTAAATCCGTGGGAATTCTGACAGATTTTGCGAAAAAAAGAATGAACAAGCATTTTGGAAACAAGACTCTCACGAAGGTTCATCCAAAACTTGAAGTTTATGGGAATCATTTCGTGAGTTGCCTTAAGGATTTCTCCATAGCGGTTGAAAATACCATTATGAAGTTTGGAAAAAATATCATCGGTAATGAGCTTCTTCAGATGAGAATTGCTAACATGGCGATTGAACTTTATGTTCAGATATGTGTCCTTTCCCGGACCACATCCATCTTAAATAAAACCACTGTCTCTGATACAGACAAGGATTATGTGACCCTCCTCACGGAGCTTATCATGAGGGATAGCCGTCAGAATTTTACGAGAAATTATAAACGACTCAATTCAAGCTATGACAAATTGATCCCTAAAATTTCTCAAGCTGTCAGTCAAAGAGATGGGTTTGGTTTTGATATCGTTGATTTTTAATTTTTTTTACAGGCCTGTTTTTTTTACAGGCCTGTTTTTCTTCTTTCTTTTTTCTTGTTCCACGAAAAAGGTTCAATACCAAGAGGATGAAAAGAAATTAAAACCTAAAGAGACCCAAGTCGTCTCTTATGAACCCCATATGATTCATCACGGTCCTTTGAAATCAGGCTCTGAAGACTTTCGAGATGTAACTGAAACTTTTGGTTTAAAAGATCTTTACGCCGTGACGTTTAATGCTGTGGATTTGAATTTTGATGGCCATACGGATCTTGTTTTACTACCTACCTATTACTCAAGACCTAAATTTTATCTCTGGAGCAGCACCCTTAATAAGTTTTTACCCTGGGCCCATGATCCCCTGCCTCTGGATTTTAAAGCGAGCTTTCTTCTTTTTTATGACATAAATAAAGATCAGGTTCCTGATCTTATTTCTTCTGTTTTAAATCAGAAGAGCGAAATTACTCAAATCCCGATAAAAATTTTTTGGGGCAAAATCCACAAAGGAATCATTTCTTTTTTACCGGACCAAAAGGCCCTTGATTTGCCTCCCGGGCCCCATTCTGGAATGAGTCTCATCGATTATGACCTTGATGGCTGGGTGGATCTTTTTATCTCCAACTGGTTTGAAAATAAAAATAACCAATTCCTTCCTTTACCAGACAGATTGATCAGAAACGCTCAAGGAAAATTTCAAGATGTGTCTCATCTTTTAAAAGGAGAGGCTGATAAAGCACCCAACCAGCTGTATCCACCCAACGCTAGACCTACTTACGGGGCCTCAACCTGTGATATTGATCAAAACGGATGGCCTGACATCCTGACGGTCTCTTCATCGGGATACAAGAATAAGCTCTGGATGAATCTTAAAGACTCTACTTCTGGGCTCAGATATTTTGAAGATTTTGGTCCCGTTTCAAATTATGCCTCTGATCCCAACGGAAGCCTCATTAGCACAGGTGGGGGAAGGACTTTTTTTAGTGCCTGCAGTGATTATAACAATGACGGCATTATGGATGTTTTTCTTGGTGAATTGTCCCATTCCTATGACAATGAATCCGTTGACCGCTCCAGTATTCTTACCGGGTCCCGGGAATCATTTCCTCCCTATTTTTTAAGGACGGAGTACTTAAGCGATGCTCACTCTGACCATTGGAATCAGGGGGACCGCCGAGGAGTTTGGGTGGATTATAACCTTGACGGGAGAATTGACCTTCTTGTGGATAACTCTGGGTTCCCTCCTTATTCAAGACTCGTCCTTTTTGAACAAGATGAGAACCATTCTTTTTTTAATATCTCAACAAAGGCCGGAATAGATATCGTGAACCCAACGGGAACAGTTGTTTTGGACATCAATAAAGATGGTGCTCCGGACATCCTTACTTCTCAAAATAACATAAGAAATTCTGATATTCCCCCGCGCTTATTTCTTTTTCAAAATATCTTAAAGAAAACCGGGAAAAGTCTTAAGGTTCATTTAAATGGGATTAAATCCAACACCGAGGGAATAGGTGCTTTATTGACTTTGGCCCTAAGAATAAACAAAAAGAAAATGATTCAAAAAAGATGGGTTGAATACTCCCAAGGTGGGCTTCCCTCACAAAATGAATCTGGGGTGGTTTTTGGGATCCCAAAAGATGCAAAGATTCAATACTTAAAGGTGCGATGGCCTTTTGTGAAAAAATCGGGCTTTGGTGCCGGACAAATCCTCGAGAAAAAATATTCCTTAACTGATTTTTTTAGAAAAGGGAGCGTTGAAGTGACAGTTTGTGAAAACGGTAGCGTTCTCCCCGGAAAAATGTCCTGCGGCCTATGATCTTTCCTTTTTTTTAATCATCTCCACGAGTTTTTTTATGTGTTCTGGATGCTGGGAAAAGTTAAGACTTGAGAGGTAAATAAACTGTTTTGGCATTCCCTTAACTTCAT
This sequence comes from Bacteriovoracaceae bacterium, assembly GCA_947461175.1. Lineage (GTDB taxonomy): Bacteria > Bdellovibrionota > Bacteriovoracia > Bacteriovoracales > Bacteriovoracaceae > Peredibacter. Next base: position 23,053 of record CANHIY010000030.1, read on the forward strand.
AGGATTTAATCCCCGTTTGATCCAGGGTATGATCTGGGATAATGGCGATACCCACACCTTTTTTGACGAGTTTTAAAATGGTTGTAATAGAATTAACCACAATAATTTTCTGGGATCTTTTTTTGTAGAGTTGAAAAAGGTGATCTTGATCCGAGTAGACAATCCATGGGTAGGCATGGGCCTCTTTTAAGTTGATTTCACTCTTACTAATAAGAACCATCTTTTCTTCAAATAATTTTAAAGAGGAGGCTAGTTCACTTTGAATATTTTCTATGGTGAAGATGAGGTCATACTTACCTTCATGAAGATTTTTTTTCAGCATCTCAAGTGAATTCACCTCCACATTCAGCTGATGTTGGCTGTGTTTAGAAAACTCAACCATGATGTCATTGAACCAGGTTTCGAGAAGGCCTTGAAGAATACCCACACGGATGATCTTATTCATGTGACCAAAAAAGATGTCCTGAATTTTTGTTTCAAAATTCTCAATTTCCCTAAGAAGTATCATACCTTTTTCGGTGAGGATGACTTTTTTTGAAGACCTGATAATCAGTTGATCTCCAACAGATTCTTCTAAGAGTTTTATTTGGCGAGAGACCGCTGACTGAGCAATATTAAGTTCCTGGGCCGCTTTTGAGAAATTAAGAAAACGGGCCGTGAGCATAAAGGCCTTAAGGTAGCGGTAGTCTAGGGAGATGTCTTTCATTTTTTTGCCCAGGGTGGAAGCCGGCCTTCATCCTTAAAGAATTTTCCCCGGTGTTGCCCGTCTGCTGCATTCTTGATGATGAAGCCTTCTTCGTTGTTTGTGATATCCAAAAGATAATCGACGGTGAATTCTTGAGTATAAAAAGCAGAGAAGGGGTCAATTAAAAGGGTGAGTTCAAAATTAATAAGGGGATAATTTTTAACAATCATCAGATCATTTTCATGGGTTTCTGAGAATCCTGTTTCATAGGTAAAGCCCTCACAGCCCTTGCCTCCGATTTTAACCCGAAAAAAAAGACCCTGGAGAGTGTAGTCGTTTTCCATCATCAATTGAATCTGCCTGACTGCACTATCAGTAACAAAAACATTCATGTCAGATGCCGTAATTGAATTTTCCATGGATTGTATATATCACTTCTTTTGAATATTGTCTTTGGCCCCATCAAATCTTATCCTATCTATGAATAGGGGCACAAAATGAAAGTTCATTATCTTGTTGAAATTGATAAACCAGAACACCATTACGTTAAGGTCACGTTAAAAATTGACGAGGTTAAGGATGGTAAAATCAGGGTTTTTCTTCCTTCCTGGAGCCCGGGTTCCTATCTCATGAGGGAATATGCCCGGCATATCAGGTGGTTTGAGGCTTCTCAAATGAATGGAGAAGTCTTATTTCATACCCAGCTCTCAAAAGGTGTGTGGGAAATTGACTGGCAAAAATCTCTTCTAAAAAAGCCCTCAGAAAATTTAGTGATCCGTTATGAAATCTACTGCAAAGAGTTAACTGTCAGGACTTCCCATGTGGACGCTTCCCATGCTTTCCTCCATGGGCCTTCTTATCTCATGGGAGTTTTTGGTGAAAAATTGGAGGATCCTTCAATTGAATTCCGCTTTCCTCCCTCATGGTCAAAGCTCAGCACATCACTTAAAAATGCCTCCGACAAAAATGACCTCTTTCTTTACACAGCTTCAGACTATGATCACTTAATAGACGCTCCCGTGGAGATAGGTTGTCATGAGACAGATGGATTCATCTTTCAAGGGAAAAGTCATCATCTGGCCTTTTACGGAGAACAATACCCCCATAAAAATAATTTAAAATCTGATTTTAAAAAAATTGTTGAGACGGTGGCAAAGCACTTTGGGAACGAACTTCCTTATGATGAGTACCTTTTTATCACCCATTTTGTTCCAAAGCTTTATGGGGGGCTTGAGCACCTAAACTCCACTGCACTCCATTTCGATGGACGAAAACTTAATGAGCGTAAGGATTATTTGTCTTATCTCTCACTCGTTGCCCAT
>CANHIY010000031.1 GCA_947461175.1 Bacteriovoracaceae bacterium
AGATTTTCCAATAACGCTTCTGTAATCGATTTAAGTTCTTCTGAAGAAAATTCTGATGAAGAGCTGATTTTGGACAAAGTATGGGAGGATGATTTTTTAGGATCATCTAGTAAATTCAATCCTTTAACATGTTTTTCAACAACAACTGGAGAGGACTGTACCTTTTGTTTCACAGGCTCATCTGAGATGCCTTCAAGTTTCAAAAAATGGTTAAAGGGAAACTTTTGTGTCATGTTTGATATTTTCCAGTCATCTTAAAAAAAGCTAAAGATTGTTAGCACTAGAAGGTACCATTATCAACTTTCGGCGTCTTACAAGACCTTACTCTAACGCCTTGGTTTATAAATACTGTTGACCCTTTTTAGAATTTCTTGTATTAAGTCCTTTTTAATTTTTACCTAGTATATTTTTATAAGGATCTCAGTATGAGTATGCAGAAAAGAACTTGGCAGCCAAAAAAACTTAAAAGACTTCGTGATCATGGCTTTTTAGCTAGAATGGCAACAGCTGGGGGAAAAAAGGTTATTAATCGTCGTAGGGCCAAAGGTCGCAAACAGCTAACTGTTTCTACCGGAACTAAGTAATTTCTTGAGATGAACATTGCCTCTAAAGGCTTTCAAAAATCACTCAGACTTACACAAAAAAATGATTTTGATTATCTACGTGAGCAAAGCTTAAGATCCTTTGCTCATCCACTTCTTTGTTTTTATAAATTTTCAAGAATTGGCAGTCATTCCCGGGTTGGTTTTTCAATATCAAGAAAGATTGGTAAATCTCATGTTAGGAATCGTTTAAGACGACTATTAAGAGAGTCTTTTAGAAATGATCTTAACTTAAGATCTCTTAACTATGACCTTCTTCTTGTCGTTACCAAAACACCTGATTCAGAAAAACAGGTTCTTGACTCTTACAAAAAAATCTCATCTAAGCTATGTGCTCAAAATTAGTTAAAAGCATTTTTATTCGTTTTATTAAATGGTACCAGTACTTTATATCCCCCTTATTGGGATCGAACTGTCGTTTTTTTCCAAGCTGTTCACATTATTCAATTGAGTGTTTTCAAAAGTTTTCAACACCTGTTGCTTTATGGTACACCACTCGACGTATTTGCAAATGTCATCCCTTTCATCCGGGAGGGTACGATCCCGTACCTTAGATTATACCTTAATTGGAGTTAATAAATGGGTTCAGAGCAACGTAACGCCTTAATAGCCGTAGTACTTTCTGGTTTAATCCTTTTTGGTTGGCAACAATATTTTTCACCCCCAAAAATGGATTCTGCCCCTGTAGGACCAGTGAGTGTTGACAAATCTACTCAGCCTCTTGATCAGGTTAATCACTCAGAAACAGTCGCCCCTATAGAACCAGTGGCCGAAGACTTAATCGTTAGAGGCTCTGGTGTTGCTGTGACTTTTGATAATTACCTCACTGTTAAAAATGTCGAGAATTTACAAGCTGCTTTTCGATTTGAAGATACTATCGAGGCCAAATCACCCTTAAAGATTGAGTTTGATTTTGGTAAGGGCTTTCAATCTCTTCTCTTCACAAAAGGAGCGGAAGGGAACACTTTTTTTAATGAAGCTCATGATCTAAAGCTCACAACAGCTCTTAATGATGATGGAGTTTTGAATTTTAACCTCACTTCAACTAAGAATTTTAAGTACCGACTTGTTTTTAAAACGGAGCCAAAAAAACTTGAGAATGGGCAGGAGAAGGTTTTTGCTTTTTATACTGATGAGCTCAATAGATTTGTTGTAGGTGAGGAAGAGTCAGGAGACAGAAGTATTAAATGGGCTGGTATTGACTTCAATTATCATTTGTTTGCAACCTATTTTGATAAGCCTGAAGACCTTCTTTATAAGACTTCTCCTAATAACACCTTTTCCATCTTTTCAAACAAGGAAACGACCCAGCTTAGCTACAATGTTGTCTTTGTGAAGAAGGAATTTAATTATTTAACAGGCCTTGGACACCATCTTAATAACTCTGTAGATTTTGGTATGTGGGGCTTTTTTGCTGTCTGGATTCTTAAGGGACTTCAATTCTTTTATAAATTTTTACCAAACTATGGCGTCTCAATTATCTTACTTACCCTTTTGGTTCGCCTTATAACGTTTCCTCTTCAATATAAATCTTTTGTTTCAATGAAGAAGCTTCAGATTATTCAACCAGAGCTAACTAAAATTAGAGAAAAATTTAAAGATGATCCTACAAGAATGCAAAAAGAAAGCATGGATCTTTTTAGGAAGTCAGGAGCAAATCCTCTCGGAGGCTGTTTACCTCTATTACTTCAAATGCCGGTATTCTTTGCATTTTATAAAGTTCTGCATTCTGCTGTTGAATTAGTGGATGCACCTTTCATTCTTTGGATCCACGATCTTTCAAACAAAGATCCTTTTTATGTCTTACCAGTATTAATGACTTTATCTATGTTTCTACAACAAAAATTAACTCCAAATACAATCACGGATCCTGTGCAGAAAAAAGTCATGATGTTTATGCCACTTATTTTTGGTTTCATCATGAAAGATTTACCTTCGGGACTTTCTCTTTATATTTTTGTTTCTACAGTCTTTGGTATTCTTCAACAAATGATGGTTTTCAATGCCAGCAATAAGAGTACACCCGTGGTTGTATGAATTTTTTGTATTCTGATGATGTCATAATTGCCTGCAGTACCAGTCTCAATGGAAATGCAGCTATTGGTGTCATCAGAATATCTGGATTTAAATCTCTTTCAGATTTTAAGGATTTCTTCACTTTGAAGCTGAGTGGTCCTATAGAACCAAGGAAGGTGTATTTTACAAATTTGGTCCTACAGGGGCAAAAAATTGATGAGGTTTGTCTTACTTTTTTTCAGGCGCCACATAGTTATAATGGTGAAAACGTCCTTGAGCTCTCAGTTCATGGGAATACACTTAATATAGAGAGAATCTTAGCCCTTTTTCTTAATACCGGTCTGTGTAGGATGGCAGGACCGGGGGAGTTCACATACAGGGCTGTTAAGAATAGGAAATTGTCTCTTTCTCAAGTAGAGGGATTGGACCTTTTACTCAATGCCACTTCTGGTTTTGCTCTTGATCAGGGGCTCTCACTTTTAAATGGTAGCCTTTTTGAGTTATACAAAGACCTTTATCACCTTTTTCTTCTTCATAAAGCTTCTTTAGAGTTAATGATTGATTTTTCTGATGATGTTGGTGAAGAGGCTGCAAGGACTTCTTTTGATACGACACTCTCTAATTTCTCCACAAAATTCAAAACGCTTCTCAAAAGAGTACGTCCTATCTCTTATGACCTGCTAGAGCCTGAAATTGTTCTCATAGGGCTTCCTAACTCGGGTAAAAGTTCACTTTTTAATTATTTATTGTCTGAAGACAGGGCCATCGTTTCTCCTCTTGCGGGCACCACAAGGGATTACATCTCAGAATCCCTTGTTATTGAGGGTGTTAAATTTAAACTTATTGATACTGCAGGTATCAGGAAATCAAAGGATTTAATTGAGGAAGAGGGGATAAGTAGATCTAAAGAAAGAATAGCTAAAAGTTTTTTTAAAATTCTTCTTATTAATCCTCTCGAATTGGGTCCAGAGTTAAAAGATCTCATCCATCTTAATCCTGATCTCATCTTATTTACACATCAAGACCTTCCTGGGTTTGATTCCTCAAAAGCCAATCTAGTTGCCCTTTATCCGGAACTTGGTTCTATAGGGGCGGTTAGCCTCATTGAGTTTAGTACGAGTTTTGAAAGTCATATTGAGTCTCAGGTCATCTCAAAGTTTAGGGAGCTGGTATCCGATAAGCCTTTACTTCTTAGCAGGCATAAGCAGCTGATTTTAAAGGCGGATGGTCAACTCTCTTCCTATTTGTGCCATGCGTCACAAGAGACTGATGTCGCTATTCTCTCCCATGAACTAAATTCCTTAGGCCATTGTTTTTCAGAACTCTTAGGTATAGTTTCTCCCGAAGATGTTTTAAATTCCATCTTCTCAAATTTTTGTATAGGAAAGTAAAAATGTTCCACGTGGAACATTTGGGGCTTTAATTGTTTATGAATTCTTTTGATATTCTAATTGTAGGTGGTGGTCATGCTGGTATAGAGGCTGCCTACCTTGCAAGTCAATTCAACTTAAAAATTGGACTAATTACTATTCCAGGCATCGGCTTGGCCTCTGCTCCTTGCAATCCATCTGTCGGTGGAGTTGGCAAGGGTCAGGTTGTGAGAGAGATAGATGCTCTAGGCGGAGCAATGGGAATTCTTGCGGACAGGGCGGGTATACAATTCCGTACCCTAAATGATTCAAAAGGATATGCAGTTCAGTCATCCCGGGTACAAATAGATAAAGAGCTCTATAGTCAAGAAGCTGAAAAATTAATCAGTTCGATATCTAATATAACTGTAATAAGAGAGAAGATATTCTCAATTCAAAAAAATGACCTGTTTGAGGTCTCCGGTATAAATAAATACTTTTCAAAAAAAATAATTCTTACCGTTGGTACTTTTCTGAATGGAAAGCTTCATACTGGGTCAAAGCAAGTAAATGGTGGGCGGGTTGATTGCGATGTCTCACCAGGCTTAAGTGATTTACTAGATAAGGTGAGGGTGAGGCCTCAGAGGTTTAAAACCGGAACTCCTCCTAGGCTCAATAAGTCTTCAATTGATTACTCAAAGCTTGAAGAGCAGCCTTCTGATTCTAGTGTTCGGAATTTTCATTGCTTAAATAAGCCGTTCACAAGATATGCTTCACAGGTTTCATGTTATTTGGCCCATACTAATAAGACCACCATGGACATTATTCGAGAGAATAAAGAGAAAAGTCCTATGTTTAATGGTCAAATTACTGGGGTTGGGGCTAGGTATTGCCCTTCTATTGAGGATAAAGCTTTTAGATACCCAGATAAGAATACACATCACGTCTTTATTGAGCCAGAAGGGTTAAATTTGGACACTGTTTACCCTTCTGGGATCTCGTCATCGCTACCCGAAGATATACAATTATCCTATGTTCAATCTATTTCAGGGCTTGAAAGTGCTCAGATTGAGCAGTTTGGCTACGCAGTTGAGTATGATGTGGTTGACACTACGGAATTAAAGCAAACATTAGAGCATGGTCAATTAGGCGGACTATATTTTGCAGGTCAAGTCAACGGGACTTCTGGCTATGAAGAGGCTGCAGGTCAAGGGCTGGTGGCAGGAATTAATGCTGCATTATCTGTGCTAGGAAGAGAGGCATTCATTTTGAGTAGGCATGAGTCCTATATAGGTGTGATGATAGAGGATTTAGTGTCAAATACTAGGGATGAGCCTTATAGACTATTTACAGCTCGCTCAGAGAATCGCCTCCACATCAGAGAGGATAATTCTTTGGTGAGAATGTGGGCCTATAGGACCAAGTTAGGGCTGAATACGAAAATTGATAAGTTTTTAGATACTTTTATCTCTCGGTTTCAAGTTTTGTGTGAGTTTTGCGATAAAACAATGGTTCCTGAGGACTCACCTCTTGTGGAGGAGTTTTCCGGAGTAGGGGATCTGCAAAAGCTTTCCAAGAGAATGAGTGTGAGTGAATTATTGCGACAAGCCTGGTTAGATCCTGTGAAAACTCTTGAGCATGTTCTTATTTTTTACGGATTAGAGATTGATCATGATCTTAGTAGAGTTGTAGCCATCACGAAAAAATATGAGGGTTATATAAAAAGATCAGAATCCCAAGTAGAGAAACTGAAGAAAATGGATAGTATGAAAATTAACTGGAAAGAAATATCCTCTTCGCCCAATGTTTCTTTTGAATGCAGACAGAGGATTGTAAGAGTAATGCCAGAAACATTTGGACAGCTTAAATTGATCGAAGGAATAAGACCAGCAACTCTTGCAGTTGTTGCGGCAAAGGCGCTTTAAATGCAGAATTTTTCAATTCGCTATTTAAACATTTTAAAGACTGAGCTTGCTGGGCTTAACCTCACTAAAATTCTAGATCCGGATGAGTTTTACAATAAGCAAATTCTTGATTCCATCAATCCTTATTTGCAGTCAGAGCTTTTTCAGAAAGAGGTTCAGTCTAAGGGGGTTTTAGTTGATGTGGGTTTTGGTGGAGGGTTTCCCATTCTGCCACTTGCACAAATGTTACCGGGTATAAAATTCATAGGGATCGAATCAAAAAACAAAAAAGTTGAAGCCGTCAGGTTGATAGCGGAGAGGTTGGGGTTAAATAATGTGACCCTTGTCCATTCACGACTTGAGGATGTTTTATTTGATGTCCCTAGCGTTGTGACTTTTAAGGCCGTTGGTACAGCAGCAGATTATCTTCCAGCAATTAATCATGACATGAATAAATTGACAGTCTTTCTTTATAAGGGGCCCAATTTTATTGAGCTTGAAGGGCCTGGTCTTGTTAAGCTTGAAAAATGGAAAATGATAGAAAACCAAGAAATTAATGTACCAGGCACGGAAAAGCGTTATTTAATCTCTTTTGCATTAAATAATGTTCCACGTGGAACAAATAATCAAAATAAGGCACCTAGAGCAACTAAAAATCTTGTCAAACTATCTGATTTTATTTAAAAATAAGTATCTTAAATTAACCTCTTCATAGGTTCTAAATGGCTAAAATAATTGCAGTTGCAAATCAAAAAGGTGGAGTAGGAAAGACAACTACTTCAGTCAATCTTAGCGCTTGCCTCGCCGCAGCAGAAAAAAGAACTTTGCTAATTGATCTAGATCCCCAAGGCAATGCAAGTTCTTGTCTGGGAATTGAAAAAGAAACGTTTAACAAGTCCAATGTTTATCACGCTCTTATTAATGAAGAGAATTTTGAAAGCTGCATTTACAAAACGGAATTACCATTGCTGGATTTATGCCCATCAAACAATGATCTTGTGGGGGCTGAATTGGAGCTTGTGCATATGTTTGCACGAGAATCAAAGCTTAAGGTTGCGCTAGAAGCCATTCAAAATAACTATGACTACATCATTATTGACTGCGCCCCATCTTTGAATTTGCTTACAGTAAATGCATTTACCGCAGCTCATTCCTATCTTGTGCCAATGCAAACGGAGTATTTGGCCATGGAAGGTTTATCGCAGCTATTGAATACCGTTAGGCTTATTAGAGCATCTCTCAATAATAAGCTTATTTTAGAGGGCATATTACTCACTATGTATGATTCAAGAAATAATCTCTGTAAGCTCGTGGCAAACGATCTAATGACACACTTTAAGGATGATATTTTAAAGTCAATTATTCCAAGAAACGTTAAACTCTCAGAATGCACATCATTTGGTAAACCCATTATTCTTTATGATATTACCTCGAAAGGTAGTGAGGCTTACTTGTCTCTTGCGAGAGAGATTATTTTAAAAACTGAAAAAAAATCAGAGTATGCACAGTCGAAGATGCAGTTAAATCAAATTCCAAAATTAGAAGACTATCAGATGTAGTCCATGGAGACCAAAATGCAAAAAAATAAGGCACAACTTGGCAGAGGAATGGCGGCTCTTCTTAGCAATACTCCAGTGATGTCATCAGATATTCAGGAAACTGACGCCCCTATAGAACCAAAAAAAGAAAACCAGAAAGAGGGTCAGATTTCAACACAGCCTCTTTTGGTAGATCTTGAAAAAATTGTGGCCAATAAGGCACAACCTCGAAAAATTTTCAAAGAGAAAGATCTCCTAGAATTATCTGAATCCATCAAGGAAAACGGAGTTATTCAGCCAATAGTTGTGGTGGAAAAAGAGGGAATGTTTGAAATAGTGGCCGGTGAAAGGCGATACAGGGCCACTCGTTTAGCAGGTCTTAATAAAATTCCAGTAATAGTAAAACGTGGAACGAAAAAAGACATACTGGTAATGTCAATAATAGAGAATGTTCAGCGTTCAGATCTTAACTGTGTTGAGGAAGCCCTAGCTTATTTTCAACTAATGAATGAATTTGAATTAACTCAGGAAGAAGTTGCTAAAAAGATAGGGAAGGAGCGCTCTACAATAGCTAATTTTCTAAGAATCCTAAAGCTTCCCAAGGACGTTATTATGTCTTTGCAAAAAGAGCTCCTGAGCTTTGGGCATGCTAAGATCCTAGTGGGCGTAAATGATGATGAAGCGGTAAAGCGCTTGGCTAATGAAGTCATAAATAATAACCTTTCTGTAAGGGAATTAGAAGAATTAGCGAAGAAGAGTAAATCAACTCAAAAGAAAACAGGAAGTGAGAATAATTTTATTGCAGAGCAGTATGCTCAGTTAAAGAATAAGCTTGAACAAAAAACTGGTTACCACTTTGCAGTAAAGGCCAATAAAAATGGCGCCGGTGAAATCGCCATCAAATTTAGCAATGAAGCTGAATTTAATGATATATTTTCTTATCTCATGAAATAATCTTCTCAGAGGTAGCTTTTGGCCAAAAAAAATGAATTGTGCGCCATCATTGAAGAAGGCTGCAAATTTGAAGGAAATCTGTCATTTAGCGGAACAGTAAGAATAGCTGGATACGTTAATGGAAGTATATTTTCCAATGATACCCTCATTATTTCAGAGGGTGCAGTGATCAATGCAGATATAAATGCAAATATCGTAATCATATCTGGTTCAGTTAAAGGAACCATAAAGGCTTCATCTAGAGTAGAAATAAGACGCCCAGCAAGATTTGAAGGCACGGTGACAAGTCCAAGCCTAATTGTAGAAGAGGGTGTAATTTTTCATGGAATAACTAAGATGAAGGAAAAAAAATAACATCCCAAAATCCTTGACGGAAAACCCGCAGAAGCATAATTAATAAGTGAATAATTTTAATTAAGTTTATCTTTAAGGGTCAAATCATGGAAACATTTACGGCCATCTTCACTCAATTGGGTGTGGATTCATCCCTTGTCCCACAGTTTTTTATTATCTTATCGATTTTTATCGTCACGCAGTTTTTGTTTTTGGGAAAACTTCAAGAGGTTATAGAAAACCGTGAAGAAAAAACCACAAAGTTAGAAAATTCTGCTGATGATGTATTAGAAAAAGTTAAAAAGATGCAAACTGAGTACAACTCCAAAATTGATGAGGCGAATAGAAAGGCATTAATTTCAACAACTGAATCAAAACAAAAAATTACGCAAAAATATACAGAACAGTATAAATCAACGGAAAAAGAAATTAATACTTACGTTGAGCAAGCCCGCCATAATTTTAACAACGAAATAGAAATGAATAAGCAAGCGTATTTAGCAGATGCGGATAATCTGGCTCAATCACTTGTACAGAAAATACTTCAATAGGACATACATGAATAAGTTCGAGGTAAGATTTTTAATTTCTTCATTCTTCTTAATGATCCTTAGTTCCGAAGCGATGGCTGCAGGAAATGAGCATGGCTCAATCATGGATTTATTTGCTCCTACAGTGAATGTTTCAATTCTCATTGGAGTTTTGATTTGGAAAATAAAAGGACCACTTAAAAATTATTTCATTACAAAATCAGAAGAAATAAGCAATACGATGGAAAGGGCTAGCTTGAAATCAAAAGAAGCCCAGCTTATGTACGAAGGTGAAAAGCGGAAGTCAGAACACCTTTCTGAAGAAATGAAGTCCATTCAGATTGATGCTGAAAAGGATATTCAGCATTTTGAAAAAACTATTTCTAAAGAAACGGATGATAAAATTCAAAAAATGAAAACTGATGCGGATTCAAAAATTAAAGCAGATAAAAAAGCGGTTTTAGATGAATTGAACGCAGAATTACTTAATCAAGTTATTTTAAAAACGAAGACTACAATTAAAACTAATAAAGATTACCAGAACAAAGTTTCTTCAAAACTTTTGCAGGGGCTATAGAAAATGAAAGAGCAGGCGGTTGCCAAGGTTTATGCCAAGTCCATACTCGAACTTGGAGATGAAAAAAAGATAAATATTGCTAGCGAGCTAACGAAACTTACAGAAGTGATTAATAAGTCAAATGAGCTAGAGAATGTTCTTTTCTTAGAACTATTTACTCTTGAAGAGAAAAAAAGTGTTTTCGTTGAAGTGGCAAAAAAATTAAACCTTTCAGATATAACAACAGAAACAGTGAAATACCTAATTGATGAAAAAAGAATAGGTGTTTTACCACTCATCATAAAAGAAGTGATTGTTTTAGATGATGAGCGTAATGGTTTCATGAAAGGAACAATTGAAGGTACTGGTTCTCAGATTGATCCAGTTTTTAAAGAAAAGATAGAAGGATTCCTAAAAAAGAAGTTTAATAGGCAACCACATTTAGATTACGTACAAAATCAAAATATATCTGCAGGATATAAAGTAACAGTAGAAGATCTGCAGCTAGATGCATCTTTGGATAACCAATTAGAACAATTTAAACAATCTATTCTTAGTGAATAATAAAACCCAAAAAGGGAAGGATTTTAGATGAGCACATCAATCAGACCTGAAGAAATCACAGGGATTATTAAAGACCGAATCGCAAATTTTGAATCGCGATTACAAATGAATGAAATTGGGACAGTTCTCACAATTGGTGATGGCGTGGCCCGTGTATTCGGATTAAAAAATGTACTCGCTGGAGAACTTGTTGAGTTTGATGGTGGAGTTAAGGGAATGGTTCTTAACCTTGAAGCCAACAATGTCGGTATTGTGGTTCTAGGGAATGATGAAGGAATTAAAGAAGGTTCAACAGTAAAAAGAACAGAAAAAATTGTTTCTGTTCCCGTTGGAAACGCACTTCTTGGCCGTGTAGTAAACGCAATTGGAGAGCCAATTGATGGTCAGGGTGAAATTAAGACTACTGAATATAGAAATGTAGAAATAAAAGCCCCAGGAATTATTGCTCGTAAATCAGTTCACGAACCTATGCAAACAGGTATTAAGGCGATAGATGCCATGATTCCAATTGGTAGAGGCCAGCGAGAACTTATTATTGGTGACCGTAAAACTGGTAAGACAGCAGTTGCGATTGACACCATCATTAACCAAAAAGGTAAAGATGTTGTTTGTATTTATGTGGCGATTGGTCAGAAGCAATCAACTGTTCGTCAGGTTTATCAAAAGCTTTTAGAATCCGGTGCACTTGAGTATACAATAATTGTATCGGCAACTGCTTCTCACTCAGCACCTCTTCAGTACTTGGCACCTTATACAGGTTGTACTATGGGTGAATACTACAGAGACTCTGGTAAGCATGCCTTGATTATTTATGATGATCTTACGAAGCAGTCTCAGGCTTACCGTCAGCTTTCTCTTCTCCTTCGTCGTCCACCAGGTCGTGAAGCATTTCCTGGAGATGTGTTTTATATCCATTCAAGACTTCTTGAGAGAGCGGCAAAACTTTCTGATGAATTAGGAGCTGGATCTCTTACGGCCCTCCCTATTATTGAAACTCAGGAAGGGGACGTCTCTGCCTATATTCCAACAAACGTTATCTCTATTACAGATGGACAAATATACCTTGAATCAGATCTTTTTAACTCTGGTATCCGTCCGGCAGTGAACGTGGGACTTTCAGTGTCACGAGTGGGAGGATCAGCACAAATTAAGGCCATGAAAAAAGTTGCTGGTACTTTAAGACTTGATCTTGCTCAGTATCGTGAGCTTGCAGCATTTGCTCAGTTTGGTTCTGACCTTGATGAGGCAACTCAAAGACAGCTAAACCGTGGTTCTCGTTTGGTGGAGTTGTTAAAACAAGCTCAATATTCACCTATGGATGTTATTGATCAGTCGATTTCAATTTTTGCTGCAACAAAGGGTTTCTTTGACCATGTACCTGTGAATAAGATTCGTCAGGTAGAAGCAGACCTTCTCTCCATGTTGAACTCACGTCACAGTGAAATGATGAATGCCATGAGATCTGAGAAGCAAATGTCCTCTGAGAATGAAGCTAAGCTTGTTGAGATCATCAAGAGTTTCGTTCAGAGCTATAAGGCTTAACTGAAGGATAAATAACCATGGCAAATATAAAAGACCTAAAGAAAAAGATCAAAAGTACTAAAGGTACTTTAAAGATCACTAAAGCCATGAAACTTGTTTCAGCTTCAAAGCTTAACAAGGCTCAGGTACGGATCTTAGGTCTTCGTCCTTATTCTAGAGAGCTTGAGGAAACAGTAAGAACTGTATCTGCACTTGCAACTAACTACTCGAATGAATATTTCACCCAAAAGGAAAATAATAAGTCAGTAGTACTTGTGATTTCTTCAGATAAAGGTCTTTGTGGTGGATACAATTCAATGCTGACAAAGACCGTCCGTAGGTTCATTAATGAAAAAAAGGATGAAGAGCTAAAGTTCTTCTACATTGGAAAAAAAGTTCGTGACCTCATACAAAAAGAAGTTAATTCCGGGAAAACTTATACTTTTGCAAAAGCGGACCCAACCTATGAGGAAGTGAGAAAAATAGCTGATGAATTAGGAACCATGTTTATAAGTGGTGAAGTAGGAAGAATTTATGTTGCCTACAATTCGTTCATCTCTGCAATTGCGTTTGACTCAAAGGTAAGACAACTTCTACCAATGGTAGTTACGCCTGAAACTAAAGAGGCAATTAAGGCGAAGTATCCCTATGATTTTAAATATGAACCAGGAGCTGAGCATATATTGGACACTTTGGTTCCTGAGGTTTATCTAACCACTGTTTATACCTGTGTGCTCGATGCTATTGCCTCAGAACACGGTTCACGTATGAACGCTATGGAAAATGCCTCAAAAAATTGTAAAGAAATGGTTAAGAAGTTAACACTAAAAATGAATAAGTTGAGACAGGCCAAAATTACGACGGAGCTCATTGAAGTTGTATCAGGTGCTGAATCTCTAAACGGTTAAGGAGCTTTTCGAATGGAAAATACAGGCGTTATTCGTCAAGTGATGGGTCCAGTAATCGACGTGGAGTTTTCTAATGGAAAACTACCGGCGCTTTACAATGCTCTCAAAATTACAAACAAGACACTTTCTGGTGGAGATGAAAATCTTACTGTGGAAGTGGCATCTCACCTTGGTAACAACATGGTTCGTTGTATTGCAATGGATGCAACTGAGGGCTTGGCCCGAGGGCAGAAAGTGCGTGATACAGGTGCCCCAATTCAGGCTCCAGTTGGTCGTGAATGTTTAGGGCGTATCATCAACGTGATTGGAGAGCCAGTTGATGAAGTAGGACCTCTTACAAACACAAAGAGCTATCCTATTCACCGTGAGGCACCAAAATTTGCTAATCAATCTACTAAGAAAGAAGCATTTTTTACTGGTATTAAAGTAATTGATCTTCTAGCCCCATATCTTAAGGGTGGAAAAATCGGTCTCTTTGGTGGTGCTGGTGTAGGAAAAACAGTTCTTATTATGGAGCTTATTAACAACATTGCTACTCAACACGGAGGATTCTCAGTGTTTGCTGGAGTTGGTGAGCGTACCCGTGAAGGAAATGACCTTTATCATGAAATGAAGGATTCTGGGGTTATTAATAAAACAGCTCTAGTCTATGGTCAGATGAACGAGCCACCAGGGGCCCGTGCACGTGTCGCCCTAACTGGACTTTCTCTTGCAGAGTATTTCCGAGATGAAGAGAAGCAAGACGTTCTTTTCTTCGTTGATAATATCTTTAGGTTTACACAAGCAGGATCAGAAGTTTCAGCTCTTCTTGGACGTATTCCTTCAGCTGTGGGCTATCAGCCAACTCTTTCAACTGAAATGGGAGCGATGCAAGAGCGAATCACTTCAACGAAAGATGGTTCAATTACATCTATCCAGGCTGTTTATGTTCCAGCAGATGACTATACAGATCCTGCTCCAGCTACAACATTTGCTCACTTGGATGCTACAACTGAGTTATCTAGACAGATTGCAGAGTTAGGAATTTATCCAGCAGTGGATCCTCTTTCTTCTTCATCAACGATTCTTACACCAGACGTTGTTGGTGATGAGCACTACTCAATAGCACGTCAAGTTCAGTCGGTTCTTCAAAAGTACAAAGAACTTCAGGATATTATTGCCATTCTTGGTATGGATGAACTTTCTGAAGATGATAAGAAGCTTGTGGCCCGTGCCAGGAAAATTCAAAAATTCCTATCACAACCGTTCTTCGTTGCTGAGCAGTTTACCGGTATCCCTGGTCAATTTGTTAAGATCGAAGACACCATTAAAGGTTTTAAAGCTGTTCTAGCAGGAGAAGTAGATCATCTTCCAGAACAGGCTTTCTATCTTGTTGGTGGATTAGACATGGTGTTTGAAAAAGCAAAGAAACTTACTGAAGGGAAGTAATTATGGCATCGGCCTTTAAACTTAATCTCTTTACACCTAAAGGTGTCGTTATTAAGGACCTTGAGTGTAACGATATTGTGATTCCAACGGTCAGAGGGGAGATCAATATCCTCCCTGAGCACACTCATATCCTAACGGAATTAGGTACAGGGATTTTGACAGCAAAAACTGAAATGGGTCCTAGACATTTCTCAGTGACTGCAGGCCTTTGTAGGGTTTTAAAAGATACGGTAACAATCCTTTCTTTTACATCTGAACGTGCTGAAGAGATCGATTTAGAAAGAGCGAGAAATGCTAAAATTAAAGCAACGGATCGACTTTCTGGAAAAGAAAATCTGACAGATGTGGATCTTATAAATTTTAGAAGAAAGCTTGAAAGAGCAGAACTTCGGATCCGGCTAGCCAATTTAAAGTAAAACACAAAAGGCCCTGCTATTCGCAGGGCCTTTTTTTTAGATGCAGTTTTTAGTTCCATCAATAATTGCCAATTCTTTTTTGATATTTAAAAGATATGGGCTTTCTTTAGTGAATGAAAAATTGAATCGTGAAGGGATTGGATTTTTTATTCCAGATTGAGAAGGTAGTCCAACAACTTCGGCAGAGACAGCCTTAAAGTAAGAACCAATCGTATTCATTAGAGCTGCATAAAGTGCTGTTTTAGCAAGCTTAACAACTTCATTTCTTTCATCAATTGATTTTGCCTTGCGGGAAGCTTCTGTAGCATTAATAGTTACAGATGCCTTGTTAGAACCAAAATCATCGGTTGTTATTGTGACTTCGATCCCTTTATCAAAAAGAGCGTTTACCTGAACCATTCCGTCTTGATCCTCGCCCGCCATGATTCCATAAACTTTAAAAGCGCCATTAAGAGCTTTTGCTGCCAATGCTTCTCTAGAACCAGGTGAAGAAATTCCATCCCAAGCTAAAGAGTCAATCATACAGACATCAGAAGATTGAACTCCGAAGACAGGAATTTTTAATGAAACAAAAGAGTCAACTGTTGCAAAGGAATGGGTTGATAGAAAACTTAAGAGAGAAAGTGACAAGAAAAGATTTTTCATAGGGCCTCCATGTTAATGATTGCAAGGTTCTTTGCAATCTTTGTTAAGTGAAGGGGACTATAATGGAAGAGTTTGAAATCAGGAGGGATTTTGAAGTTATTACACTGCAGAATAATTGGATGTTTTCTATTCAAAAATTAGATTAAATGAAAATGACTATCCAAAAAATAAAGGGATAAATCTTTGCCTAGTAGGTATTTATAAAAAGGTCGAATAAAATAATTCTCATATGCCTATTGCGCTTACACGGATGTTTGCATCTTTCACGGTTTTTGCCTACCTATCAGTGGGTCTTATAGGTATGAGAATTATTTCTCCTGAAATTGTTACGACAGAAATATCTACAAACTATTTAAACTATTTCTCGAAAACAAAATTTACCCAACCTGAATCTCTCGAAATAACTCCACCAAAAATGGTGTTTCATGAGATAAAAATCCAAGAGAAAAAAGTAAAAATAAAAAAGATTAGTAAAATAAAGGAAAAGGTTGAAAGAAATATAATCGTTTCACAAAATGAAATTGAAAAGTTCACCTTACCATTTGAAAGCTCGGTAGAGCTAAGTCCTGTGTTGATTGGAAACAGATTACCAGAAAATTTAACTTCCCTCTTAAGTAATGAAGTAATTCCAAATGAAGAATTGAGTTCGTCGCCAACTGTTCTGGATGAGACAAAGACGATACTAACTTCAGAAGAGGGAATTGAGGAAGTAGCCGTTGAGGAACTTGTCGCATTTGACTATTCGGCCGTAAAAAAAGATGTCAAGAATGGCAAGATTAGTCTGGTTACTCAAATGGATACTCAAAATGAAGTACAAAAAGATGTCACAACTAATAAGGTCGTGAGTTTACCGGTAACAAGTAAAAGTGAAGTGGTTCCAAAAGTTTCAAAAAAAGTGACTATTCAGGAAGAAAAGCAATCAGAAAAACTGTCCAAAAAGTCACCTCAAAATTCATCAAGAAACTATGAAAATCGGATAGCTGTAAATGTTATTGGAACAGATTTTTTGAGTAGTCAAAAAGAACTGGGTTTTGAAGTTAGACCCCAGGATAACACCAATGAGGCTTTTTCGGATTACAATAGCGGTGAAGTGGTGATGGATGAGGTTCTTAATTCACCAAAGATGAATAGAACAGTAAACATTGTAAAACGAGGATTTGCTCCCACAAATACAGACCTTATTCTTGAGGAAGGCGTCTCAGAAATGACAATACCTATGATAAAGGAAGGGGTGTTTCATGACTTACTTTCTCCATACGGACCGTCAAAAAGACTTGGGGTGGTGATTGTTGAATTAGATGAAAGTACTGAAAGCGTAGACATAGATGTTCCCCATTTTAAGACTGTCAAATTGGATGATGAGATGAAAACAGTTTCTGGGGATGAGTACTCATATTTAATGTATGTGGGTGTGAAAGCTGGGAATGCTTTATTAAGTTATAGAGATACGCATGGAGAATCAGTCTCAAAAATCATTCATGTTCACGAAAATGAACTAACTTTTGACTCAAACTTTTACGAAGATGTGACAGATGAAAAAGTGGTCTTGGTTGAAGAAGATGTGCTTAGTAAGGAGAAAGCACCCCTGATATTAAATGCATCTCAAGTCAATCACTTCGCGAATCAAAAAACAGTGGCAAAGGTCAATCAGCACACATTTAAGACTGACTACAATAAAACCAGCCTTGGCGGCAGAAAATATCTTGAACTAAACCATTTAGATGAACCTGTCTTTGTGGGATTTAAGGACGTCAATAAACTTGTCATACCATCAGAAAACTTTATGCGTTCAATTCTTTCTCAATTTAAAACACCAAACTTAGCAAACAGATGTCTGATTCAGGTTAACCTAGGTAAAAAGGCGATTTCAGTTGAAACAGCCGCAGAATCAGTAGGACAAAGTCTTGAAACAAAGATTCAGATTCTTGATGAGGATGGAAGATTTTATGACTCATTAAGTACGAAGAGTGAAAAAATCATCATCTCTGGAGATATTCATAGTGACACAGAAGATAGTGGGGATTCAAAAATAAACCTCAAAATTACCTTTAAGGACAGCAGTGTTCAATACTTGAGTAGCTACTGTTCTCCAAATACATACTTAGTTGAGCAGCTTTGATAAATATAATCTAAAGTTTGAACTGTTAGAGATAAAACTATCGTGAGCCTAAAATTTCCATGGTTCTTTTGTAGCCTGCCTCAACTGCATGTGCTGATACATTAGAATTTAAAGAAAAAGAATTGGCAAAGAATAGCTTATAATCGTGGTGGCTTGGGTAAATGTCTATGAGTTTAACTTTTGGGTTGATGTTCATTTTTCTTTGAAGAATAGCCATTATTTCTCTTCGATGATCTGGTGAAAACTTTTCTTTTTTCATGTAGTCATTAACAGTATCAATAATGTCTATCGCCTTTGCCCTTTCAGCTCGAGAAGATATAATTTTCTTCTGAATTAATAGATAGATGGATTGGATTACTATGGGAGGTAGTCCGTAATTAACTAAGGATCCAACTTCATCATGAAAGTGGTAAGGGGTGTGGGTCCATGAACTGATGATAACGTCACAGCCATTGTCCTCTGCCACATGTGTGGAAAGAGTCTCCCTAATTTCCCCATCAATATAGTATTCAACTTCATTTGTGACTTTATTTTTTATTGGATAAGGACAATAAAAAGGGGGAACACTCATGCTGGCTGCCGTAGCATAGGAAACATTCGTCCCCGTATAGTAAACTGATGTTGAGTCATGGGATGGGTTGGGGTAGTTGTATTTACTAAAAATTACTTTTCTAGAATGATCGAGCTGGGTGGCAACGATGAAGAGGTCTGCCGCAAAGTCCTCAAATGTATCTTTTTCGATCACATGATCGATAAGATAATTCCTAACACCTTCTGTGGTAAAAAGTCCTGGGAGTGAAATGACCGGTCTAAGTAAATTTTTAAGAAGTACGGGTAAACCTTCTAGGGGATGATAAAGATCCGGCTTAGGTGCTTTAAGTTTAGGCCTTTTTATATTGAACATGTCTTTATAATTGATGCCTTTAAGTTTAGAACCCTTAAGACCTAGAGTTGCTTGGATGACATCTTGTGGAGAATAGCCCGAGGCCAGATAAACACAAATCATAGCTCCCGCTGATGAGCCAACGAAGGTTCCAATTTCAAGGCTTCGTGGGTTTAATTTGTGATCAGAGGTAGAGTTTTTGTTTGTTTTCAGAGTAAAGCCAAGTTCTTCTAGGGCGAGGGTGACTCCCAAGTGCCAAGCAGCTGCTTTAACAACGCCTCCAGAAAGAACTAATGCAATTTTCTTATTTTTAATCTCATTCAAATCAGTTGACATCAATACTCAGCTTTAAAATGGTTTAAGTTTTGATTTTACACATCTCTATCGGATTCTTTAACATTAAAGTTAACGCTAAAGGGGAGAAAATGAACACCAGTGAAGGGGTTTGGTTATCCATTAATGAGTATTCTCGGTATAAGGATATATCAATTTCGACAACCAGAAGACACATAAAAAATAATATACTCAGATATAAAGAAGAAAATGGTAAATATTTTATTCTCATTAATTCAATTGAAAAACTAAAGTTCCGCGAGGAAGAAGAATTGATGAAAAAAAATTTTGAAATAGAAGAGTTGAAATTTAAATTAAGAAAGCTTGAAGAGGAAAATAATGAATTGAAAATGCTGGTTGCTATTTATGAAAATAAAAATGAACTACCTCCAGAATTTCTAAAAACAATATGAAATCCATTATTCTCGGAATCCTTTTCTTCTTATCAACTTCTATCTATGCCTCTTCATCCATGAGAAGATGCACATTGTTACCTGTCACAGACAGTGTGGGAGGTGCAATTGCATTTAAAGTTTTTGAAACTATTGAAAACCACTTAAAAAAGAGCAATTGGTGTAGTTACGTTTCAAATGCAGGTTTAATAAATATATTCAGTCGTTACCGAGAAAGCTTACCTGTCTATTTAAAAAAGAAAGAGGTATTGAAAACAGTCTCAGAAAAATTAAAAGTTGGGTCGATCATCCTCGTCACCCTAAAGAATGAAATAAATGGAATTGAAGCCGAGATAAACGTATTTGCTGATAATGGTGAAGATGTTTATTTTTCTGAAAAGAGTTATTTGGAATCTAATGAAATTGAAATCATCAACCAAACAATAAGAGCTTGGTTGGATATGTACTCCAAAATGATTCCCTATGATGCTAAAATCCTGGGTGTTCTAGGTGATCAAATCACCATGGATGTAGGGAAGGGGTACCCCATGACCATAGGACAAGGTTTAGTTGTTAAAAGACTTCAAAATATAAAAAGACATCCACTTCTAAAAAAAGTTGTGGACTGGGATTCAACAATTCTCGCTGAAGGAAAAATTTTTAATATATCAGATAATCAGGCCTTAGCCTCTCTACACTCCTACCGTGGAGAAAAAAGAGTTCTTCCTGGTGATTGGGTAAGGCTCATCCAACCAGAAAGCGATGTCATAGTAGAGTTACCTAAAAATAAAAAAAGCCTTGATGACCAACCAGGAACATTAGGAGTTTTATCTGTAGCTTTGTTTGGCTCTCGGTCTACACTCAACACAACTGTACCTTCGGATTCTATAAGAATGGGAGGGAATTTGTATGGGTTAAACTTTAGATTGGAAGGTTGGGTAACAAGAGAATATTTTGGAGCTGTTGAAGTTGAGCGGGGTGTAGGTTCTTTAAAAAAAGTCTCAGGTGATCCAGATAAATCAAAGATCAGCGCTAATACGAGTACAGTAAAAGTAACCGGTGGTTACAAATACCTTCCTATTGGGTTCTTTTATGGCCCTCAGATCGATTTTTATACTGGTTATGTAAGGTACAATTATGATTTAGACAGTTCACCACTTGATGGTTTTGGAAAAAACACTATTTCTGGAATTGTGCTAGGTACTGCTGCCAATGTACCATTGTCTCGGGAATTCCGATTTTTCGCCCATGCAGAGTTCATACCCTTTCCCTCCTTTACAGAGATAGATGCCTTATACGGAACTGCAACAGGTGTCACATCCATGGAGCTTGAACTAGGAATTAAGTATCAATATTTACCAAGAATCTCGCTGGATGGGAGTGTCGAAACACTATCAAACCGCGCCAGATTTAGTGGGAATTATAAAGAAGTGTCTTACAAGGATGACAGAATAAAACTTGGACTTTCATTTAATTTCTAACAAATAAATGTTAAAAAAATGAGATGAAAAAAAACACTATTCTAGAATTAGAAAAACTCATTATTTATCACAAAGAAAAATATTATAAGGGACAAGCAGAAATTTCCGATGAAGCCTATGATAAGCTAGAAAATGAACTGAAGTCCATTGATCCTGAAAACCCTGTCCTTTCAATAGTTGGCACTAAGCAAACAGACATTCTCAAAAAAGTTGAGCATCAAAAGAAGATGCTCTCACTGGATAAAACCTATGAAACAGAGAGTTTGGTAAAATGGATAGGCACTGAACCTGTTGTAAGCATGTTTAAAATTGATGGTTCAAGTTGTTCTCTCATTTATGAAAACGGTCACTTAAAAATGGCTAAAACCAGAGGCGATGGTCAATTCGGAGAGAACATAACTCAAAAAGCAATCTATATACCGGATATTCCGAAGTATGTTCCACATCACAATAGTTTTGAAGTAAGGGGTGAGGTTTTTTGTGTAGAAAAAAAATTTTTTTCCCTATCACGAGAGATGGAAGATCTAAAACTTGAAACACCATCCTCTCAAAGAAATATTGTGGCCGGCATCCTGGGTAGAAAAGAAAACATTCAACTGGCGCGACATTTAAGTTTTCAAGCGTTTGATTTGATAAGTGATGAAAAGTTTAAAAATGAAAATGAAAAATTAGACTGCTTAAAAACCTTTGGTTTTTCTATTCCTGATTATTTCATTCATGAGGGCGGGGAAGATTTAACCAATCGAATACAAGAAGCAAAAGACTTTATGTCTTCCGGTGACTACCTGATAGATGGACTTGTTTTTATCTATAACAATATTAACATTCACCAGGAATTGGGAGTAACGAGCCACCACCCCCGGTATAAAATCGCCTTTAAGTTTCCTGGTGAAACAAAGATTGCATCCATTAATGAAATTGAATGGAATGTTTCCAGAAACGGTACACTGACACCTGTAGCATTAATAAACCCAGTGGAATTATCTGGGGCTCTAATCTCCCGTGTGACTTTACATAATTTTGGAATGGTAAGGAATTTTGATCTTAAGTCTGGAGACAAAATTGAGATCATCCGATCAGGTGAGGTGATACCGAAGTTCCTAAGTGTTGTGGAAAAATCATCGGGAAAGTTTATCTATCCAACCTCTTGTCCTAGTTGTCACTCAATCCTTAAAATTGATGATATTTGGCTCTACTGTCAAAATGAAAAATGTCCTTCCAAAATCAAGGAAGAAATTCTTAATTATATTCAAAAATCGGGTCTTGAGGATATTTCTGATAAAAGACTAGAGGAAATGATAAACAAAGGACTTGTTAAAGAAATACCAGATCTTTACCTCCTCCAAATCTCAGATTTATTGAAACTTGAAAAAGTTAAAGAAAAACTAGCCACCAAGATGTATGAAAACATTCAAAAGACAAAAGAACAAAATTTGGCGCAGTTTATTGCGGCGATAGGTGTAGAGGGCGTATCCTTTACCAAAAGTGAAAAGATCATTGCCCAGGGTTTTAACACTTTAGATAAATTTATCCATATAACAAAGGATAAATTACTATCCATTGAAGGCTTCGCCGAAAAATCATCCGATGGGATTATAAAATCTCTTCATTCCAAAAGTGAATTAATTCATAAACTTTTAAACCTTGGTGTTGTCGTTAAGGATGATCAAGTAGTAACAGGTGAGGGTCCTTTAAAAGATTTGAAATTTTGTATCACCGGAGAACTTAGTCAGCCCCGTTCTGAGATAGAAAAGTTAATCAAAAAAAATGGGGGAGTGATAGCTGGAGTATCAAAAAATTTAAATTTTCTTGTGACCAATGAAACGGAAAGTACATCTAGTAAGTTTGTAAAAGCAAAATCACTGGGAGTGCCAATAATTAATGAAATCGAACTCATGAACATGTTAGGAAATTAGGATGGCAAAAATTAAAAGCGTTTTTACTTGTCAAGAGTGTGGCCACCAGACAGCTAAGTGGCTCGGCAAATGTCCTGATTGTCATCAGTGGAATTCATTTTCTGAGGAAGAATTTGTGAAGGCTCCAAAGAGTTTAACTAAATCTCCCAATGGACAGAATTCAAGACCTAAAACGATTAACGAAATTGAACACGAAAGTATCCTTCGTTACGAAACAAAGATGGGAGAATTTGACCGGGTCATGGGCGGAGGTATAACAATAGGATCACTTACACTTATAGGGGGTGAGCCTGGAATTGGGAAATCCACACTTCTCATGGAAGTTTGTGGAAAACTTCTTAATATACAAAGTAATCATAAGATATTGTATGTTAGCGGTGAAGAGTCTGAGTCACAGATAGCTCAAAGATCAAAGCGACTTGGTGTGGATAACCAAGGTTTTTATATTTTCCATGAAACAAATTGGCAGAGAATTTTAGAACAAGTTAAAGAATTAAAACCAAAATTTTTAATCATTGACTCCATTCAAACTACTCATTCCAATCAAATTGAATCCGCCGCTGGAACTCTTTCTCAAATAAGAGAAGTGACCTACGAACTCATGAACTATGCTAAGGCAAATAACCTTACCTGCTTTATCATTGGACATGTGACAAAGGAGGGGCAGATCGCCGGACCTAAAATTTTAGAACATATGGTAGATACAGTGATTTATTTTGAAGGTGATCAACTAGGCCAATACCGGATGCTCAGGGTGATGAAAAATAGATTTGGTAACACAAATGAAGTGGGCATTTTTGAAATGCAGGAGAGAGGTCTAATTGAAATTAAAAATCCATCCCAGTACTTTCTTGAACAATCTCTCCCAGGATCTTTTGGAAGATCATTAACCTGTATCCTTGAAGGTTCCCGATCTCTCTTCGTAGAAATCCAAGCCTTAGTCGTTGAAAATAAATTTGCCGTTGGCCGCAGAACCACACAAGGTCTTGATTCAAATCGAGTAGCACTTTTAGTTGCCGTGATCGATAAATATCTCGGAATTCCACTTTCCTATAATGACATATACGTAAATGTTGTGGGTGGAATGAAATTATCCACGAGGGAAAATGATCTCTCCGTCATAGCATCACTTTTAAGTTCCTACTACCAGTCCCCTATACCCAACGATACTATCTTCATTGGAGAAGTTGGTTTAACTGGTGAAGTTAGATCAGTACCCATGATGGAGATGAGGCTCAAAGAAATTGCCCAAATGAATTACCGCTGTGTAATTACCTCAAAAAGAGCGGCGGATGACTTTAAGAACAAGTATAAAATTGAAATCAAAGGCATTACAAAGGCCAGTGAATTAAAAAATTTACTCTTTCAATAAAAAAGTTTCTTTATTGTTGAATTCCATAAATTCTTTTTGTGAACAAAGTATTGTTCTTTGACTGGGGTGAATTCCTTATCAATTTTCCAGAAGCGACCCATCTCGTGAATGCCGATTTCCCCTTTTGCAACAAGACAACCCATGGCCACACCAAAAGCGGTGGTATCCACAATGAGGGGTCTCAGTATTTTCTTCTGTGAAAAGTTCGCTTGAAGCTGCATGAGAAGATCATTATGGGAGGCTCCACCGTCGACACGTATCTCATTTATGCCTGGAAAGTCTTTTTGAAAACTTAAGACGGAATCGTCCAGTGAAAGAGCAATACCTTCAAGACATGCCCTGGCAATATGGCCTGTGTGGGTGTCTCTTGTAAGACCAACAATCGCAGCTTTTGCCTCTGAGTTCCAGTATGGCGTTCCTATTCCCGTAAAAAATGGAAGAAATAAGACATGCTCCATTTGGTTCAAATCCACTACCTCAGAAGCAAGCACAGAGACATCAGATGATTTTTGGATACACTTTAAGTTATCTCTTAACCACTGTACGGCCGCTCCAGCAATATAGGCCGAACCCTCTAGGGCATAAATCTTTTTACCCTTAAATGAATAGGCTGCGGTTGTGAGAAGTCCTGTTTGAGAATGAACAATATCTTCACCTGTATTTAACAACAAAAACGCCCCGGTTCCATAGGTAGACTTAATATCCCCTGGATTCACACAGGCCTGTCCGAAAAGTGCCGCTTGCTGATCGCCCAAAATACTAAGAATGGGGATTCCATCAGGAAGTATTCCTGAATTCCTAGTTTCACCAAACAAGGTAAAGGATTCCTTGATTTTGGGAAGAAAGTCTTTCTCAATGCCAAAAAAGTTCAAAAGATCTTTGTCCCACTCAAAAGTTTCAAGGTTCATAAGCATAGTTCTTGAGGCATTGGTTGCTTCAGTTACAAAACTCATTCCCCCCGTAAGTTTATGGACTAAAAATGAATCGACAGTGGAAAGGCATAAATCTTTTTTCTCAGCGGCCTCTTTTACGGAAGAAACATTGTCCAAAAGCCAACGCATTTTTGTGCCGGAAAAATAAGGATCCAAGGGAAGACCCGTTTTCTTCCTCAATTTCTCATATCCCTCTTTATGACTTTCACAAAAGCCAGCGGTCCTTCTGTCTTGCCATACGATAGCATGATGAAGTGGTTTCCCACTTTTACTAAATGCACAGGTCGTTTCTCGTTGATTTGTGATACCAATAGCAATAATACTTTTTTTTTCTGTCCCCGTTCTG
>CANHIY010000032.1 GCA_947461175.1 Bacteriovoracaceae bacterium
CCTACTCCAGGGATAATCTCGTAAATGACATTGTAGATTTTTTTGGGGGCACCCTTTTTATCATAGTCATATTTGAGGCCACCAACGAGTGCCCTCCATTGCGCATTTTGAGACCTGGCCCATTGATTTAACTTTTCAAGGTGAGTTTCATACTCATCAAGAAAGGGTTTTTGAAGGACTATATCCTGTAGAGGATATCCAGTGAGATACATTTCTGGAAAAATGTGAAGTCCGTCTTCGTTAAGTGCCAAGGTCAAGGTTCGGAAAATTTCATTGAAATCGGCCAGGGTGTGGTGGGTTTGATGGAGGAAGAGTGTAGTTTTCATATGAGCTCGTCTTTACTTGACACGTTGCCAATATTGGGGGTATTTCAGGACAGTTTTATTATACAGAAAAAGTTGTAAAAAGAGAGTGGTCATGCAGAATTTGGGGCAAATTCGAGTTTTGGTTATTGGGGCCGGACTTGCTGGTTCCGAGGCCAGTATGTTTTTGGCAAAAAATGGTATTGAGGTTATTTTAATTGAAGCGAAAACAATTCAACTTAACCCTGCTCAGAAAAATCCTGATTTTGCTGAACTTGTTTGCACCAATTCTCTTAAGTCTTTAGATCCTCATTCAGCTCATGGACTTCTTAAATCGGAAATGTCGGCCTTGGGATCTTTTGTGATTGAAGTAGCTCAGAAACACGCAGTTCCCGCTGGGGATGCTTTAGCGGTTGATCGTGAAAAATTTTCTGCTGAGATTACCCTCCAACTTAAGAACCATCCCCTCATTAAGGTTGTGGAGTTAGAGGCCAGTGATCCGATCGAATTAAAAAAACAGTATAAGTGTGATTTTGTGATTATTGCAACTGGTCCTCTCACTACTAAAAAACTGGAAGATTGGATTTTAAAAGAAATATCAAATGATGATTTTTATTTTTATGATGCAATTGCCCCGGTGGTGGACGCCGACACTCTGGATCTTTCCCGGATGTATTTTAAAGACCGTCATAAAAATATTGAGGAAGGTGGAGATTATCTCAATTCCCCAATGACGAAAGAGGAGTACTATCATTTTATACAAGAACTTGCTAACGGAGAAAAAGTTCAACCCAAAGCCTTTGAGGATTGGAAGTTTTTTGAATCATGTTTACCCATAGACCTCATGGCAGAAAGAGGTCCGGATACTGCAAGGTTCTCCTGCATGAAACCAGTTGGTTTAGAGCCTGATATTAATGGTAAGTGGCCATATGCAGTTGTCCAACTAAGAAAAGAGAATTTACTTGGCTCAGCTTATAATTTAGTGGGCTTTCAAACCCGCCTGACCTATAAAGAGCAAGTCCGGATTTTTCGGATGATTCCTGGTTTTGAGAATGCAAGTTTTATTCACTTAGGTTCTTGTCACAGAAATTCGTTTTTGAATGCGAAAAAACTCTTAAACATTGATCTTAGTTCCCAAAAGCATCCGGATATTTATTTTGCCGGACAAATTACCGGCGTTGAAGGATATACAGAATCTGCATCCATGGGTCTTTATGTGGCTTTTCAGGTTCTTCGAAAAGTTCAGGGAATGGAACCTTTAAAATTCCCTGTTGAAACAGCCATGGGGGCCTTGGTTCATTACATCATGACGATTGAAAAGCCCTGCCCATCCAACATAAATTTTGGATTACTCCCAAACATTGAATTTAGCCGGGAACAGAAAAAAACCGGTGGTAAAAAATTAAAAAAAGAACTTATTGCCAAAAGAGCACAAGAAGTTTTCCAAAGCTTTCAATCTTCGATATGATGGGCCTATGGCGGGAACTTTTTTGGTGATACTAGCTTGTCTTTTTTGGGGAATGGATACTCTTATCCGTTACCCGTTAGTGTATAGAGGCATACACCCAATCCATATAGTATTTTATGAGCATTGCTTTTTGGTCCTTATTTTCTCTTTAAGCCTCATTCAAGATTTTAAAAGAATCGGTGAGTTAAAGATCTCTGACATCTTTAGTTTTCTGATTGTTGGTGGAATTGGTTCTGCAATTGCGACCATTGCATTTACTGAATCTTTCCTCTACTTAAACCCTTCATTGGTTATCTTGTTACAAAAACTTCAACCAGTCGTTGCCATCACCCTAGCAAGCTTTATTTTGAAGGAGCAAATTCAAAAAGAGTTTGTTTTCTGGGCCGCAGTCTCATTGATTGGTGGTCTTTTGGTGAGTTCACCGGACATTGAGAGATTTTATGAATTATTACGTCATGACTTTGATAAAGTAACCTCTGACACGGCCCTTAATGGGTATGGTTTGGTTGGAATTTCCATTTTGGGATGGGGGGCTACCACCGTTTTTGGTAAACGACTAAGTCTTGTGGGATTCCAAACAAAATCCATTATGGCCGGTAGATTTTTGGTAGGGTTAATGGTCTTAATCCCCTTTATGCAGTGGAACCGCCAACTGATACTTCCCCATGGGGAGGATTACTTAAGAATTCTCATCATGGTGCTTATTTCTGGAGCTCTTGCCATGTGGCTTTATTATCAGGGCCTAAAAAAAATATCGGCGAAGAGCACTGCCATCGCTGAAATGTTTTTTCCCTTTTTCGCAGTGATAGTAAACTGGATATTTTTAGAAAAACAACTTACAGAAATTCAACTAATTGGGGGAGGGATTCTCATTTTAGGATCTCTTGTCATACAACTAAAAAAGTACTGATATGAAAACAGCTCTAGTTTTAGATTCTCTTCTGTTTAGAGATGACTCAACTTTTATTCTCGAATTAATATTAAACTTATTCCCGAACTCTGAAATTTACACAATTGCTCATCAACAGGGCTCCATTTTAGGTCCCATAGAAACTCGTCCAATCGTTTCCTCTTTTATTTCACACAAAACGAAACAAAAAAAGAATCTTGAAAAACATTTTTGGATCATGCCCTCTGCGACCAAAGGGATACCCATTCATAAAACCATTGAAAAGGTTATTATCATTAGTCGTGGATATGTTCATGGAATGAATCTTCCGGAACATCTTGAAAAGTTTCTATATATCCTTGACTGGGATCTTATTGATCAAACCCAACTGGGGTGGCAAAGGTTTTTTGCTCCCTATGTTAATGATTGGCGTGAAAAAAAACTTTCTCAATATCACAAGATTGCCGTTAGCTCTCATCACCTCAAAGAAAAACTCTCTCTGCCGAATTCAGAAGTCATTTATCCTACTTACCGTACCGAGGAGTACCCGTTTGTCCGTGATGAAGACCATCATTTTATTTTTACCCATCATCTCGTTTACACTCATGGGCTTAGGGAGAAGGAGCTTAGAGATGTTCTTTCTTTCTTAGCGAGTAAGGGAGAAACAGTGCGAGTATTGGGTCCTGATTCACATTTTGATTCTGTTAAAAAAGATTTTCATCATGTTGAGTTTGGTGGGGATCACTGTGAAGCAACAAACGCACTTTATTCTCATCAAGCCAAGGTGGTCTGGGATTTGTCTCCAAGTTATTTTCCTTCAAAGGCTTTTGGAGCACTTGCCACAGGCCGACCGGTTATTGTGAGAGACCTGGCCCTCAACCGTGAACTCCTAACCAGGGGAGCATACTTCTTATTAGATACTACCTCCGAGTCCTTATCCACTATTTATGCAAAAGTTGAAGAGGAGTACTTGTCTATTGACCGTAAATCTTTAAGAAGGACAGGTCTGAGATGGAATGAGAGATTGTTTAAAAGCAGGATGGCAAAATTTTTTGAAAAATAGTTCTCGTTAAACTTTCTTCGCCTATATCCCACACACTTGAAGTTTCAGATTTTAAATTCATCCGCTTCAAAAGTCTTTAGGACTTCTTCTACTTTCTTAATTGCCTTTTCAATAACTCTTTCAACACTTTCTCCATCCTTTGGTGTCAGGATAGTTGCAGCAGAGTGAGAATGCCCGCCTCCCCCTAAGGCCATGGCGATCATCCCCACGTCATAATCTCCTGCCGATCTTAAGCTCATTTTTATCTGAACTCCGTCGTCACGAAACATGCAGGCGACTTTAATGTTATTGAGGATTAAAAGATTATTAATAAAGGCGTGCGTATCTTCCACATCACCAGCAAAACGATCAATCTCATCTTTTTTCAAAAGAATCCAGGCTATGGTTTCATCCTCGTTTGTGGCAGCGGTATTTAAAATACTCGCCAAAAGGTGCATGTGATGAACACGTTTGGTTCCATAAATACCATTGTAGGCCTCAGGTGGACTGATTCCAGTTTTCATAAGTTTTGCAACCAATTGATGAGTTGAAGCAGAGACCGTTGGATATCTAAAAGAACTCGTATCTATAATGATTGAAGTGTAAATAGGTAATGCCATTTTATAGGTAAATTTAATACCTAGATGTTCAATGATTTCACCAACAATCTGGCCAGTGGCAGCCGCATTCACATCAATACAATGTTCCGGAAGATTCCTGCCTCTGCAGGGGTGATGATCAATGTAGAGCATTGGAATAGATTCCCCAATGTATTGACCGAGTTTTGCCCCTACTCTAAGCTTGGTGTTGGTATCAACAACAATCATTAAATCTGGCTTAAAATCAGGATGATTTTCCTGAAACGACTTAAGGCCATGAACAACTTGATCCTTATCCAAGTACTGGTATCTTTCAAGTAGGGCCTCTTCGTTCACACAGTAGCATTTTTTCCCTAATTCCCTTAAGGCCAGGCACAAAGAAATCTCCGATCCAATACCATCCGCATCAGGAAATTCGTGTGTGGTAATAAGGATCTGCTCTGCTACTTGAATTCTTGACTTAAAAGTATCTAAAATAGACATAGTTTTTAAACTTCTTATCGTATGAAACAGATTTAAACTGAGAACGATTTAATCATTTTATGGTGAATATGGATAAAATACTAGTAGTTGATGATGTTACTAAGGAATACCCGGGCCGTTTGGCAATCTCAAAGGTTTCCTTTGCTGTTAACAAGGGCTCCATACATGGTTTCCTGGGACCTAACGGCGCTGGGAAATCCACAACTATGAAAATTATTGCAGGTCTCATGCCTTCAAGTTCTGGATCAGTATCCGTTCTAGGAGAGAAGGTCACCCCTAAGAATTTTAAGCTCAAAAATTTGGTTGGTTTTTTACCGGAAAATCCTCCACTTTATTTAGATATGACTGTCGAGGGATATTTAAAGCTTGTTGCCAAGCTTCATAATGTGAAAAATATCTCTACTCAGGTTACAAAAGTCATTGAAGAGCTCTCTCTCATAGAAGTTCGTAAGAGGCTAATTGGAAATCTTTCAAAAGGTTTTAAACAAAGAGTCGGGCTTGCTCAAGCCTTGGTTTACGATGCTCCTTTTCTTATTTTAGATGAGCCCACAAACGGCCTTGATCCTCAGTCTGTGGTTGAACTCAGAGATTTTATCAAACGCCTTTCAAAAGAAAAAACGATTCTTTTTTCTTCCCACGTTTTGCCCGAAGTGGAGCAGTTGTGTGACCAAATTACAATCATTCATAGAGGACGAATCAGAGCAACCGGAGACATTCATCAGATTCATCAGAAGTTTAGACAAGGTCTTGTCATAAGAATAGGCATAGGGGAGAGGGAAGTTCTTCCTGAATTATCACTTTTTGGTAAATATGAAATAACTTCTGATATTTTGATCGGTCATGAACGACAGTTTCACATTGTCTTTGAGAATGACCATGATTGTCGATCTGATTTAGGCAAGTTCATTATCTCAAAAGGATTGAATCTTTTAACCATGCAAGTTGAATCTCCTGAATTGGAAGACATCTTTTTACACTTAACGGAGAATAGATCATGATTTTGACCATATGGAAAAAAGAAATAGAATCATATTTTACCTCTCCTCTGGCCTACGTACTTATTGGTCTATTCTCTTTAATTACCGGAATCATGTTCTTTAATCTCCTGGTGACCTATACTGACGGGATTCAGGCAATACCTCAGCATATGGCACAAGATATTTCTTTTGTGGAAGAAGTGGTTATCAGACTTTTTGCAAACATTAACTTCCTATTCCTCTTTTTTATCCCACTTATGACAATGCGGCTTTTGTCGGAAGAGAAGAAGCAGGCAACGATTGATTTATTTTGGCTTTCACCAGTTAAAGAATGGCAGGTGGTTCTTTCTAAAGGGCTCGCGGCTTTGAGTCTTATTTTTTCGATGCTTCTCATGACTATTATATTTCCCTTGATCGTTTGGGGAGTAGGGATTAAAGATTTTTCAATTTTAGGGAGTGCTTACCTCAGTGTGTTTCTCAATGCCTGTTGCTATATTTCAATGGGATTATTTTTCTCTTCAATTTCTCATAATCAGATTATAGCGGGTATCCTTTCTATCCTGGGTATCATTTTCCTCTGGATGATAACCTGGGGAGGGCATTTAAATTCAAATTACCTTGTTTCTGAAATATTTAACTATATTGGTATTACTTCCCATTTTGAGAGAATCCTCCGGGGTCTTATTGGCACTCAGGATATTATTTATTACGTTACTTTTGTTTTATTTTTTGGCTTCCTCTCCGTCAAAAGTCTTGGAAGAAGGAATTGGTAATGAAAAAGTGGCTTTACTCTTTATGGGTTATTATAAATGCTCTCTTGATTTTGGCCGTGACATCCCTTTGGATTACTGCTCCGGAATTTCGGACTCTTAATATTGGTTTAACGGCTTTTACCCTGGCCTTGAGTATTCTTCTCTTCCTCTTACGTTCACAGGAGATCACTCGTTTTTTACGGAGCTCCTATTTTAAAAAGGTTAGTTACCACGGTATAAATATCTTTTTAATCACTTGTATTTTAGGCCTCATTAATTTTTTGGGTAACAAAAACTTTAAAGAGGTTGATCTCAGCATTCAGAAGAGAAACAGTCTTACAGATCAGTCCCGGAAAGTGGTTGAGATGGTGAAACATCCTCTGAGGATGACAGTCTTTGCAAAAAGAGAAGAGTGGACCTCAATGCTTGCCCTTTTAAAACTCTATAGTGCTCAAAATAAAAATATCCAAATTGAGGCGATTGATACGGATGTTCGACCAGACTTGGCGAAGTCAAAAAATATCACACAAAATGGAACCGTTGTTCTGGAGCATCAAGGTCAAGAGACTTCATTTGTCCTCATGGATGAACTCTCTGTGACGAATGCTCTTTTAAAATCAATTAGAACTGAGAAAATCATTCTTTATTTTATCACAGGTCATCAAGAATTAACCTGCACTGATGGATCACCTGAGGGAATATCCACGATTTGTGAGCTACTTAAATCTCAAAATTATGAATTAAGAGAACTAGATCTCACAAAAGTTAATGAAGTTCCTAAAGATGCCACGGCGATTTTTGTTTTGGGGCCTACCTCAGGTTTTTTAAATTCAGAAGCAGCGATTTTGAAAAAATACGTAAATAACAATGGTCACCTGATTCTTGCTCTAGCACCAGCCTTTAAAAAAGATCTCTATGATAATATCATTGAAATTATTAAACCTTATGGTCTTGATCTTGGAAAAGATATTGTGGTTGATCGATTATCTACCGTTCAGGGTGCAGAGGCGACAATTCCGATTGTCAATAAGTATGAAGCCCAGCACCCTGTTACAGAAAATTTTATATCAAGAACGGTTTTTCCTTTAAGTTCTTCAGTAAAAGTTGTCGAAGGTAAGGATACGGCTTCACTTCTGGCCTTAACTTCCTCATTCCCTGCAAGTTGGGCAGAAACAGACCTTCAAGCAGTCACAAAAGGTAAAGCTGAATTCAATGAAAAATCAGACACTAAAGGACCAATTGGATTAATGGGGGTCGCTGAAGGAGCAGGCCAATCCACTGCTCGGATTGTTCTTATCGGCTCAAGTTCCTTTCTTATTAATGCTTACCAAAACCAATCTGCTAACTCGACTTTGTTTTTAAATTCTGTCTCCTGGGCCGTGAACGATGAAGGAATCATTTCTTTTAACCGTCCTGGGGTAGAGGAATATCCGGTCATCTTAAGTGCTCAACATCTGCAGATGATTTTTGTCATTTCAATCCTGGTTGTTCCGATTATTTTTTTCGGCTCAGCGATCCTGATTTATAGAAGAAGACGAATTCTATGATAAAGAATCTCTCTCTCTTTGGGGTGTTGGTTTGTCTACTCGTATTTACTTATGTTTTTCAAGAGAAAAGAGTCGAGAGAGAAATTCTGGCGGAACAAAAAAAAGATCGGTTGATCAATGTTGAAGTGACCCATTTAAAGTTAAATTCTCTGGAAGCTGTTAAAAAAAAGAATCAATGGTGGGATGGGAATCAGTTACTCTCTTATAACAAATTCCAGCAAATTGAAAAAAAACTTTCTCAAATCATGAAAATTAAAAAGATTGAGGGGAACTGGTCACAATACTCCTCAACATCTTTTGACTTTGAAATCAACCATACTCCATGGAGTATTGGAGATTTATCCATCGATAAGCAATCTTTTTATATAAAAAAAGACCAAGATATTTTCCTTGCTCAAATTGAAGGGGAGAGTCATCAGTTGACCGATGATGAAAAAGAGATTTCAGGTATTAAGCTTAATGAATTATTGTTACTTCTATCACCTAAAAGAACTGAACTCAAAGAGAATCAGCTCTTTCGTTTTTTTTCAGATATTCCCTTAGATCGAGTAGTCATAAAAACAGATTCAATGGTTCCTTTTGAAATAGACACTGATAAAAATGAAACGATTCCTCCACCCATTCAAGGAATTTTTGTTCATCAAGAACTAAAGAAAAAAATCATGCTTCTTTTAACTCAGGCAACGATAAAAGAAGAAATTCCTTACTCTGAAGAACTTAAAGAAAAAAAAATTAGTGAAATTGTTTTTTTAAATGCAAATCGAGCATTGACCTGGGAATTATGGTTAAAAAATGATCAGTCTGCTGATGCCGTCCTTATAGAGCCCGTTTCTAGAAAAGCTTTTTTGATGGTGGGTGGAACATTAAAACTTTTTTTTGTTCAAATTCAGGACTACTGGGATAAAAAAATAATTCCTTCAAAATTATTCGTCTCATTTAACAGCATCCCGGTAAATTTTATTCAGGGAAATAGAAAGGCCAGAGTTATTATTTTCAATAAAGAACCCCTGGAATTTGAGGCGAAAGGGTTTAAGATTGATCCACTTAAAATGGAAGAGTTGGTCCAAATCATTTTTAATTTAGGTCCCAGAGATCAGGCCCAAAGAGTGTCGATTCTTTCTCATTCAGAAAAAAAACAGTTTCTTTCTGAAAATCATCTTAGGATAGAAGTGATGGGTCAGGATCTTATCATCTTGAGAAAATTTCAGGAGCTAATAGTCGCCAATCTTACTCAAGGTTTTAAGGCCCATTTTACGATGCTAAATGAAAATTTTCTCGGTACATTTGAAGATGTGTTAAAGTGAAAGTATGCGAAACCTCTTTCAAATTTTTGAAACATATTTAATGGTTTTGGTTCATCCCTTTAGGATCCACCAGCAATTTCGTTATCACTTACCTATTCCAAATCATGATGGTCACCAGTACAGACCGCTCACTCTTGCAGAGTCCCTGGGAGTTTCCTGGTCATTTGCTCTGATCAGTGGATTGATTCGAATTATTATTTTAAATTATTTTCTCTTCAGTTTTCTCAGTATGCAAAGTGAAGAATTTCCATTTCTTCAGGAACTCATTCAGAGTTCCAGTTTACCTTCCTATTATTTTTTTCTTTTCTCCGGAGCTTTGGATGTTATTTTTTTTCCCATAAGTACGATTATCATTACCGAGATGTGGGCATGGATCATTAGAAAATTTTCTCAATGGCTAAATCCTGACTGCCCACATGAGGAAATTGCTGACCAGATTACCACTCACGCATTGTCCTCAAATCTTTTTAATATCATTCCCTTTGCCGGAAATATCCTTCAGATGTTCCTTTATTTTTTTCTTCTCTATGCCGGGCTCAGGTCAAATCTCGGGGCTTCAAAGTCTCTGACCTGGGTGATTCTTTTGTCTCCCTTGATGCTTACAGGGATGATATTTTCGTTGTTGGTTTTAGTCGTTTTTTATTTATTTTCTTAATATCCTTCTTTTATTTTCTTACTGTCATGAAAAATCAATTCCTTGAAACACATCAGTTTATTGTCTTTTTTTCCAAATTTTGGAATGATTCACCACTTGAATCATTAAAGTTTTTTGAGTTAGGAGATGCCCGAAATGAGCTATCAGGTTTTTCATGGATCGATTGAAGTTGTTTGTGGTCCAATGTTTTCGGGTAAAACTTCTGAACTCATACGTAGAGTTGAGCGGGCCCAAATAGCCAAACAAAGAGTTCAGATATTTAAACCTTGTATTGATATTCGTTACAACAAAGAAGATGTGGTCTCCCACACGTCACGAACAGTAAAAGCTGAACCTGTAGAAAATGCAGTAGATATACTTATTCGTTTAAAAGACTCTACCCGAGTTGTTGCCATCGATGAGGTTCAATTTTTTGATGATGCGATTACGACAGTGGTGGTGAAATTGGCGGCTCGCGGCTATCGAGTTATTTGTGCCGGACTAGACCTAGATTACAGGGCCCAACCTTTTGGCCCAATGCCCTCTCTTCTTGCCGTTGCGGATGAAGTGATGAAAATACATGCCATCTGCACTATTTGTGGAGCATCGGCATCAAGAACTCAACGCCTTATAAAATCTAAGGCACAGGTCCTTCTCGGAGAAACGGATGCTTATGAGGCACGTTGTAGAGCACATTATCAATATGACGAAGATGAAGAACAAACACTTCTTCCACTTCAAGAAGAGATTGTGCCCTTAGCTAGTAATCTTGCTAATTAAGAGACATCTTCTAAAAGTCCATGCTAAGCTTTCTTCTCATAAGGATAAGTTATGGCAAAGGATTCTCAGCATACGGATATGGAGTTTCATTTAAGCGAAGTGGATCATCTTTATGGTCCTAATGTTCATATCCTTTCTTCCCCCTACATGCTTAGCATACTGGCCAAACTAGGTTCTCCAAAAATCCAACAACCAGTTCTTAATAAATTGGTTGAAATACTTTACTCCCATCTGATTGATGAAACCATCAACTCACTCTTTCCCAAAAAAAACGTCACTATAGACACCCGTATGAAGGCCTATCATCAGGAAGCTGTCTATGAGGGACAAATTATTGATCCAGAAATAGCCTGTGTGGTTGTGGATCTTGCTCGAGCTGGGACATATCCATCTCACCTTTGTTACGAAAAGCTCAATTATTTAATGAATCCGGATCTCGTTCGTCAGGATCATTTTTACGTCGCAAGATCATGTAACGAAAAAGGCGAAGTCATCGGTGTAAATGTCTCTGGATCAAAGATTGGGGGAAGTGTTGATCATTCAATCGTGATGTTTCCAGATCCTATGGGAGCAACGGGCACAACGATAGTGGAAGTTTACCAGCACTACAAAAATAAAGTTGGCGGTAAGCCTCTTATGATGATTGCGATGCATTTAATCGTGACACCTGAATATCTTAGGAATGTGACCATACATTGCCCTGATTTGCATGTTTTTACTCTAAGGCTCGACCGAGGATTATCGAGTCAGGAAGTCTTAAATGAAGTTCCCGGAAAACACTGGGGCCTTGAAATAGGTTTAAATGATCATCAGTACATTGTGCCTGGAGCCGGTGGACTGGGTGAAATTATGAATAATTCTTACTGTTAATGGAGAAATAAAGATGGAATTGTATACGCCAGAGGCATTGATTAGCGAAGAAGAAATTTCACTCAGAATTGAAGCACTTGGAAACGCTATCACTAAAGACTTTGAGAACGAAGATCTGGTCGTGATCTGTGTTCTGAAGGGAGCCTTCATGTTTTGTTCTGATTTAATCAAAAAAATTAATCGTCCTCTTAAATTAGAATTTATTTCACTTTCTAGCTATGGAGACAACACTCATAGCTCTGGAAATGTGAGGCTTGAAATGGACATCACTTCTAATATTGAAGGTAAAAATATTTTGATAGTGGAGGACATAGTTGATTCAGGACTTACCATAAAAACATTGTTAGAACTATTGTCAGTGAGGAATCCAAAAAAAATCAAACTTGCTTCTCTTCTATTTAAACCTTCCAAACTGAAGCATAAATTAACTATCGACTATTTGGGATTTGAGATTGAGGATAAATTTGTGATTGGTTATGGCCTTGATTATGCCGGTCGATATCGTGAACTGCCTTACATAGGAATTTTAAATGCAGGTAACTAATACTGGAAGTGTAAGAGTTGATCTCGTCGGTGGGACTCTTGATATTGAACCCATCAATTTGATTATAAAGAACGTGGTGACTTTGAATGTGGCCACTGGTCTTAAGGCATCAGTCAAACTAACGCGAACGGCGTTTGATGGAGTTGAAATTCATTCAGCTGATTACAATAAAAACTACCTCTTTACCTCAGCTGAACTCACTGAGGACCGGGTTGTTTATTCCAGAGATTTTGCTGAAATGTCTTTTGTCTTACAAATCCTGAGACTCTTTGGCATTAATTCTCATATTAAACTTGAACTCTCTTCGGGAGCTCCCGCGGGGTCAGGACTTGGCGGATCTTCTGCCATGGGAGTGACTCTCTACCGTGCTCTTTGTAATTTTACTGGTTACAATTATGACCGGCATACTGCTGTCATGAGGGTTAAGGCCGTGGAGAGCCGAATACTTAATCAAGGCATGGCCGGGTATCAGGATTATTTTCCTGCACTTACCGGAGGTGTTCTTGCCATTAAGGGGATTGAGGGGGAAATTAAAGTAGAGCAACTTTATTCAGAGGAATTAAAGGAATTTTTAGAGAAGCATTTGACGCTCATTTCTTCGGGGCAATCCCGTCAATCAGGTATTAATAACTGGGAAGTCTATAAATCATTTTTTGATAAGAAGCCTGAGGTGGTTCAGGGATTAAATAAAATTGCAGAAATTTCATTTCAAACGTTCAACGCCATCAAAACCAAGCAGTGGGATAAAATGCTTAGTCTTATTGCTGAAGAGGGACTTGAGAGAGAAAAGTTGTTTCCAGGGATAACAACAGATAAAATTCGTCAATTCACTTCGGAGCTTTACAAGGATGGAAATGTGATAGGATTAAAGATGTGTGGTGCCGGAGGTGGAGGTTGCTTCATCCTGGTTCATAAAGGCATCGGTGCTGACATCATAGCGGAGAGGGTGAAGGCCCATGGAATGACAATCCTCCCATTCGTTGTTGAAGCACCGCTTTAGTGTGGGGTTGTTTTGTTACATACTATCCAAAATGTCGCAGGAATGAGCCTCGGAGGTGGAAGAAAAGAGAATTTCTTTTTTTCTCTACTGGAATTTTACCCTGACAAAAAACGCTGGTTTTTAAAATCACTTCATCAAGTAAAAGATGAAGAAATCAGGGATCGTGATGAAATTATCACCTCTTGGGTTGAAACCTATGGTTTAAAAAAGCTTGTCGTTGATTTCCCCTTAAGTCGTCCCCCTTGTGAGGAATCCTGCCTTCCTAACTGCAAAGGGGCGAAAGTTTGTCCAAGATCTTCGGTTGTCGCCGTTCGTGAGGAAATGAATTTGCTCTTAAATGAGGATGCGGATTTTCACCGATCAAATCCCAAGAAATATGAGCAAGTAAGAGTAGCTTCTTTGGAAGTTGATTATTCAAAAAATTTGATGAAGAAAAACACCGATGAGCACATGCTCTCAAAGTCCTTTAAGAGAAAACTAAGAAAGGGTTTTACTCCTTACTGGCACAGGCCCATCGATTTTTGGGTGTGGAAAAATTACTACGACCAGTTACTGGAAGTGTTTAAAATATCCTATGAGTCCTTTGGAAATGTTTCGGTGATGTTACTGGCCCGATTAAACTATCTCCTCAGGCACCTTCCTAAAGATCTAACGATGTATGAATCAAATACCTATATCTGTCTCATCGAGCTTTATCGGGCCAGAGTGATCAATAAATCACTTCTTTTACAACTTTTTGATCTGGATCTGGCAAGTTCTGCCAGGGAGCAGATTGTTCACAATATTGAGAGGCAACTGGACATTTTTATTTATGCAAATGATCTGGATACAATTATTAAAAATACTCAAGCCTTTGAATCTTTTCTTCTCTCAGTGGTGGGGCAGAGGATGCTTATGAATCAACTTCGGGAAATTCCTCTTTGGGGAAATTCAGATGGAGGAAATTTTATTGTGCCATCCTTTCATGTTCATGGCTGATAGGGTCCTGTATTTTGAGCCACCTCATCCCTATATAAAGATATAAATAAATTCCGATCGCCATCAAGTTGTATATAAACCAAGGGATTCCCATAACTGGGCCTTCAATTAAAAACAAGGCAGAAAGTATTGAATTCGTAATAGCATAAAAGATGACATACCCTTGTGCCCATAGTTTTTTTCTTAAGTAAAAAAGATAAAAAAATAAATTGTTGATTAAAATAATAAATAAAAAAAAGAAAAATCCATTATTAATAACCTGTTTTATTTCCATAACCGATTGTTCACTTAATTCATTAAAATCTAATCCCTGAGTCTGGGCGAGTTTTTCTACATACATGAGAGACAAATTTTTGTGATTCCAATAAAGGCGTAAGTAGTAAGAATTGATTAAGTCTAAAAGAAGCAGCAAAATGACAGAAATGATGATGAAGCGCTTTTGATTAATTTTTAGATAATGTTTTTTTAAGTTTAAAATCATAAGAAATTTTAACTCAAGATTTTTTAAAATTATAGGGAACATTAAAAATTCAATTGTAATGAGTTCAGATGATCAAGTTTTTTTGAGGGTACTCCCAATAGTAAGTAGCGTCCTTTCCTATAATTTTAATTTTAAATTCAGAAACGGGGTAGGCACCCAGTCTTCTTACTTTTTCGGACCAGTTTTGGAGACAGAGGCTGATCTTATTTTGAATCTCTGTGGCCTTTGGAGTGTTGATTTTGGTAAAGGAGAGTTGTGAGTTCAGTGCGTTCAATTCACGCTTTGTTTTAGCAGAGATATGCAGCAACAGCGGTATCAAATCTAGTGCCTCCTCATAGGAGAATAGCCTATTATCATTTAGTGGAAAAATCTTCCTGACATTTTCAAAATGATGATCCATTACTCAAAGTGTCCTTGTCTTAGTTTACGCTCAACGTCTTTTTTAGCAGCAGAGTCTCGCTTATCAAAGACTTTTTTACCTTTAGCTAAAGCAATTTCACATTTAACCAAACTTTCTTTAAAATAAAGGGCCAGAGGAATGAGGGTATAGCCCTTCATGGCCATTTTTTTTTCAATTTGATGAATTTCTTCACGTTTTAGAAGCAATTTCCTTTTTCTTGTTTCCGAATGGTTGTTAATGTTTCCAAATTCATAATGGGGAATGGTTGAATTTTGAAGCCACACCTCTCCGGCGGAGTCTATGGTGACGAAGGCTTCATTAATGATGCCCTTGCCTAATCTTAAGGATTTTACTTCGGTTCCTAGAAGAGAAATACCACACTCGTATTTGTCCTCTAAGAAGTAGTCATATCCCGCTCGTTGATTTTTGCAGATTATTTTAATACCCATAGATGATGACCTTATAACAGTTTCTTTGAATTGAGGACTGATAACTTATCCTGACCAACTCTCTTTATGCCCGGAATAATTTGAGAACCTCTTCATAAGAAAGGGCTTCTGCTCTGAGTTGTGGATCAAGACTTGCCCCCGAGAGTTTTTGTGTGGCGACTTCGGCTCCCCATTCATTTTTTAAAATACCGCCCAATTGTTTTCTACGCTGTGAAAAAATGACTCTTAAGAACTTTTCAAATTGATTGACCTCTGAAAGAGAGACGTCTGGAGTTTTCCTACGTTTAAAAGATAAGACCTGAGAATCTACTTTCGGAGGAGGAATAAAAGCCCCAGGTGGAGCATAGACAACATGCTTTAATTCGAATTGGGAAAGTGTCAGAGCGTGAAGAGAACCCATGGCATTCCGAGGATTATGAGGAAGAATTTTTTGAGCAACTTCTTTCTGATACATCAGTGTCATATTGGTGATTTCAGGAATTTTTAAAAACGAAATCGTGAGAGGAACACTCACATTGTAGGGTAAATTAGAGACCAGCCAAATAGATTTGAATGGATGTTTCTTTAAAAAATTCTCCCAATCAAATAAAAGTGCATCCTGTTGAAAAATATTCTCTGGACCTACAACTGGTCTCAGAAGTTCTACAAAACGCTCATCCATTTCTATGACAAAAAGTGGGATATTATAGTGGGAAAGGTAAGGAGTTAAAACTGCCGGACCTGGACCAATTTCTACAATGGCCTCAATACCATCAGGAAGAGGAGAGGTGATTTTTTTTATAACCTGGGGGCTATTTAAAAAATGCTGACCAAAACTTTTATTCGCCAGGGGAAAACGACCCATTACTTTTTCTCCACAAAACGGGACTGAGCATCAATCTCTAGGCTTTCAGGAAAGGACACCAGTAGCTCAGGATTTCTTGCCGCCCAATGAGCAATCATTCCAGCATTATCTGTGCAGAAAGTAGGGTGAACAATATGGATATTTTTAAAACTATTTTTCATGACTTCTTTGAGCCGTGAATTGCAGGCAACCCCACCACCAATGACGATAGGATGATTGAATGAGGTGAGAGTTTTATTTAAAACTTTTTCAATAACTTCCTCTGTTTTAATTTTAAGCGTTTGAACAATGGCTTCTTGATAAGAAGCAGCGAGATGAGGGAGTTCATCCTGGATCTCTCGAGCTGAGAGTTCAGATACCATCTTTTGAAACTTCACTCGAAGTGCAGTTTTAACTCCTGAAAAACTCATCTTGCCTGGCCTGTCTCGTAAATAAGAGATAGGAAAATGAAATTTTGTTTTTTCTCCCCTCTTCGCAAGTTCATCAATAATGCGGCCAGCAGGGTAACCAACTCCCATAAGTTTCCCCCCTTTATCAAAGGCCTCTCCGGCGGCATCATCTAGTGTTGTGCCAAGCATTTCCATGTCGTTTGAACTTTTTACCCACCAAAATGCAGTATGGCCTCCACTTACTAAAAGGCCTAAATAGGGATAAGTTACTTCTTCAGTTAAATGAATCGCCTCTAAATGGGCATAGAGATGATTGACCGGAGTTACAGGAAGTTCACGGATCATGGCGAAAGTTTTTGCAAGATTAATTCCTGTAAGAAGTGGTCCAATGAGACCGGGGTGAGTGGTGACGGCAACTTCAGTAATATCTTCGAT
The DNA here is from genome assembly GCA_947461175.1 of Bacteriovoracaceae bacterium. GTDB lineage: Bacteria > Bdellovibrionota > Bacteriovoracia > Bacteriovoracales > Bacteriovoracaceae > Peredibacter. The sequence goes on from CANHIY010000032.1 coordinate 17,168, forward strand.
GTGAACCTCGGACTCTTTAAGGCATACCTCTAGAAGTGATGGAAGGGCCTTTACATGAGAGCGAGCTGCCAGCTCAGGCACCACACCTCCCCACTTTGAGAGGAGAAAATCCTGGTTATAACTATTGAGTGATAATATTTTCGGAGAACTTTGTACTTCAAGAATACAAATAGATGTATCGTCACAGCTCGTTTCAATGCCGAGGATGATCCTTTTATTTTTTTCAGATTTCTTTTTTTGCCTCATTTGCCTCTTTTGTCCCATTGTAGTCTTCAATCACCTTCTTAAAGGCTTCTCTGGCTTCGTCTTTCTTGCCCATTTTGTCTAAGGATCTCCCGATGAATAATAAGCTTGAAGGGGCAAGAGTTGCTTTTGGGAATCTCGTAAAAATTTTACTGAAATACACCATGGCTTTTTCGTGATTTCCTAAAAAATATTCGACTTTACCAAGTCCATGAAGAACCTTGTTTTTATCTCCAGAAGATAAATTCTGATGATCAATAAGTGACTCAAGTGTTTTCCTGGCATCTTCGTATTTATGATTTTTAACTAAGCTCAGGCCATGGTTTAGTTCATCTCTTTCACTTTTTTTTTTACTTGGTTTCGAAGAATTTGATGTTAGAGAAGAGGTGGAAGCAGTTGTTGTCTTAAGATGAGATAAGCTATTGGTTACTTTTTCAATAAAAGCTCGTTGCTCTTTCATCTCATTTTGAAGCTCAGTCAAGAGAAGCTTATCTGCCTCTTGCTGACTTTTCATAAGATTGAAATCCTCATTTGTCTTGGCAATTTGAGCTCCATTGACCTGATTTTGGCGGTGCTCAACTTCCTCAAGGCGACCATTCATTTTATCTAATTGAGACTGCATATTTTTAATCTGAGAGACTAGGTCGGCCACTAGCCCCTGAGTATCCCCAACTTGGTTGGTGATTGAGTCGAATTGTTTTTCTCTTTGAAGCTGTTCAGCAGTCTTAATACAGGCGGTTGAAAAAATAAAGATCATAAGTATGGGAAACAATTTTGTCATATACCTCTACACCTTTTTAGTTTGTGAGATTATATTACAAAACTTTTATCTATTCCGCATTACCTTCCAGGGCCTTTTTTCTGATGGCCTGATATTCTGCCTGTTCGGAGTATTTTTTCGATGTAAGAGCGTATTCCTGGGCCTTGCTAAAATACTTTCTTCTGTAAGCGGACTTTGCCTTTAGATAGAAATCTTCAGCTTTTCTGAATGTATTTGGAGCGTGAACATCAGCACCGGCCTCCTTAGCGGCCATGAAGGCAGCTTGTGAGAGGCTCATTTCAACTTTAGGTCGTGTGGTCGTTAGACCACACGACACGGTTATCATTAACAACAGTAATGAAAAAAATCTCATTAACCTTATTTCGCAGTGACAACAAAATTAGCACGACGGTTTTGCGACCATGCTGATTCGTCTTGACCCTGTGCCTTTGGACGCTCAGAACCGTAAGAAACAGTGGTGATTCTTTTTGCTTCTACTCCAAGAGTTACAAGATGATCACGAACGGCTTTCGCACGACGCTCGCCTAGAGCAAGGTTATACTGGCTACTTCCACGCTCGTCACAATGACCTTCAACTTGAACGTCAATATTAGTGTTTGTCTTAAGGAACTCAGCATTTTCTTTTAGAGAATCTTTAGTGTCTGATTCAATGTTGGCCGAATCAAAACTGAAGTAAATAGTTTTCAAGCCACCAGCTTTACCGCTATCTGAATCACCGTTAAGTTCAAGAGTAAGACCAGCGTTGGCACCATTGGCTCCTTTGCCTGCACCATCTTGACCGTTTTTAGGTTTTTTTGAAGCACAACCAATTGCAAGAAAACCGACCATAAGAGTTGTGAAAAAAGTACGTGTAAACATTAAACTTCTCCTTTGAAGTAATAAGAATCTAAACAGCTATCTTTTTGTTGTTCGCATTATGCTTGGAAAGTCTTATTTTTTGAAGCAAAAATTTGAGAAATGAACTCAGTAGTTATATGTGGAGGTTTGTCAATTATTTGACAACGGAGTGAGGTGTAGTGTCATAAACCTGTCCTGTCTGCACTTACTGGTTGCGTCATGTGTTTGAAAAGTTTGTAAACTGGTTGTATGCACCTCTTGGCATGCAATTTGCTGGTAGTTTCTTGTGTGTGTGTTGGGGTTAAAAAAAGGATTTTTTTGGCTTCTCCATGAATCTCTCGTAAAAAAAGCCCATCAGCAGGATGGGCTTTTTTATTTAACAAATTGTTTCTTAGAGAGTGTCAAATACAAAACTTCCCATGGTTTTCATGCTCAAGCAAGATAAGTGGTCGTAGACAGGATTGAGCTCATAAATTCCCGTAATAGGCCCATGAGTAAGAGGCAAGTTTTTATAAAGCTTCCAGATTTTTAGTAATTCCTCTCTAGTTAGTCCGGCCGGATTAACTGCGCTGACTCCTGGAATTTCAGCTGCTGAAAGAGCATCGGCATCAATGCTAAAGACCACTTTGCAATTAGGTTCAACCAAAGATTGAATCTCTTCAAAAAAAGATTTTAGAGAGGAGTCAGTTAAGTCACTTCGCCAAAGGATTTTTACCTGACTCTTCTCCAAAGGGCTCAGAGTGGAAAAAGAGTTCGAGAAGGGGTGTAGGCCAATTTGAAAAAGATGGAATTCTCCAGAGAATTCATTGGCCATTTGTCTAAAGGGCGTTCCTGAATGAAACTCCGTGTCTGTTCTCGTATCCGCGTGGGCATCAATGTTGATGATGATGAGTTTTTTTGTAGCATGACCTAGAGCTTTTAAGAGGGGATAAATATGATCATGTCCTCCTCCAATGTGATAAATTCTCGAGAAGTCATAGCTGTCTAAAATAGATTGAATTCTTTTTGACTCAAGTTCTTGGGACCTATGAAAATCCACTCTCTCTTCTTCTTGGTTACTGACTTCCATTTCCTTAAAGCTGTAACTTTTGATCTTTTCTGTGAGGGTAAATTTTTTGAAAGTGGACAAAAAAGATTGGGGAGCAAAGCGTGCTCCATTTCTTCCTCCATTTCTGATGACTCCCTCATCCGATGAGCTTTTTAAAAACAGACAGGAGTTTTGAGGGTTGGGGGCTTTGTTAAATAATAGGCCAAGGGATTCCTCAAACCTTTTTTGTGATTGAGTCATAAACACCTTCATCATAAGATCTTATTAATACAAACTGGTTATTACATGAAAGTGTCAAATTTTATCTGGACTGACAAGAATTCTAAAAGATGGTTCATCTTGTTGCCAAATGGGCATACGGGGCCTTACTCGTTAAGTCATTTGATCAATTTATACGACAAAAAAAAGTTTTTCTTAGAAAGTAAAATTTGGACTGAAGGATTGGAAGAGGCTGTTGCATTTAAGACTTATCTTGATTTTAAAAAATCAGACCAAAAACAACCACAAGAAGTCTATGAAGATGAACTTCCTCCTCCTGTTCCAAATGAAAAGATAAAAAAAACTCAAGTAAAATTTAAGATAAAAAAAATAACGATTAATTCAAAAAAACTCATTTTTCTCTTATTCATCGGCTTAATATTTTCTTCATTAGTTTTTCTAAAGGGTACCCAGGAGAAATTTTACTTTTCAAGACTTAATAAAATGTCACCCGATCTCCATCAGCGTATTCTTAAAGAAAATATTTTTGAAGGTTGGGATAAAGGGATTTTTTTTAGAGAGTATTTTGCTCAGGATCACTCTCAAATCTGGCTGGTGTCAAATGGGTATCAGAGATGTGACGTGGAAGCCATTTTTCACTCCATAGGCGGCAAATTGTTGTCACTTAAAAATGAAGAAATAAGTTTTACTTCCCGGGGTTATCTTTCCCATCATGTGGCTGAGTTAAACTCATTCGCTTTTAAAAAAGGCGTGAGGGTTATACCCGGTGTTTACGAAGTGGATGTGAAGGCCATGAATTGCAAATGGGATGGATTGTGGCCATGGCTTATGAATATTTTTAATCAACCAGAAAAAGAATATATTGCCAGGACTAGGGTTGTTCTTTACCCGGATGGAGCGGAAAAATTTTTTAAGATTTTAGAAAATTTCAAAAAAAAGAAAAATCATCTTAAAAAGAGAGAAAAAAAAGCAAATGAGGCATTCTGGCAAGATCTTGTTTTGAAATTTCAAACTCTCGAGGCTCTTACCTCTCAAATTGAACAATTATTTTTGGATTTCCTCCAGACTCCTCCTCAACTCATGAAGGAGCAACTCAAAACCTTGGTAAATGAGTACTCTAGAAATTTTGGAACATTCCTTACGACATTTGTCATGGAGAGTGGAAAATCCTTTGAGACTCCAGCTACAGAGGAGCTTTCTAAAAAAAGAAATTACGAAGAAATGATTAAACAAACAGCTAAATCTATTGGACTTGAGTCCATGAAGCTTATCGAAGAACTTCAAGAAATAAAAAACTTTACGTCAGAAAAGAAGCTCTCTGGGGTAAACAATAAAATTAAAATTAAATTCTCACGGATTAAAAAAGAGATCAGTCAAAAATTAATTCAAGTGTCTCAGGATCAAGAGAGTTTACAGCATACCTTGTAGCTGCTTCCACTTCTGTAGGAGATTTCTTTTTTATCTTTGCTCCCCAAAAGTTCATGTCATGTTCAAAAATCATAGTCAGTTGATTTTTAATAATAAATTCATAAAAATGTTGTTTATTTATCGTGGTGATACCAGGAGATATGTCGTAGCCCATAACCCATGGAATAGGAATATGAGTACTAGTTGGGACCAGGTCGGCCATATAAATAAATTTTGAGTCGAAAGGATGCACAAGCCAGGGAGTGTGACCGTGGGAGCACCTAAATAAGAGTTCATCTTCTCCATCATTAAGAATGATTCCCTCTTCTCCCTTTAACCAATGAACCCTACCGTATTTTTCGGCCTGTTCAATGAGTGGCCTAAAGTATTGTGACTCAAAGGAGCCAGCGTCTCTTAGGGTTGGGTTTAAAGAGTAGTCATAATGTTGACGGTGTATATGCAGAGTAGCGTTAGGAAAAATTTCGCCAAGGAGTTGGTCTTCTATTTGCCCTAACCCTCCTGCGTGGTCAAAATGCAAGTGGGTCAGAATGACGTCCGTAATTTGATCTGCCGTGAGCCCAGGCCCTTTTTTTAAAGCTTCGATGACTGGATTGACAGGCCCAATCACTCCAAAACGGTCGTCGAACTTTTCCCCATGGTAGTCTCCAATTCCAGAATCAATGAGAATATTTTTATGAGAAGTCTGAATGAGCATGACCCGCAAACTCAGTTGAATCCGATTCAGTTCATCAGCGGGGATAAATTTTGACCATAGGGGTTTAGGTATAATTCCAAACATCGCCCCTCCATCAAGTTTAAAAACTGCTGGATGGAGGATAAAATATTTTTTCATCTTATAACACCTCGCGCCTCTATCATGCCTCTTTAAAACCTCGTTTTACAAGACCTTTTGATTGTCTGACTTCGTAAAATGCCTATAATGTGTCCTATTCAAATGTTGTTTTAAGGAGAACCTATGAATGTTCATGAGTACCAGGCCAAAGACCTGATGCGACAGTTTAACATCGCGGTCTTGAAAGGTGGCGTGGCAAACACCCCAGCTGAAGCGGTTGAAGTGGCAAAAAAGCTAGGAGGAAGTGTTTGGGTCGTAAAAGCCCAGATTCATGCCGGTGGGCGTGGAAAAGGTGGAGGAGTAAAGCTTGCTCGCTCTCTTGAAGAAGTTGAAAAGCTTTCAGGAGAGATCATTGGAATGCAACTAGTGACTCATCAAACCGGACCTGAGGGTAAAAAAGTTCTAAAGGTCTTAATTGAAGAGGGCTGTGATATTGATCACGAGTACTACTGTGGGATCGTCCTTGACCGTACCGTTGGAAAAATCGCTATGATGGTTTCAACTGAAGGGGGAATGGAGATTGAGAAGGTTGCTCATGAAACCCCAGAAAAAATTATAAAGTGTCATATTGATCCAGCTACGGGTTTAACCCCCGCTCATGGTAGGAAGCTTGGGTATGCTTTAGGTCTTAAAGGGGACACTCTTAAAAAGGCCATGGCATTTTTTGAGGGTCTCTACAAACTCTACGTTGAAAAAGATTGTTCTATTGCAGAAATTAACCCTCTTGTGACAACGAAAAAGGGGGAAGTTCTCGCCCTCGATGGAAAATTAAACTTTGATGATAATGCGCTTTTTCGTCATCCAGAAATTGAGGCCATGAGAGACATCACAGAAGAATCAGCCCAGGAACTTGAAGCCGGGAAATATGGACTGTCCTATATTTCATTAGACGGGAATATTGGATGTCTTGTTAATGGAGCAGGGCTTGCCATGGCAACCCTTGATATCTTAAAGCTTCATGGTGGATCCCCTGCGAACTTCTTAGATGTGGGAGGTGGGGCCACGAAGGAAACGGTTCAGAAAGCGTTTACAATTATTCTACAGGATAAAAATGTGAAAGCTATCCTCGTTAATATCTTCGGTGGAATCATGAAGTGTGACATCATTGCTAATGGTGTTGTTGATGCGGCCAAGGAGCTTGGAGTGAGTGTTCCACTCATTGTTCGTCTTGAAGGAACAAACGTTGCCTTAGGGAAAAAAATTCTTGCTGAATCCGGACTTAAAATTACTCCGGCCAATGACCTCGCTGATGCTGCCCAGAAGGCAGTGATAGCTTCTAAAGGAGGAAAATAGTATGGCCATTTTAATCAATAGAAATACCCGCCTTATAACTATTGGAATTACAGGTAAGCAGGGTACATTTCATACTCTTCAATCCCGTGATTATGGAACAAATGTGGTCGGTGGTGTGACTCCTGGAAAGGGGGGAACAGTTCATGAAGGTATTCCAGTTTTTAATACGACCTTTGAGGCGGTTAAGGAAACTGAGGCTAATGCGGCCATGATTTTTGTTCCACCTTCTGCCGCTGCAGACGCAATCATCGAGTGCATAGACTCTGAAATTCCTCTGATCATCTGTATCACTGAAGGTATCCCTGTTGGTGATATGATTAAGGTGAAGGCTGCACTTAAAGGATCGAAGTCACGTCTCATTGGCCCTAACTGTCCAGGAGTGATCACTCCTGGTGAGTGCAAAATAGGAATCATGCCTGGGCACATTCATATGCCGGGTAACGTAGGAGTGATCTCCCGGTCAGGAACTCTTACTTATGAGGCGGTTTATCAGCTTACTCAGCGAGAAATTGGACAATCGACTTGTGTTGGTATTGGTGGGGATCCAGTTAACGGAACTAACTTCATCGACTGCTTGGAAATGTTTCAAAACGATCCTGATACGAAAGCAGTGATTATGATTGGGGAAATTGGGGGAACAGCAGAAACTGAAGCTGCCCGTTGGATCAAGGCCAATATGACAAAACCTGTGGTGAGTTTTATTGCAGGAGCTGCGGCCCCCAAGGGTAAGCGGATGGGACATGCTGGTGCGATTATTTCCGGAG